>NZ_JBKQTQ010000078.1:0-11578 GCF_052143115.1 Mycobacterium sp.
GGCAACGTCTCACCCAGCGTGCGCTCCATCTCGCGAATCGCATCACCCCGCCGCCACATCGCCCAAATCAGCGCTTGCTGCTCGACGTCAAACCCAACCGGACCCACACCCATCCCGACCTCCACCAGCACATCATCATCGGCCTGCAGTGATGCGCTGACTGGTTGAGCTCAAGACCACATTCGAGACAGACAGCCAGCCCTTATCCTGGTGGCGCATTTCCCAGGCCGCTGGATCTCAAAAGTTTCTCTCTGAAACCCGTCTCATCAACGGTATTCAACCATTTATGAGCCAGAGTGTTTGGACAGCCTGGTGCGGCGGCAGCTCGAGTGGGCGGCGTTTCCGGGGCTCGGTGGCTTGCTGCGCTTACGGACCGACCGCCGGGTTCAGGAAGCCGTATTTCAGCAAGATCCGGAGAACATGGTCAGTCTGGTTGCGTGCGTTCCGTTGCACATCGACGAACGAGATCATCTCTTTGATCAGCTTTGGCCATTCGAGGAGCTCGACATTGCGTTCATTGGCATAGGCTTCAACATCGCCACGCTGCCGGTCGCTGATTGGCGGGACAACGAGGACGTGCTTGAGCGCCCGGTTCCCAATAAGTTCTTTCACAGCATTCGTGGCGGGCGGGCAGGTGAAGTTCAGTAGCTGCGGCCAGGAACTCCAGTGGCTCATGGTGACTCGTTCGTTGTGCCAAGCCCTTGACCTCACACACCTCTACCTGCGATGCATAGATTGGGTTCGATTGGCAGCTAGCCCTGAAGCCGGTGGCTCGGATTGCCGGTCCGCTCAACGGAACGCACCCTTGCGCAGACCAGACGGATCGGCGCAATGAGGTCTTGCTGGTTGTAATGTGGCGGGTCCGTGGGGTTGCCTATAAGGAGCTGGACATGGCCGATATTGGGCCATCAACGCCGTTACCGGGTAGTGAACGGCCCCGCCCCGCCACTCACCCGTATGTGGGACCCGCTGACCCGGACAAGCTTATCGGCGTGACCGTCGTCGTTCGCCCCCGGCCCGGGTCGCCACCCCTACCGGATCTCCAGCAGTGGCACGATACTCCGCTGCGCGAGCGGCGAGCGTTGTCCCGCGACGAATACGCACGTGTTCACAGGGCGGCGCAGGCCGACCTGACCGCAGTGGGCGCGTTCGCCGCCGTTCATGGGCTGCGCACCGTCGACTTCCGGCGGGACCCGAAGACGTTCGAGGTCACCGCGGACGGCCCCACCGAGACGGTGTCGTTGCGTTGCAACCGCGAGGTGCTGTCCGCGCTGATCCGGCTGTGCCAGGACGCGATCCGCGAGGCCGACCTGTGCCGGCCACCGGACGAGTACCCGGTCACCGTGCGGCGCATTGACCCTGCGGCGGTGACGGCATGAGTACGGGCCCGCTGGCCGGCCTGGGCACCAGCAAGCTCTATCAGTCCTCGCTGGAACGGCAAACGGTCACCTCCGGTGACGATTTGGTGCTGGCCGACATCACCGGCGATTCGGGGTGTGTCCGGTCGGTGTGGATGGCCGTCGGGGTCGGCAACAACCCGACCCTGGACGCGCGGCTCCAGGTCTTCTACGACGGCCTGACAACGCCGGGCCTGGACATGGACCTGGGGACGCTGCTGGCCACGCACTGGCAGGGCCAGGGCCACTCTCTCGACCTTGACCACCTCCACGTGGAGATGGACATCAGCAACTACGAGCTGGCGTTCCTGTTCACGTTCCCGATGCCCTTCGGCTCCGCGGCCAAGGTGGTGTACCACTACCCGGCGGGCTACATCGAGATCGCCTTGGTGTTCTCCATGGTGACGTACACGCTGGGGGATGCCGATCCGGGGATGCGGCTGCGCAGCCAGGGCTACCGGTACGCCGACCAGAAGGTGACCCGCGCGGCCGGGGACGTGAACACGCTGATGCAGATCACCAACCCCGGGCCCGGCTCGGTGGTGTACACGTCTTATGTGGGTGGCGTGGACACCACGAACTCGAATCTGACGTGGCTCGAACGGGACTTCGCGTTCTACATCGACGGCGAAATCACGCCCTCGATCCGCACCACGGGGACGGAGGATACGTTCGACAGCGGCTGGTACTTCAACGGTGCCGCCAACCAGACCCTCGGCCGCCACTCGTTCATCGGCACCTGCCAGCCGCCTGTCCAGCCCTACTGCGCGGCGATGGCCACCGACTGGTGGGGCAAGTGGGGTGGCATCCCATTCAGCTCCACGTGCACGGTGCAGATCCTCACCGAGGAGGCGGTGACAACCGGCGACACGTTCTGCGGATGCACTCTCTACTACCACTAACGCGGCAGGCGACCCCCGGGCGTTCTCACGCTGGGGAGGTCGCTGCGCGGCTCTGGTCGGCTACGTCATCTACGTCAGCACCGACGATCAACACATCCATGAGCTGGGGTGGGACGCTGGCGGCTGGCACCCGCGCGACCTGACCACCGCGGCCAACCCGCCGCCAATGATCTCGGAGGCCAACCAGACCGCCCTGCAGGCCCGGCCGGTCTACCACACCGGCGACTCGATCGAAGCGCACACTGAGCATCGTGTTCGCCGCCCTGGCCGTCAGCCACTGGATCGAACACCAAACCGGCTGGAGCATCAAGAAATTCGTCCGCACCGCACGCCGCTACCGCACCGTCATGATCCAAGCCGGACGACAAACACTCACCGCCGCCGAACCCGTACCCGACGACCTCGCCGAAGCCCTCGCCAAGGTCAACTCACCCATCAGTGCGCACTAGCCTGATAAAAGTCAGGTCACCAACGACGGCACCGGTCACGGCATGTTCGTCAGCATCGAAAACGTGAACTCGTTCTAACGAACGACACAGCTCCAAGCCCTAGTTAGGTAGGGAGCTTGGAAACCGTCGCGCAGATTAACCGCCACACGCTCGACGCCCGGCGGACAACCCGTGGGCCCATGACCTTCGTACGTGGCCTGGGAGATGGCTGCTGCACAGTAAGCGATGTGTCGTAACCTGCTCAGCGCGGATATCCGGCGGTCTCGATACATCACTTCCCCGAACGGACTTGAACGGTGCAGCACGTGCACGATCGGATCGAAACCTCACGTCTCATCACGGCTAGCATGATGCGGTGATCGAACGACTCGACGCCGGCCAGGAGCTTGAGGTTCGTGCTGGATACCGGGAGACCTATTCAGCGCCGAGCCACGGTGCGGCAATTGAAGCCCTGTATGTGAGGTTCACTGAGAAGTTCGGCGTCTCGCGGGAGACGCTTCGGCATGTCGTCACTCTGGAGCTCGCCGAGAACAAGAAGCAGTACAACCGGAAAGGCTGCAACACGAAAAGCTAGGAAAGCCAGAGCAAAAGATCCCAGCGCCCAACTGCTGAGGCCGGTGTGCTGCCCTACCCTCACCACGTACTCGCACCTGTGGCCGGACGCCAACGACCGCACCCGCAGGGCTGCCGGGGAGCTGCTGGAGGCGTCTCTAGGGGCAGCTGCGGACCCACTGCGGACTGAGAGCAAGCTTTAAGGCTCTGACCAGGGTTTGAATGGGTTGACGGCGAATTGGATTACCCGATAGGGCGCTCGTGCCCGGGGATCGGTGTTATGCCACTGGCTGACGAACACCCGCAACTCGTCCAGCGTCGACCCCGGGGAGATGTACCCGCCGTATGGCTGGGCGAGTCGGTTGTCCTCCGGCGGCGGCAGGCTTTCCGCAGGATGGGGCCAGTCGTCGTGCTGCACCACGGTCGTCACCGGCGCGGTGCCCAGCGACGTCGGGTCGTCTGCCACCCGGACTTCCATATTTCCGGTGCTGGCGTTGAAATACGACAGCACCGCCTTGCCGTCGATCTGCTTGAAACTCATCTCACCAACCAAGTCGTCCCACAACGGGGCTGGCGGCTTGTTCCAACCGCCACCCGGACCAGACGCCCAGCCCTGCCACCGCGACCGGTCGCCGAAATTCTCTGGTGCGACCCGGTACAGCACTGCCGGTTGGCTGCGGTCGAAGTTGTCGGCGACGATGTACACCCACCCGGTCGGCGACTCTGCTGTCGGTATCGGGTCGTAGTAGCCACTGATCTGTGACTGCTGGCCGCCCGCATAGCCGGCCTCCCGTACCGAGCCCGGAAGAGTCTGCCAAAACCCATGTGTTGGCTCGGCTTTCACCAGCCGTGAGTTCTGCGGGACCAGTTCTTTGGTGGTGGTGACCAACAGGTAGCTCCGCCGGTTGATCTGCACCACACCCGCCGGCAACTGCGATGCGCCCACCGGCGTCGGGTCGGCCAGCAGCGGCTCCGTTAAACCGGTAACCCCCGTGTAGCGGACGCCGGCTGGGTCGTCGACCGATGACGTGTCTACCCGCAAGGCGACCGGCGAGTAGTAGCCGCCGAAGCCGACCCCCTGGCCGGCGAAGCTGTCGCCGCAGACCTGAACGACGTCGGTGGGAAACTCCATGAACACGCACAAGTCGGTGGCGCCGATGCCGTAGTCGCGGGTGGGCGTGCCGGTCCCTGCGGTGGGACCGATCCGCATCACCTGACCGGGCGCCAGCGGCTGCAGGACCGGCTCTGGCATCGGAGCCGGAGGATCGGCATATGCGGGCGAAAAGTCTTGCTGGGCAAGCAGACACGCGATGTAGGCAGCCATCAGCGAGCAGCGCGCGAACCGGCGGGAGTCGGCAGGGCTCACCCGCGGGTCACAGTTCGGCGGCCAGCAGCTCGGCGATCTGGATGGTGTTCAATGCCGCGCCCTTGCGCAGATTGTCGCTTGCGACGAACAACGCCAGGCCGCGCCCGTCCGGCACACCCGGGTCCTGGCGAATCCGGCCGACCAGCGATTCGTCGACGCCGGCGGCAGCCAGCGGCGTCGGCACGTCAACCACCTTCACGCCGGGTGCGCCGTCGAGGAGTTCACGGGCGCGCTGCGGTGAAAGTGGTTGGGCGAACTCGGCATTGATCGACAGCGAGTGGCCGGTGAACACCGGAACCCGCACGCAGGTGCCGCTGACCAGCAAGTCCGGGATACCCAGGATTTTGCGGCTTTCGTGGCGCAGCTTCTGGTCCTCGTCGGTTTCGCCGGAGCCGTCGTCGACCAGCTTTCCGGCCAGCGGAACGATGTTGAATGCGATGGGCGCGACGTAGGCCTTCGGCTCCGGGAACTGCAGCGCGCTGCCGTCGTGCACCAGCTGCTCGGCGTCGTCGATCACCGCGCGGGCCTGGGTCGCGAGCTCCTCGACGCCGGCCAGTCCGGTGCCGGACACGGCTTGATAGCTCGAAACCACCAGCCGCACCAGCTGCGCCTCGTCGTGCAGCACCTTGAGCACCGGCATCGCGGCCATCGTGGTGCAGTTCGGGTTGGCGATGATGCCCTTCGGCCGGGTCCGCGCGTCAGCGAAATTCACCTCGGAGACCACCAGCGGCACGTCCGCGTCCTTGCGCCAGGCCGACGAGTTGTCGATCACCGTCACCCCGGCGGCGGCAAACCGCGGCGCGTGTACCCGCGACATCGTCGCGCCGGCGGAGAACAGCGCCACATCCAGACCCGCGGGGTCGGCCGTTTCTGCGTCTTCGACTTCGATTTCCTGGCCGCGGAAAGTTAGCTTGCGGCCCAGCGAGCGGGCCGAGGCGAAGAACCGCACGCTGCTGGCCGGGAAATCACGCTCGTCGAGCAGCGCGCGCATCACCTGGCCCACCTGGCCGGTGGCGCCGACAACCCCGATCGATAAGCCACTCATCAGCGACCCGTTCCGGCGTACACCGTCGCTGCCTCGTCGCCGCCGAGCCCAAACGCCTCGTGCAGCGCGACGACAGCCTTGTCCAGCTCGGTATCCCGGCACAGCACCGAGATCCGGATCTCCGACGTGGAGATCAAGTCGATGTTGACGCCGACACCGGCCAGCGCCTCGCAGAACGTGGCAGTGACCCCCGGATGGCTACGCATGCCAGCGCCGATCAGCGACACCTTGCCGATGTGGTCGTCGTAAAGCACTTGGGCGAAACCGATCTCGTCTTTGAGCGAGTCCAGCTTCTCCACCGCGACCCGGCCGCTGTCGCGGGGGCAGGTGAACGTGATGTCGGTCTTGCCGTTTTCGATCTTGGAGACGTTCTGCAGCACCATGTCGATGTTGACGTCGGCGTCGGCGACCGCGCGAAACACCTTGGCCGCGTAGCCCGGGTAGTCCGGGATGCCGACGATGGTCACCTTGGCCTCGCTGCGATCGTGTGCGACGCCGGTCAGAATGGGGTCTTCCATGGGAATGTCCTTGATCGATCCGGTAACGACGGTGCCCGGCTTGTCGGAGTACGACGAACGCACGTGCACCGGAATGTTGTAGCGGCGGGCATATTCCACACAGCGCAGCATCAGCACCTTCGCGCCGCACGCCGCCATCTCGAGCATCTCTTCGAAGGTGACGGTGTCCAGGTGGCGGGCGTTGAGGACGATCCGCGGGTCCGCGCTGAAGATGCCGTCCACGTCGGTGTAGATCTCGCAGACGTCGGCGTTCAGCGCGGCGGCCAGCGCGACGGCGGTGGTGTCCGAGCCGCCGCGGCCCAGGGTGGTGACGTCTCTGGTGTCCTGGCTGACCCCCTGGAATCCGGCGACCAGCACGATCAGCCCCTCGTCCAGCGCAGACTGCAGCCGGGTCGGGGTGACATCGATGATCTTCGCCCTACCGTGGGCGCCGGTGGTGATGACACCGGCCTGCGAGCCGGTGAACGAGCGGGCGTGCGCGCCCGATGATTCGATGGCCATCGCCACCAGCGCGTTGGAAATGCGCTCGCCGGCGGTCAGCAGCATGTCCAGCTCGCGGGCGGGCGGCGCCGGGCACACCTGCTGGGCCAACTCCAGCAGACCGTCGGTGGTGTCGCCCATCGCCGAGACCACCACGACGACATCGTTGCCCTGCTTTTTGGCCTCGACGATGCGTTCGGCGACACGGCGGATCCGTTCGGCGTCGGCCACCGAAGATCCGCCGTACTTTTGCACGACGAGCGCCACGTCGATCCTTCCGGCCCCGGGGAGTTCCCTGCGCGTTGCGAGGTTCAGGTCGAAAAACAGGATACGTGGATCGACAGGGCGACGATGCGGGCCGGGCAATCCTTCGAACAGCTGATGCTCGGTCGGTATTTGATATCCAATAAGGACCGGCGCACGACCGGTGGTGGACGTGTGGTGAGGAAGGGGTCGTCGGGATGGCCAGTGATGCCAGGGTGTTATGGGGTACCGAACCAGACGAGGATGACTATCCGGCGGCGGCGGACTACCTCGCGCTGCTCGCCACACCCGGGCAGATCAACGAAATCGTGACGGCGCTGAAGAAGGCCCCGATCGTGTACAAGAAGGCCAAGGATCTGCTGCGGGCATCACGCCTGGCGCTGCTGCCCGTCGACAATCCGCATGTCGCTGCGGATCTGGCGAAGATCAAAAAAGGCAGGAAGCTATCACCGATTCTGCTGGTCCGCGGAGACCTGGCCAACGATGTGGCGTTGCAGATTGCCGACGGCTACCACCGGGTGTGCGCCAGCTATCACACCGACGAAAACACCGACATCCCGGTCAAGATCGTCCCGGCCGGGGACTAACGGCCTGGGGTTTTGGGCATTTGCGCGGGCGCGGTAAAGTACACAACGTGCAGCGGGTGCTCCTTCTCGGACGCCGCGGCGGGGCCTGATCTAGACCGGCCTCCCGTCGCGGGTGTTCGCGACGCGCCGGTCGCCGCCGTTGAGGCGCCCCTTCTCATTTCCCGGAGCAATCACTGTGACTAGCTTCTCTCGACCGTCTGAAGACTCCCCCGACATATTCAGGTCCGCTCGAACGATCACTAAACCCGCCGGCCAACCCAACACCGGCCAACCGGCATGGAACACCCAGCGCGGGTCGTCGATGCCGATCGGCCGGTACCGACCCTTCGCCGAGGAGGTCGAGCCCGTTCGGCTGGCCGACCGTACCTGGCCGGATAGGGTGATCACCCGCGCGCCGTTGTGGTGTGCGGTGGATCTGCGTGACGGCAACCAAGCGCTGATCGACCCGATGAGCCCGGCGCGCAAGCGCCGCATGTTCGACCTGCTGGTCCGGATGGGCTACAAGGAGATCGAGGTCGGGTTCCCGTCGGCCAGCCAGACCGACTTCGACTTCGTCCGCGAGATCATCACCCAGGACGCCGTCCCCGACGACGTCACCATCCAGGTGCTGACCCAGTGTCGTCCGGAGTTGATCGAACGCACGTTCCAAGCCTGCGAAGGCGCACACCGGGCCATCGTGCACTTCTACAACTCGACGTCGATCCTGCAGCGCCGCGTGGTCTTCCGCGCCGACCGGGCCGCGGTCCGGGCCATCGCGACCGACGGTGCCCGCAAGTGCGTCGAGGAGGCCGCCAAGTACCCAGGCACGCACTGGCGGTTCGAGTACTCACCGGAGTCCTACACCGGGACCGAACTGGAATACGCCCAGCAGGTCTGCGACGCCGTCGGCGACATCATCGAGCCGACGCCGGACGATCCGATCATCTTCAACCTGCCCGCCACCGTGGAGATGGCCACGCCCAACGTCTACGCCGACTCGATCGAGTGGATGCACCGCAACCTGGCCCGGCGGGATGCCGTCATCCTCAGCCTGCATCCGCACAACGACCGCGGAACAGCCGTCGCCGCAGCCGAATTGGGATATCAGGCCGGCGCCGACCGGATCGAGGGCTGCCTGTTCGGCAACGGTGAGCGCACCGGGAACGTCTGCCTGGTGACGCTGGGCCTGAACCTGTTCTCCCGTGGTGTGGACCCGCAGATCGACTTCTCCAACATCGACGAGATCCGCCGCACGGTGGAGTACTGCAACCAGCTGCCGGTTCACGAGCGTCACCCCTACGGCGGCGACTTGGTCTACACCGCGTTCTCCGGCAGCCACCAGGACGCCATCAACAAGGGCCTGGACTCGATGAAGGTTGCCGCAGATGAGGCCGACGCCGACGTCGACGACATGCTCTGGCAGGTGCCGTATCTGCCGATCGATCCGCGCGACGTCGGGCGCACCTACGAGGCGGTGATCCGAGTCAATTCGCAGTCCGGCAAGGGCGGGGTGGCCTACATCATGAAGGCCGATCACGGCCTGGCCCTGCCGCGCCGGCTGCAGATCGAGTTCTCCGGCGTGATCCAAAAGATCGCAGAGGGCACGGCCGGCGAGGGCGGTGAAGTCTCCCCCAAGGCGATGTGGGAGGCGTTCTCCGAGGAGTACCTGGCGCCGGTGCGGCCGCTGGAGCGGATGAAGCAGCGGGTCGAGGCATCCGACCAGGATGGCGGCGCGACCACGATAGCCGCGACCGTCAAGATCGACGGGGTGGAGACCGAGATCAGCGGTTCCGGCAACGGCCCGCTCGCCGCTTTTGTCGACGCGCTGGGCACCGCCGGGTTGGACGTGGCCGTGCTGGATTACTCAGAGCACGCGATGAGCGCCGGAGACGACGCTCAGGCGGCGGCCTACGTGGAAGCCTCGGTGGGCGGCAGGACGGTGTGGGGCGTCGGGATCGCGCCGTCGATCACCACCGCGTCGCTGCGTGCCGTGGTGTCGGCGGTGAACAGGGCCGCACGCAATTGAGGCGTCAGGCCGAGATCTTGGCCAGGAGCATCCCCGCCAAGGTCTGGGCCTGCACGCAGCTGTCGGCCGCGACGGTGAGATAGATCCAGCCCTTGAGCACGTCGACGGTTGCCGGAGGCGTCACAAAGCAGAACGCCTGGTCGCCGAGTCCCGGGATGTTTTGGACTTGGCCGGCGGTCTGCTTATTGGTGGCGAATCCCTTCGACTGCGAGTCGAGGCACTGCTGGTTGGCGGGCTGGCCGTCGACGCAGTACAGGTCGTTGTAATACAGCTTGAAGCTGACGTCGTTGCCCGCCGACGGCACGGCATTACACTGCGCTTCACTTGCGGACTGTGTGCCCTGCGGCGCTGGAAACGCCCTGCCCATCACTTCACTGATGTCGGCTCCGCTCACCAAGCCACAGAAGTTCGCAGGAACGTGCACATTGCCGCTCTTTGCCGCTGAGCCGTCGCTGCTGCCGCCGTGTGAACCGCCGCCGCACGCCGCCGTGATAACCGCGGCAGCCACCACCGCCGTCCACGCCAACGTCGTTTTCGCGTTCATCCCATAGCTGTTGATGCTGTTCAACATAATCGTCGGCGACGATGCGGGACGCGCAGCATCCCGAGGAGGATCCGGGCAATCAGAACAAGGCGAACTGCTCGCCCGCGCGCGCCGAGTCGACGAAGTCCTCGACACCGGTGCCACTGACCACAGTCGCGACGGAATCCATGAACTTCGCGTCGGAAACCACCGGCACACCCAACTCGCAAGCCAGGTAGCCCTTGCCGTGCGCCGGACGGGATTCGTTGCAGATCACGAGTGAGGTTTCCCGGTCGACGGCATCGGCGTAGGCCAACCCGGCGTGCAGGATCCGCTCGACCAGCTCGTCGTGAGTCCGTTCGACCTCGGCCGCCAGCGCGACGCGCATGCCCTGCACCAGCGGCCTGCCACGGACGTACGGGCCCGGGTTGAGGTACGGGCATGGCATCCGGGAGGCCAGCATCTTCAACGGCCGAAGCTCGTCGTGGGTAACCCTGCCGCTGGGCCAGCGCCGACGGGTGACCGGCCGCACGGGCAGCCAGACGTCGCGCTCGCGGGCCCGCTGCAGCGCGGCAGCCAGCACGTCGGTCAGCACGACGGCGTCATCGAACGCGTCGTGCGGTCGCCGCTGGGTCACTCCCCAATGCGCGGCCAACGTTTCCAACCGCAGGTTGTCGATGCCCAGTTCCAGCCGCCGCGACAGCTCGACCGTGCACATGACGGTGTCGATCGGCAGCTCGACGTCGGCCATCTCGGCCTCCGCCGTGAGGAACGCATAGTCGAACGCAACGTTGTGCGCGACCAGCGTGCGGTCGCGAACCAACTCCACGACATCGCCGACGATTTCGGCGAATTGCGGCTGGTCCTCGAGCATCGCGGCGGTCAGGCCGTGCACGTGGGTGGGGCCGGGATCCACCCCCGGATTGAGCAGGCTGACCACGGATTGCTCGACTTGGCCGTGGCTGTCGAGGGCCAGCACCGCGATGCTGATGACGCGGGCGTTGCCCGGTCGGAAGCCGGAGGTTTCGACGTCGATGACGGCCCATCCGGCCCCGGGCTCTGTGGCCGGCCGACCCCAGATCGTCGTCGTCGGGATTGCCACCGGCATGTCGGGCATAAGTGGAGGATGGCACGCCGAACCGACATCACCGGGTCGCTGCGTGCCGTGTCGCGCAGTTGACCCGACGAGGCCGAGATTGCGATCGCCTTTAAACCGACCAGGCCGACCCGCTGCGCTCGGAAAAGCGCCGAGCTTGCGATCGCCCTCAAACCGACCAGGCCGACCCGCTGCGCTCGGAAAAGCGCCGAGCTTGCGATCGCCCTTAAACTGCGCGGGTGATCACCGCCCGAGGACGCCTGGCCTTGGCCGCCGGATCCGGCGCGCGATGGGCCTCACGGGTGACCGGCCGGGGGGCGGGCGCGATGATCGGCGGCCTGGTGGCCATGACGCTGGACCGTTCGATCCTGCGTCAGCTCGGCACCGGTCGGCG
>NZ_JBKQTQ010000079.1:0-12355 GCF_052143115.1 Mycobacterium sp.
CCCTCCGACTCCGTCGGATTGACCGGGAACCACACCATCAGCGAACATCAGCACACGGCCAACAACCGGAACGACCCGGTCCCATACTCATGGCAAACCAGCGGTCCCATCACCCTGGCAGGCGACACGCTGGCGCGACTTTGGATCGAGCTGTGACACTCGCGTGACATGGTTGCTGCCCCTCCATCACTTGGCTCCTGGCCCTAGGATGGCCCTAGGACTTTTGCTCTGCTGTTAAACAGCAGGCCGTTTGGCGCTTGCGTCGGGCGTGGTCTCTCCGTTGGCTGCCGGTGTCTGTGCGCGTTGGGCGGATGGGGCCTCGATCGGCGGCTGCAGTCCGGGCCTCGCGGGATGCCGCCCGGCGCTCCCTGCCCAGCTCCAGCTCCAACTCAGCGATGGTGGCCATGATGCTGGTGACGGCACGCCCCGTAGGAGTACTGGTGTCCACCCCCTCACGCAGCGACCGAACGTCGACACCACGAGAGGTCAACTCGTGCAAAGCGGTGGCGACCTCGCGAACGGATCGTCCCAGCCGGTCTACGGCGACGACCACGAGGTGATCGCCTTCGCGGAGCCAGCCCACGCATTCCGTCCAGGCCGGTCGGTTGCTACCGGCGCGTCCGGATGCGGTGTCGGTGAAGAACCGATCCGGTGTGATGTCTGCAGTGGCGATGGCGTCGTGCTGCTGGTCCACGGATTGCTGCCCGGTGGAGACCCGAAGGTATGCGGCGGTGCTCATGCTCATATGGAACCACTGCGGTCCGACAATTCATCCGGTGTCAGATCGATAGGAACTCGGACTCGCCTGTGACACTAGGAAATCGGACTCTGCGACCTGCTCGATTTAGTGTGAGTGATCCAGGCCGCCGCCGGTGCCGGATCTTTAGTTCTGAGACCGCATGGACTTTGGTAAACGAGCGAGAGGAGGACTGAACGATCCATCACGGCATCGCCTCAGCCCAGGCGATATGTCCTTCGAAGCCAAGCGTTCTGGCCATGTCGCGGTAGCGGTCCCGGTATTCGCGATAGCGGGCATCGTCGCAGTGAGCCCGCGCCAGGAGAGCCCGCAGCCGCAGCAGCCAGATGTCGCGCATCACCAAACCCTCATCGGCTGGCGCCGCCGCTAACCGCTCGATCGCGGCCTCGGCTTCGGTCACGTCGCTCTCGGCGCCGCGGTCGAGCAGTGTCTCCACCAGAACACCGGTCGCAGGAACGCCCCACCCCAGCAGCCGTCCCTCGCGGAACAGATGGTCGACGGCGGCGCGCATGAGCGGTATGGCATCGTCGCGATCTCCAGACCGAGCCCGCTCACGCGCCAGGTACACGTTAACGATCGGTAACTCGGCCATGGCGTATCCCCGGCGCAGGAATTCGTCGCTGACCTCGGCCAGCAGCGTCTGCCCGCGGTCACGCTCCGCAGCCGTGTGGCGGTGCACCAGCGCAACACCCAGCGCCAGCCGAGCCCAGGCCAACGCGAGGTCATCACTGGATCGTTCCGCGATCCGTAACGCATCCTGGATCTCGCACACCGCGGAATCGTCAGGACTCAAAACGCCAGAGGATATCCCTGGGAAGTAGCCGTAGCCGGCGACCGCGGCGTAGGTCAGGGGGTCGGCGCTGCGGGCCATGGCCAGGCCTTGCCGCAAGTCGTCGCGCCATCCGGGACGACCCAGGCAATAACGGGCCATACCCCGCGTCGTAAGGGCGACCGCTAATGGAGACCCGATGAGGAAGTTGCCTTTTGAGGGGTCACCGTCGGCTAGGTCGATGACCCGCTGTGACCAGCGCAGCACGTCATTGAACTCGGCGCTTCCAAGCTTGGCGTAGATGGCCGCGAAGGACAGCCCCACCGTCAGGGTCGGATCGCCGACCGAGTCGAGGAGGGCCATGGCCTCGGAGGCCAGCTGCGACGCCTCGCGCACCCGGTCCTGATACGCGTGATCCACCACCAGCCCCGCCATCCCGATGGCCAGGGACGCCTTGTCCCCGCCGGCGGTGCACAACTCACGCAATTCATCAAACCGGTCGCCGGCCACATGCTCATGGACTCGCCAGGCGGTCCCGCACAACATGGTGCGCGGGGCAATCCGCATGGCTGCCCGGTTGGGGTCATCGGCGGGCAGGGCGTCGGCGATCCGTATGGCACGCTCCCAACTCAGATCCGCCGCGGCGATGTCGCGGTTGGTCGCCCACGTGGCCGCGCGCATGTGCCAGCCATAGGCGGCGTGCCCATCACCGGCGGCCTCCAGATGTTCGGCGATCAAGGCGGCATTTTCCTCAGCCGCCGCCGGGTCACGTGATTCGATCGCGGCCGCCACGCTCCGATGCAGCTCGGCACGATCCGACTTGAGCTGTGACTCATAGGCCACCGTGCGAACCAGCGGATGGTGAAACACAAACTCGGGTTGTCCGGTGAACCTGATCTGATCGATCAACTCGCCGCCAACCAGATCGTCCAGGACAGGATCAATGCCCAGCGTTTCCAACAGGTCCCGGCTGAACCGCGAGCCAATCACCGCCGCCGCGCTCAAGGTGCGCTTGGCTTTCGGGTCAAGCCGGTCGATGCGCGCGGCGATGGTCGCCTGCAGCGTGACCGGCACGCTCACCTCGCCAACCTCTGCCGCCGACATGTATGCGCCCGGCTCGCCGCGCAGCACACCACGCTCGGCCAGTTCCCGCACGATCTCCTCGGCGAAAAACGGATTACCGGCGGCCCGCTCGGCGATCTTCTCGCCCAGTACGCCAACCGAGGGGTCCGGACCGAGCAGCCCCGAGACCAGTGCCGCGGTTTCGGAATCACTCAGAGGCGCAAGGGCAACGGTGTGGGCAGCTGTCACTCGGGTCAGCGCGCCCCTATATTCGGGGCGGTAGGTGACCAGCACCAGCGAGGGCGTCTGCGGGATCACCGTGAGGAACCCGGCCAGCATCGACTCACTGACCTCGTCAATCCAGTGCGCGTCCTCGATCACAAAGACCGCCGTTTCGGTGCGGGCCAGCGACATGGCATTGACCAGCGCCGTCAACCGTCGCCGCCGCGCATCCGGATCGATCTTCGGCAGCTCCACCTCGGGATCGACGATGCCCAACAGGTCATGGAAAAGCAGCAAGTCCTCGGGGTCTGCGTCGGGAACGCGGGCGCGCACTCGATCGCGAGCGGTCTGCCCGTCAAGCCCCTCGACGCCGGTGCCCGCGCGCAGCAGCCGTGCCACGGCATGGAAGGGGACCTGGTTGGTGTGTGACTCGCAGAAGGCGGTGAATATGTCGACACCGCGGCGACCCGCCAGCGCCGCCACCTCGCGCACCAGACGGCTCTTACCGATGCCAGGTGTCCCCACTACGCCCACCACCGCGCCGTAGCCGTCAATTGCCCTGTCCAACAAACTTTCAACGGCCGACAGCTCCCAGCGCCGACCGACCAGATTCGACTCCGCACGCGCCACAGCGCCATGCTGTTCCGACACGCCCAACAACCGCCGCGCGCAGACCGGTTGATCGCTGCCCTTGATCTGGACAAGCTCGGAATCACCGAGCACCGCCGCGTCCTCTACCAACCGCGCCGTCGACTCGCTGAGCATCACCCCGCCCGGCGCGGCCACCGATTCCATCCGCTGAGCCATCCCCACCTGCTCACCAACGGCGGTGTAACCCGCACCACCCGAACCGATCTCACCGGCAATGACCTGACCGGAATTGAGACCCACACGCAGCTGCAAGGCGATGCCGTCGCGCGCCTCGACCTCCTTGGCCAGTTTGGCCGTCTGTGCCTGGATGTCCAACGCGGCCAAGCAGGCGCGAAAAGCCTGATCCTCCAGTGCGGTCGGCGCTCCGAAGACGCCATGACGCCGTCGCCGGTGAACTTGTCCACGGTGCCGCCATAGCGCCGCACGACAGCGGTCGCGCGGTCGACCAACTCGGTCATGATTTCCCGTAGCCGCTCCGCACCGACCGCCGCGGCGATGTCCATCGAATGCACTACATCGGCGAATAGCACCGTCACCTGTTTGTACTCGGCCGGTGTCGTGGCGGTCGCAACTGGCGCACCGCACTCGTTACAGAACTTCGAGTTCGGCGGCAGCTCAGTACCGCACGACCCGCACACCACGGCTGCCGCCGTCATCTCACGCGGCCAGCCCACTTTCGTTCCACGTCACTATCGTGTCACCGCTGGTGAGACAACGTAGGTCATATCGCGTCGGCACGGGTACTTATTCGTCCAGGTATCTGGTATCCGGGTGTTGGTGGTGGTGTCGGGTCGGCGCCGGCCGTACCGGCCGCCGCGACCACCATGGCCGCCACAGCCGCGGCGGAGAGAACGATGTTGCGGTTGGTGTTCATTTGCTCTGCCTCCTACTCATTGGTGTGGTGGATGAGAGGAGAAGCAAGGCAGGTCGGCACGTCCGAAAGGCCACAGATAAGGCACAGAGCTTCCTTTGCAGATCTAGCTACATGGCCTGACCTGCTCAAACATCTGCTCCCCCGCCTGGACTCGAACCAGGAACCTATCGGTTAACAGCCGAACGCTCTGCCAATTGAGCTACAGGGGACTGCTGGTGTCCGCGTGCACGCTGGCGCGGATCGCTGGACGACTCTAGCGTACTTGCGTGCTGACGCCCAAGCAGACTGATCGCCCGCCGAGGGGCGCCTGCCCGCGAGCATGGGGCAGGATGGACCCATCGCACCAACGTCTGGAGGGACCGCTTTGATCCGGTATGTCGTCGTCCTGGGACTCGGCTACGTGTTGGGCGCGAAGGCCGGGCGGCGTCGCTACGAACAGATCGTCGGCACCTACCGCGCCCTGACCAGCAGTCCCGCCGCCAAATCGGTGATCGAGGGAGGACGACGCAAGATCGCGAATCGGGTCTCGCCTGATACGCGAATGGTGACGTTGACCGAGATCGACGACGAGACCGCTGTTGTCGAGCCGCAAAGACCGCGCAGGGCGCCCTGACCGCAAGCTGCTCAAGCGGTGAGGCCGTCGCCGCTAACCTGCTGCAGCAGGCTGCCGCGATAGGCCTCCAGCGCGACCAGGTCGCCAAACAGGGCGTGGTACTCGTCACCCTGCTCCACCGGAGACATGCGCTGCAGTTTCGACTTGACCTCCGCGATCTGCCGACCGACCCACACCTCCTGCAGGCGAGCCAGCACCCCGGAGATGTAACGCGGCAGCTTGTCGTCGTCGTCGACCCGCATGCTCTCGACGCCAAGCTCGCTGATCAGCGCGGCCGCAGCCGGCGACGGGGCTTTTTGGCGCACCGCATCGAGCCACTCCGCCCCGCCGATGCCAGTCCCGGTACCACCGGCCGCCTCGACCGCCGTGCACACCGCGGCGTAGCCGGGGTGTGTGAAGCTTTCCACGGTCAGCGCGTCGAACACCGGCCCGGCCAGCGCAGGGTATTGCAACGCTGACTTGAGCGCCTCGCGCTGCGGCCACAGCGTGGGGTCGCGGGGGTCGGGACGAAGGGCGGTGAATTCCGGCGCGCCGGCGTCGGCCTGGGCTGCGGCGGCACGACGGGGCTTGGCACGGCTCTGGCTGGTGGGGTTCTTCGCCTCCTCACGCACCCGGCCGACCACCTGCGCCACATCCGACCAGCCGACCCAGCCCGCCAGCTGGCGCCCGTACTCGTCACGCAGCGTCGGATCTTTGATCTGGGCGACCATCGGTACGCATCGGCGCAGTGCGGCCACCCTGCCCTCGGCGCTGTCCAAGTCCACCTCGCTCAGCGCAGCACGAATCGCGAACTCGAACAATGGAGTTCGCCGCGCCACCAGATCCCGCAGCGCGCCGTCGCCGGACGCCAGCCGCAGATCACAGGGGTCCATACCGTCGGCGGCGACCGCGACGAAGGACTGGCCCGCCAGATGCTGCTCGCCGCCGAACGCCTTGAGCGCCGCTGCCCGGCCCGCCTCGTCGCCGTCGAACACGTAGATGAGTTCACCGCGAAAGAAGTTGTCGTCCATCATTAATCGGCGCAGCATCGCCAGGTGCTCGTCACCGAACGCGGTGCCGCAGGAGGCGACCGCCGTCGTCACCCCGGCCAAGTGCATCGCCATCACGTCGGTGTAGCCCTCGACGACGACGGCCTGATGCCCCTTGGCGATGTCGCGCTTGGCCAGGTCGATACCGAACAGCACCGACGACTTCTTGTACAGCAACGTCTCCGGCGTGTTGACGTACTTGGCTTCCATCGGATCGTCGTCGAAGAGCCGCCGCGCCCCGAACCCGATCACCTCTCCGGCCGATGACCGGATCGGCCACAACAATCTGCGGTGAAACCGGTCGATCGGGCTGCGGCGACCTTCCCGCGACAGTCCTGCGGTCTCGAGCTCCTTGAACTCAAAACCCTTGCGCAGCAGATGCTTTGTCAGCGAATCCCATCCTGACGGCGCGAATCCGCAGCCGAAGTGACGGGCCGCGTCGCCGTCGAAATTGCGCTCGGTCAGGTACTTGCGCGCCGGTTGTGCCTCCGGGGACTCCAGCGCCGCCGCATAGAACGCCTGCGCCTCGGCATTGGCGGCGATGAGCCGGCTGCGACTGCCCCTGTCACGCTGCACACTGGTGGCAGCGCCGGTGTAGCTGATCGTGTATCCGATCCGGTCGGCCAGCACCTCGACGGCCTCGACGAAGCTGACGTGTTCGATCTTCTGGACGAACGCGTACACGTCACCGCCCTCACCACAGCCGAAGCAATGGAAGTGACCGTGGTTGGGCCGCACGTGAAACGACGGCGACTTCTCGTCGTGAAAGGGGCAGAGGCCCTTCAGGGAATCCGCGCCCGCGCGACGCAACTGGACGTAGTCGCCGACGACCTCGTCGATGCGGACTCGTTCGCGGATGGCGGCGATATCGCGATCGGAGATACGGCCTGCCATCGGCTCAGTGTAGAGCCGCCCCGCGACGACGCTCCGAAGATGAACTGTATCGGCGCTAACCGGTGCCGATAACGCCGCACGCGATGCGCTTCTCGGCGTCTGGACCGTACTCCCCGCCGTGCAACATGAGGGCTGTCTTGTTGCCCGCCAACAGGTCGTCCCTGGTAAACGCGTCGGTGGTGGTCACCAGGTAGGCGGCGCCATCGTTGCGGACCTCCAGCGTCGACAGGTCACCGCTGGGGGGTTCCCCGGTGTGCCCCGGCGCCTGGTAATGCATGCCGGCCGACATGAAGTCGCCGGGCGCACCACCCATCGGATCAGGCGAGTTCGGCTCGCATTTGCCCATCTCGTGGATGTGCAGGCCGTGGAGTCCCGGCGTCAGGATGCCGTTCGCGGTCGTCTTCACCGTGACAGTGGCATAGCCGTTGGCGAAGTCGAAGGTGGCAGTGGCCACCGACCTACCGTCAGCGGTGTGCAGTTCAGCGCTGAGTGTTTGGGCACCCGTTGAAGCGCTCGTCGAGGCCGGTGCGGTGCTGGACGACTGATGGGAGCTGCAGCCGCTGAACGCGACGACAGCTGAGGACAACGTAGCGACAACAACAACAATGGTGGGCTTGGACATAGCCCGGAGCGTAGTCGGGTGACGATGCGGGCCGTAAGGCCCGAGGAGGAGCCCGACCGGCGAATCTAGTCCGGTCCACCGCGCGGCAACCATCGTCAACGGCTCAGGCCTGAGTGGTCTCGATGCGTTCCAGCCGGCCCTCGGTGAACGAAGCGATCTGGTCGACAATGACCCGCAGCCGCTCAGCGTCGTCGGCGGCGGTGTTGAACCCGGGCACGAACACCGGGTCGAGGGTTCGGGGCGCTCCGGCCAGCAGCCAATGCGCCACCCGATGGATTCGTTCCCGTTGCGAGCGCTGACGTTCCTGATGACGCGGATCGGACATGATGAACTGCAGAGCCAGGGTCTTGAGCAGCGCAACCTCGGCGCGCACCACCTCCGGAACCTGCAAGTCGGTTTGATAGCGGGCGAGCCGTCCAGGGCCTGCGGTCGCCCGAGTGGCCGCGATCGCCGCCGAGGCGAACCGGCCCACCAGCTCGCTGGTCAGCCGCTTGAGCGCGACCGAGGCCGCGAGCGTGGCGTCGTACTTGCCGACGGCGGCAACCACCGGTAGCCCGGAAAGCCGATGCGCGGCCGCGACCAGGTCGTCGGCGCGCACCCGGGCGAAGTCGCGTTCCCCCAGCTTGGCCAGCGCGGCGGCTTCGTCATCGTCGGCAAGCACCCGTAAGTCGATCCGGCCGGCAACGACACCGTCTTCAACGTCGTGCACCGAATAGGCGACATCGTCGGCCCAGTCCATCACCTGGGCCTCCAGGCAGGCCCGATCCGCAGGCGCACGCTCGCGCACCCAGGCGGCGGCGTCGGCGTCGAAGCCGTAAAAGCCGAACTTGCGTCGATCCCGCCCCCGCGTCCAGGGATATTTGGTGACGGCATCCAAACCTGCCCGGGTCAGGTTCAGTCCGACGCTATGTCCTTGCTGATCAAGGACTTTGGGCTCCAAGCTGGTCAGGATCCGAAAGTTCTGCGCATTGCCCTCAAACCCGCCATGAGCCGCCGCGAACTCATCCAGCGCCTGCTCGCCGTTGTGCCCATACGGCGGATGCCCGATGTCGTGGGCCAAACCGGCCATGTCAACAAGGTCGGGATCGCAGCCCAACCCGATCGCCATCCCCCGCCCGATCTGCGCGACCTCGAGCGAATGGGTCAGTCGGGTGCGCGGGGTATCGCTTTCTCTCGGCCCGACCACCTGAGTCTTGTCTGCAAGGCGGCGCAGCGCGGCACTGTGCAGCACCCTGGCACGATCCCGGGCGAAGTCGCTGCGGTGCTGGCCCTCAGTGCCCGGCAACCCCGCGGTCTTCGGCGCTTCGGGAACCACCCGCTGGCGGTCGAAATCGACGTAGAGGTCTTCCTGAATCATCGACGAACAGTCTGCCAGTCCCTCCCGCTAGCGCCGCGGAGCGGATTAGATTGTGGGGCATGAGCACAGTCCGCTCGTTCGCCGTATTGATGGCCACTCTGATCACCGCACTACTGGTGGCACCGTCCGCCGCTGCGCAGCCGCCCTTACGGCTGTCCGACTCCATCACCGACGAGGCCGGGGCGTTAAGCGGCTCGGGTCGCATCGCGGTCCAGGCCGCCGCCAGCAAGCTCTACGACGACCGCCACATCCAGCTGTGGGTGGTTTTCGTCGACAACTTTTCCGGGCAACCAGCCGTGAGCTGGGCGAAGAACACCCGGTCCGAGAGCGACTTAGGCGACTTCGATGCGCTGCTCGCCGTCGCCACCGTCGACCGTTCCTACGCGTTCCTGGTGCCCACTAGGGTGCAGGCCCTCAGCCCAAGCCAGGTCGACGACCTGAGGCGAAACCAGATCGAACCTGCGCTCCGCCGCGGCGACTGGAGCGGTGCTGCGATCGCGGCGGCCAGTGGACTCGACCGCGGGCAGGCGTCAACCAACCGGAACGCGCTGCTGATCGCGGTTGGCGTGATCGCGATCATCGTGGTGGGTTTGCTTGTGGCCGAGGGTTACCGGCGCCGTCGGCGTCGCGCGGCCGAACGGGCTGCCGCGCGCCGGGTCGACGCCACCGACCCGGATGCACTGGCGGCGCTGTCGCTGGGTGCGCTCGATGACCTCTCGCGATGGAAGGTCGTCGACGTCGATAACGCAGTTCGCACCAGCGCCAACGAGCTGGCGCTGACCACCGAGGAGTTCGGCGACCAGCGAACCGAGCCGTTCACCGGTGCCGTGAACAACGCCAAAGCCGCTCTGGCACAGGCGTTCACCGTACGCCAACAGCTGGACGACTCGATTCCCGAGACACGGGCGCAGCGGCGTGAGCTGTTGACGCAGGTGATCGTCTCCGCGGCGAAGGCTGATCGTGAGCTGGAGTCGCAGCGGGAGGCCTTCGAAAAAATGCGTGACCTGGTGGTCAACGCACCATCACGCCTCGACGGCCTGACTCAGCAGATGGTCGAGCTCACGGCGCGCATCGCCCCCGCCGAACAGCGGATGACGGAGCTGCACAACGAATTCGATCCTGATGCGCTGACTTCGGTGGCCACCAACGTCGTCGCCGCCAAAGACCGTCTGGCCTTCGCCGACAAAAACCTTAGCCACGCGCGTGAGCTGGCGGCTAAGCCGGTCAGCGGCGAGCAAAGCGGCCTGGTCGACGCCGTGCAGGCTGCTGAGTCGGCGCTCGGGCAAGCCCGTGCGTTGCTCGACGCGGTGGACAGCGCCGCCAACGACATTCGCCACGCTGTCGCCACCCTGCCGTCGCTGATCTCCAACGTCCAGGCCGGCATCGAGCACGCCGACACGCAGTTGCAGAGCGCGCAGCAAAACAATGCGGCGCACATTCGCGAACTGGCCGCCGCCCGGGGTGCAGCGAATAAAGCCCTCGACGCTGCCCGTGCAAGCGGTTCGGCCGATCCGCTCGGCGCGTTCGCCCAATTGACCAAGGCCGACGCCGACTTGAATGGGCTACTTGCCACCGTCGCCGAAGAGCAGGCAACCGCCGAGCACCTCAACCGTACTTTCGAACAAGCTTTGTTCACGGCGCAATCGCGGGTCCACGGGGTGTCCGAATATATCGACACCCGCCGCGGCAGCATCGGGCCCGAGGCGCGGACCCGTCTCGCCGAGGCGAGCCGGCAGCTGCAAGCCGCCCTTGATAAACGCTCGACCGACATAAGCGAAGCGATTACACGCGCCAATACCGCAGCGACACTGGCCGCTCAGGCTCAGTCTCTGGCCGACGACGATGTCCGATCCGCCCAGCTCGCCTACACCGGACGCTACGGGGGGAACAACATGGGCGCGATGATGGGCGGGATCATCATCGGCGACATGCTCGGTGGCGGAGGTTTCGGCGGAGGAGGTTTCGGCGGCGGCTGGGGCCCGACATCGTTCGGCGGTTCGTCCGGCTCCGACGGCGGCTTCATGGGCGGCGGCGGGCGGTTCTGACGCTGCAAAAGTGCACGAGCAAGGGAAAGGCGCGGCAGCCCACCACGCCCTAGTGTGCTGCCGCGCCATGTCCAGCGGGTCGGTCAGATCGTCCGCCTGGCTAGATAGTATTGGCCACGTGAGCAATAGTCGATAACGATGACGAAAATTATTTCTCACGCTTGCTTCCGCAACAATCCCGTTCGCAGGACTGCCGCACCGGCGCAGGAGCAGGCTTAGCGGTTAGCAGGCCCGGAGCCGCGATCCCAGATAATCGGCCACTGCGTCGATCCCCACCCGATCTTGAGTCATGGCGTCACGCTCGCGGATGGTCACTGCGTGGTCCTCGAGCGAGTCGAAATCCAGCGTCACGCAATATGGAGTGCCGATCTCGTCCTGGCGCCGGTAACGTCGCCCGATCGCGCCGGCGTCGTCGAATTCGACGTTCCAGTATTTGCGCAACTCGGCGGCCAGATCGCGGGCCTTGGGGCTGAGATCGGTGTGCCGGGACAGCGGCAGCACGGCGGCTTTGACCGGCGCCAGCCGGGGATCCAGCCGCAAAACCGTGCGCCTGTCCATCCCACCCTTGGCGTTGGGCGCTTCGTCCTCGTGGTAGGCGTCGATCAAAAAGGCCATGAACGACCGCGTCAGCCCAGCCGCCGGTTCGATCACGTAGGGCACATACCGGGTATCGCTGACCTGGTCGTAGAAGGATAGGTCGACGCCGGAATGCTTTGCGTGCGTGGATAAGTCGAAGTCGGTCCGGTTTGCCACACCCTCCAGTTCGCCCCACGGATTGCCGGCGAAGCCGAACTTGTACTCGATGTCGACCGTGCGGTCGGAGTAATGCGACAACTTGTCCTTGGGATGCTCGTAGAGCCGCAGATTCTCCGGATCGATGCCGAGGTCGACGTACCACTGCAGCCTGGTGTCGATCCAATACTGGTGCCACTCCGGGGCGGTCGCGGGCTCGACGAAGAACTCCATCTCCATCTGCTCGAACTCGCGGGTGCGGAAGATGAAGTTGCCCGGCGTGATCTCGTTGCGGAAGCTCTTGCCGATCTGGCCGATGCCGAATGGCGGCCTGCGGCGTGCGGTCGTCACCACGTTGGCGAAGTTGACGAAAATCCCCTGCGCGGTTTCCGGTCGCAGATAGTGCAGGCCCTCCTCGGTCTCGATCGGACCGAGATAGGTCTTGAGCATCATGTTGAACTCGCGTGGCTCGGTCCACCGGCCGGGCTCACCGGTTTCCGGATCGCGGATGTCGGCAAGACCGTTGGGCGGCGGATGGCCGTGCTTGGCTTCGTAGGCCTCGATGAGGTGATCGGCGCGGTAACGCTTGTGCGTGATCAGCGACTCCACCAACGGATCGTGAAAGACCTCGACGTGCCCGGAGGCGACCCATACCTCACGCGGCAAGATGATCGACGAGTCCAGGCCGACGACGTCGTCGCGGCCGGTGACCACCGCGCGCCACCACTG
>NZ_JBKQTQ010000080.1:0-37122 GCF_052143115.1 Mycobacterium sp.
GCCTTTTCAATCTTCAACGGGGCATACGGTTGCCGGTAGACGACGATCGCGATGTCGTCGTCGTATCCCGTTGGCGGTGCCATCGCG
Source organism: Mycobacterium sp. (assembly GCF_052143115.1). Taxonomy (GTDB): domain Bacteria; phylum Actinomycetota; class Actinomycetes; order Mycobacteriales; family Mycobacteriaceae; genus Mycobacterium. The sequence goes on from NZ_JBKQTQ010000080.1 coordinate 88, forward strand.
CTGAGCACCGCGTCCGCGACGCCATCGACGGGCAGATTCAACCCGCCGGCCACCGTCTCACTGACCCGCGCGATGCCGTCGTCGATTGACACCTCGCGTCGCTCAACCAGTCCGTCGGTGTACAGCATCAACGTTGAGCCGGGCGGCAGGACAACGAATGATTGTGGCCGAGAACGCTTGCGGCTTACCGCCAGCGGTACTGAGCGAGCGTCTGAGAGCAGAGTCGGCTCGGAGTGCGGCGCGGCCAGCACCGCCGGCAGGTGGCCGGCGCAGCTATAACAGAATTCACCGGTCTCGGTATTCAGAATTGCCAGAAAAACAGTGGTGCAGAAGGCATCCGGGATCAGCTCGGCCACGGCATCGAGTTCTTCGAGCAGCATGCCAGGCTCGGCGCCGGTGAGTAGCAGCGCCCGCGCGGAGCTGCGGAGCTGACCCATCACCGCCGCGGCCGAGAGGCCGCGCCCCACGCAGTCTCCGACGATGATGCCAATCCGGTTGTCGCCGACCCGCAGTACGTCGTACCAATCACCGCCGATCTCCAGGGGCGGGACCGCCGGTTCGTAGCGGACGGCGAAGCCGGGCGGAAGCTCCGTTGGCGCCAGCATCGCGTGCTGCAAAGTCAGCGACGTCTCACGCGCAGTCTCGAACTGGCGCACGTGCTGGATTGCCAGCCCGAGGTGGCCGACGAGGACGGTGACCAGCAGCCGATCTTCCGCACTGACCCGGCGAGGCACCCGAAGCTCCAGCCACAATGCGACGTCCCCGCCGCCGGTCAGGACTGCGACGATGCCACGTGCCGTGCCGGGGGCGTCCGGCCACTCGATCGGCTGCACCGTGAGCGGCAATTGATGACGCGCTTGCTGGAATATCCCGCGCAGCAACGGATCTAGTTGACGCCAGCGCAATGTGGCTTTCTCTCCCGCGACCTGAATCGTCGGGTTACCTCCGTTCGTCGGCCACACTGCGGCCACCACCCGGTGAACGTCGAGCGTTAGGCGGCACTCGTCCAGGGTGATCGACAGCACCTCGGCCACGCTTTTTGCCACACCGACGGCCGTGGCCAGCCGCAGGACCGCGCTTTCCCGGGCTGCGAAGGCGCGCTCGGCGGTGATGTCGCGAATCGTTCCGACGTACACGTCGCCATCGGCGGCGTCAGTCATGACCCGGTTGATGTTGGACATCACCCACACCAGACGGCCGTCTCGATGCCGGATCGGGGTCTCGTATTGAACGTGGTTTTCTTGCCCGAGCCTGGATTGCTGCAGCCGCGCCGCCTTTTCGTCGACCAGCCACGGGTGCGGCCACCGGTAGGGGATGCCGTGCGCCGGATAGCCGGTGATCTTGGTGAAGGCGTCGTTGAGCTCGATGACGGCGCCGGTGCGATCGGCAACAAAGAATCCCTCCTGCAGCGAATTCACCAAGGCGCTGCGAAACTCGTCGCGATCGGCAAGGTCTTCGGCGCGGGCCCGTTGTTCCTCGTAACGCCTTGTGCCGTCCAGGAATCCGCGGGTCGCGACATCGAGTGGGGCCAGCATCTGCAACAGGAAGGCAAGGGCCGCCGCCCCGTCGAAGCCCGGTTTCTGCGCGAAGTCGTCGACCAGCTGGAAGTGATTCTCGATGACGTCCAGCATGCTGATGCCTTCTTGCAAGGCTCGACGCCCTAGCTCGTGGCCGACGGCAAGGTCTTCTTCGCCGCGCGCTTCCAGGTAGGTACGCAGCGCGGCGGCGTACCCGACATGGAAGTCGCCGGGCTCAGTCATATGCGCCGCTCCTCGATCCCGGCTGCGCCGGCATCATCGTCGCCGGCGCGAGTCATCCCGACGCGCCTCGGTGACGTGCGGCGAGCACCAGCGCGTCGTCGTTCTCTTTGGCGTGTCTGTGCAGAATCTGCTCGGCGATCGCCAAAGACGATGCGGAGAAATCGATGTCGTCCAGGTGATCTTCGACGATGCCGTCGCTGGACATCACCAGCAAGTCGCCGGGGCGGATCGGGACTTCCTGCGGGGTCAGCGCGTCGGGTATCCGGTAGCCGACGATGCCGCCGACAAGACGCGCCGAGGACCGCACCTCGACGCCGGCCGGGTGTTTGGCGACAAGGTCGGCCGCGACATTGCCGATCCCGATCCAGCTCAGGGTATCGGTCCGAAAATCGATGCGCGCCAACGTCATCGCCACGCCTCTGGTGCCGGAGAGGGCACGGTGACAGCGCTGCACGAGGACGTCGAGTGGCTCGGCACGGGCAGCCCGGAGCACGTCCACGCCGCAGCTCGCCGCCTCGGCGGCTTCCGTGCCATGGCCGAGACCGTCCAGCACGCCGATCAGGGCGGCGGTACCGTCGACGTCGACCGCGATCATCCAGTCGCCGCAAACGCTTTCGCCCGGTCGCGGGCGCGAGTTGGCCGCCCATTCGATCGGACCCAGCCAGCCGTGTTCAGCCATTGCGCGGAATCCACTTCCACATCTCAACAACTGTTCCGTGACCCGGTGTGGACTCCACGATCAAGCGGTCCATCAGCCGGCGTGCACCGGGCAAGCCGAGTCCCAGGCCTCGCCCGGTCGAAAAGCCGTCCTCCATCGCCCTTTCGATGTTGGCGATACCCGGACCGTCGTCTTCGGCACGCACCACCAGTGCCTGCCGGCCTTCTCGGTCTTCCACCGCAACCCGAATCGCCCCGTAACCGGCGTAGCTGGTGATGTTGCGGGCGACCTCCGAGATCGCCGTGGCGATCATCGTCACATCGGTCAAAGAGAAGCCGAGCTTGCGGGCCAGCTGATGGCCCGCCTGACGTGCCGTGACGATGTCGTCGGGATTGCCGACGTCGACGATGACGTCATCCGCCACTGTCGAGTCCGATCGACTTCCCAAGCCCTAGTTGTCGATTCAGCAGCGCTAGGCCTTCTTCCAGATCCAGCGCCGTATACATGTCGTCGAACATCAACCCCAGCTGGACCATCGCAAACGCTACTTCCGGCTGCAGGCCGACGATCACGGTGTCCGCGCCACGCAGCCGCGTCATGTGCGCAATCGTGCGCAGCGAGCGGGCGGCGAATGAGTCCATGACGTCGATGGCGGTGACGTCGACGATGATGCCCTGGGCGCGAAAGCGGCTGACCCGCTCCATCAGGTCGTAGCGCAGCCGCTCGGTGTCGGAGTCGGTCAGCGCCGCCTGCACTGTGGCAATGAGGATCGGGCCCTGCTTCAGGATCGGTACTGGCATGGCGCGTTCGCGTTAGCTCTCAACGAAATACCGTTTATCCGCCCGTCTCGCCGGTGCGAGTGACCTCGTAGCCCAGCAGACGTTCGGCTTCTTCGATGCCGCCCTGCAGGTCACCGACGGCGTTCATCTTGGAAAGATCCAGCCCGATCGTCACCAGGGTGAGCGCGATCTCCGAAGATAGGCCGGTGATGATCACGCTGGCGCCCATCAAGCCAGACGCGTCGACAGTCTGCACCAGGTGGTTCGCCACCGTGGAGTCGATGGTCGGCACACCGGTGATGTCGATGACGACGACCTTGGCCCGGTTGGCGCGAATAGCCCGCAACAGTTGCTCGGTGACCTGCCGGGCCCGCTGATTGTCGAGGACGCCGATGATCGGCAAGATCAGCAACTGCTCGCGCACCTGCAGCACCGGCGTCGACAGCTCGCGGATGGCCTCCTGCTGCTGCCGAATGATGCGTTCGCGTTCCTGCACGAAGCCGACGGCCACGGTGTTGGCGATGCGGTTGGCCGCGGGCTCGTAAGCGTCGAGCACCCGGTTGAGCAGGTCGAAGTCCGTCTGGTACTTCTCGAAGAGCGAACGGGCCAGCACGTCGCGCAGCAGAAGCACGATGCCAACGACTTCGTTCGTCTCCACGCCACGCGGAATGATCCGCTCGGACAAGTCGCGTGCGTAGTCCTGCAGCGCCTCGACGCTACCGGTCTCGAGCACCTCGACGTAGCTGTCGTACACCGTCGTTGCCTCGGAGAAGATTTCCTCCGGCGACATCGCCGTGAGCAATTCGGCTTCAGTGATCCTGCGGGCCCATTCCTCACGCAAAGCCGTTCGGTTTTGGCGTAGGTGCTGCACGAGCTGTGGCAGCAGCAAACCCTCACTCGAGATCGGTGGCGTCTGATTGGCGACGCCCGTTCCCGAAAGATCTATCGTCTGATCCGACATCGAACCTCCCGGCTCCGCGCAGCGGGCACCAGCCCCTCGCCAAGACTAACCGAGCCTCGCCGGACGAGGAGTTGAAGTAGTATTTCTGCCAGTTTGCGACGGCGGCACCGGGTCGGCACCAGGTCCGCCAGGCGCGATGGGACGCCAGACTAAGGATGGCCGTTGTCAGCTGCGGATCCGATCACCACCTCCGTCGCGCACCGCGAAGGGGTCGCCGTGGTAACCATCGGCGGCGAAATCGATTTGAGCACCGCGCCGGCTTTTGAAGCGGCAATCGCGGGAGCGCTTGACGACGATCCGCCAGTTCTCGTCATCGAACTTTCCGAAGTGAGATTCATGGCGTCGGTGGGTCTGCGGATCCTGGCGGCCACCCACGAAAAGGTCAGCAAATCCGCTCGGGTCGCGATAGTGGCCGACAATCCGGCGACAAGCAGACCGATGCAGTTGACCGGCCTCGACAAAATCATCTCGTTGTACCCGACGTTGGACGACGCGTTGGCCGCGGTGGGTATGCGCACTGATAACTAACGCAGCACCTGACGGGCGATCGCGTACTTATGCACTTCGGTCGGGCCGTCGTAGAGGCGGAAGGCCCGCATATCGGAGAAGATCATGCCGACCGGTGTCTCGTCAGAGATACCGATGCCGCCGAGGATCTGCACGCAGCGGTCGGCGACCTTGAACAGCTCCTCCGACACGTAGGCCTTCACCATCGAGCTTTCGTGTCGGCCCGTGCCGCGCTCTTTGTCCAGAACCCAGCAGGCCCACCAGATCGCGAGTCGGCATTGCTGCAAGGCGATTTCGTTGTCGGCGATCATGAAACTCACGCCCTGGTGCTCACCGATCGGTTTGCCGAACGCGGTGCGTTCGCGGGCGTGCTGCACGGCAATCGACTGCGCGCGCGAGGCGGCTCCCAGCCAGCGCATGCAGTGCGTCAGCCGTGCCGGCGCCAACCGCAACTGGGCGTAGCGCAGGGCTTGGCCGACCTCGCCGAGCACTGCCGACGACGGCAGCCGCAGGTCGCTGAACCGCACGACGCCATGGCCTTCGACGTAGTTGCGGTCCATCGTGTTCATCACCCGCTCGATCTCGATGCCCGCAGTAGTGCCGTCACACAGGAACAGCGTCGGCCCGTCGGCGCCGTGCGGGTTAGGCGCGACGCGGGCCATGATGATCCACGTCCCGGCGCCGTGCGCACCGGTGATCAACCACTTGCGCCCGTTGATGACGTAGTCGGCCCCGTCGAACGCCGCCTCGGTGGCCAGCTGGTTGGGATCCGAACCGGCCCCGCCGGGTTCGGTCATCGCGAACACTGACCGCGATCGCCCGTCGATCACCGGCAGCAGGAATTGATCGACCTGCTCTTCACTGGCGACCCGCCCCAGCAGGTACATGTTGGCTTCGTCGGGTGCGGCGCAGTTGAGCGCCACCGGGCCCAGCGTCGACCAACCGGCCGCCTCGAACAGCACCGCCTGCTCGCGGTGCGATGGCTCCCGGCCACCAAAACGCTTGGGCGCCTGGAATGTCAGCAGTCCCGCTGCACGAGCCAGCTCCACCAGCTCGGATCGCAGGTCATCGTCGGGGCCATGTCGAGTAAGGCGTGGATCAGCCTCGTACGGCACGATCCGCTCGGTGACGAACGCGCGGATCTCGTCGCGCAGCGCGGCCAGCTCCGCAGGTATGTCGAAATCGATCATGTGGTCTCCATCAGCTCGCACGCCTGCACGAACAGGCGCACCGTCGCCGCGTGCAGTAGTTCGCCGACTTCCATCGGCGCCTTACCGGCGCTTGCCCTCGCCAGGGTGCCCTCCAGCACGATGCCAAGCTTGAAACACGCCAGCACGGTGTACCAGGTGATGTGCGACAGGTCGCGCGTGGTGTTGCGGGCATACTGCTCCACCAGGTCTGAGTTGCTGGCCAGCCCGCTCATCTCAAAGAGGGTGCCGCCGAACGGGCTGGATCCGCCGGACCGGTCCCAAGTGGCCAGCAACCAGCCCAGATCCAGCAGCGGGTCGCCGATCGTGCACATCTCCCAGTCGACGATGGCGACGACCTCGGGGCCGGTCCGGGAGAACATCACGTTGGCGGCGTGATAGTCGCCGTGCATGATGCCCGGCGTCCATACCGACGGCCGGCCTTGTTCGAGCCAGGTGGCGACATCGTGAACGCCGGGAATGTTCGGCCCGGGATAGTTTTCGAATGCCCGATACGATTCCAACTCCGAAAGCCAGCGCGGCACCTGGCGTTCCAGGAAGCCCTGCGGCTTACCGAAATCGCCGAGCCCGACGGCGAGATGGTCCACGGCCCCCAGCTTGGCCAGGGCTTCGGCCATCGACAGTCCCATCCGGAACCGCACAGCCGGGTCGCCGGCATGCAGCGGGGGCAGCTCTTCGCCGGCGTTGAACCCGTCGATGGGTTCCATCAGATAGAAGACCGCGTCGCCGAGCACGTTCGGGTCGTCGCAGCTGGCAATCAGGCGTGGATGCGGCACGTCGGTGCCGGCCAGCGCGGCCAATACCTGGGTCTCGCGCATGATCACAACGTTGCTGCGCGGGCGAAGGTGTTTCGGCCCGCGGCGCAGTACGTATGGTCGGCCCGACCTGGTGAACCGCAACATGATGTTCTGCGTTCCGCCGCTGATCCTCGAAACGTTCTCCAGCAGTCCGTTGCCTAACCCCTGCTGCGACATCCACTCGGTCAGGGCGTCTAGGGCTTCTGGGTCGTCCACGTTGGAAGAAGCTACCCTCCCCGATGCCGGCCCGGATCGCGGAGGTCTGCAAGGATCGCGCCATGACGCCATCAGTGGTTCAGCGCTGGACCTCGATCATCGAGAACGGCCGCACTGACGAACTGGACGCTCTGCTCGCCGACGACGCGGTGTTCTTCTCGCCCGCGGTCTTCACCCCGCAGGAAGGCCGCCAGAAGACCCTGATGTACCTCGCGGCGGCCGCGAAAGTGTTTGGCGACACCGACTTCCATTACGTCGAGCAGTGGTACAACGATCAATCCGCGATCCTTGAGTTCGCCGCGACGATCGATGGCATCTATCCCGGCGATGGCAGAGTTGTTGCAGCACTTCACGGCCGGTGACGGCCCGCTGCACCCGGCTTCGCCGCGCTTGCGACCGCCACTATGACGGACCGGGCTGCCCGACTGAGCGACGTCCATGAGATCGCCGCCGGGATGCCGCATGCCCGGCGCATCGAAGGACCGAAGGGCAACGCGATCTATCAGGTCGGCGGCAAGTCGTACGTCTTCTTCCGCACCCCGCAACCCGACGCCGTCGACCCCGATACCGGGGAGCGGCTCGGCGACGTGATCATGATCTGGGTGGAATCCGAGAGCGAGAAATTGGCGCTGGTGCAGGATCCGGATTCACCCTTTTTCACCACCGATCGATTCGACGACCATCCCTCGGTGCTGATCCGGGCCAGCAGGCTAGCCGATGTCAGCAGAACAGAGCTGGCCGAGCTCATCCAAGATGGCTGGCTCTCGCGCGCGTCGAAGCGACGGGCGCAGGAGTGGATCGCCGCGAACCGAAAGTAGCGGGCCCAGGGCCTTCACAGATAGCCGGCGTACTGTCCGGGGCTGGTTGGAGACGAGAGGAACAACGATGCCGCGAACCGACAACGATTCCTGGGACATCACCGAGAGTGTGGGATCAACGGCGCTCGGGGTTGCCGCGGCTCGCGCCGCCGAAACCGAAAGCGAGAACCCGCTCATCCAGGATCCGTTCGCACGGGCATTTCTCGAGGCGGCCGGCGACGGCATGTGGAGCCTGATGGCAAATCCCACGAAGTCGGCCGAACTGACCGATCTCGACCCGGATCTGCTGGCCCGCATGCGGGTGATGATCGACTTCATGGCCGTTCGGACAGCGTTTTTCGATGAATACTTCCTCAACGGGGTTGGGTCCGGCGTTCGGCAGGTGGTGATCCTGGCGGCCGGCCTGGACGCGCGCGCGTGGCGGCTGCCATGGCCCGACGGGACAGCAGTCTATGAGCTGGATCAGGCCAAGGTTCTGGAGTTCAAGTCGACCACCCTGCGGAACCGCGGCGCGCACCCGACATCGAGGCTGATGAGCGTCGCGGTAGACCTGCGACAGGACTGGCCAACAGCGTTGCAGGAGGCGGGGTTTGACCCATCGATCCCGACGGTGTGGTCGGCCGAGGGGCTACTCCGGTATCTGCCTGCGCGGGCCCAGGATCTGCTGTTCGAGCGCGTCCAGGCGTTGAGTCCGTCCGGCAGTTGGCTGGCTGTCAACGCGCCCGCGAAAGAGGCGGCGGATCCTGACAAGCTGGCCCGTCAGCGTGAACAATCGCAACGTCTCCGCGCCGCGGCATCCCGGGTGCTGGACATCGCAGTGCCCGACGTCGACGACCTCTGGTACCCGGAGGAACGCACCGACGTGACCGACTGGCTGCGTGAACACGGCTGGGACGCGTCGGCCATCACCATGGGCGAGATGCTGGCCCGGTACGGACGTAGCGTCCCCGGGGACGACGTGCTGCCGCCGACCGTCTTCGTTTCTGCGCAACGGTCGTGATCGCGGCCGGTGCAGCTGGCTGCCGCCGCGTCGCAATGTTTCTGTATCGCAGCACTAGTCGAGCGGCGTTGGCTTTCCCGCGGCACTGAACAGTCCTGGCAGCGAGAACGGTGTAAACGTTCGCTGTCAGTTATTCAGATGTTTTGTCCAGATGTTTGGACGTTTGCCGCCGTGGGTACGTTAGCTCTGCTCTGCGGTTTTCTTTTCCCACATTGATGGAGGCCAGGATGCGCGGCGGAGGTTTAATCAGTGCAATTGTGGTGGTCTGGTTGGTGATCGGCGTGGTCGCCGCATTCCAACGGGGCTACTTGAAGAATACCGACCAAAATTGTGCCTCATTGGGCACTATCGCGGTCACGGTGCTCGCGGGTCCCCTGAATTACGCGGGTGTCAACCCGAAGGTGGGCGAGTGTCATGCGCCGCAGCCAAGTTCGATGCCTGCCATGGACATCGAGCACCTGATTGGGATTGAGGCGTCATGATTGTCTTGGGCATCATCCTGCTGATATTGGGATATTTCCTCAAGGTGCCTGTCCTAGAAACGATCGGCATCATCTTGCTGGTCATCGGTGCGGTGCTATGGGTTCTGGGCAGCGTCGGCCGCCCAGTCGGCGGCAGGCGCTCCTGGTACTGACGCGAATCACCGGGAAAGAACCTAACCAAAACATCTGGAATTGACTGAAATGGAGTCGTCATGATCGTCCTCGGAATCATCTTGCTCGTCCTCGGTTATGTGCTGCCCGTGCCACTGCTGGCTACCCTCGGGTGGATTCTGGTTGTCATAGGCGTGGTGTTCTTCATCTTGGGTAGTGTCGGCCGCCCGGTCGCCGGTCGAAAAGTCTGGTTCTGATCGCGAACCTGCAGTGGGGGCGGTTCACAGCCGGCACATAGGAACGCCATAGCAGCGCCTAATCGTGCTGGGCATACTTTAAAGCTGTGAGCCAACCCCATGCACCCGTCGAGCGGGTTGTTATGCGCCGCGCCGACGGAAATCCGATCAATGTCCTGGTGGTCGACGACGAAGCCGTCCTCGCCGAGATGGTGTCGATGGCGCTCCGCTACGAAGGCTGGAACATCGCCACCGCCGGCGACGGATCGTCGGCGCTGGAGTCCGCCCGGGCGCAGCGTCCCGACGTGGTCGTCCTCGACGTGATGCTGCCCGATATGAGCGGGCTCGATGTTCTCCGGAAACTGCGCGAACAAAATCCGCAGTTGCCGGTGCTGCTGCTCACGGCGAAGGATGCGGTCGAAGACCGCATCGCCGGCCTCACCGCCGGTGGCGATGACTACGTCACCAAACCGTTCAGCCTCGAAGAGGTGGTGTTGCGGCTGCGGGCGCTGTTGCGGCGCACCGGCGTGACGACGGAGGACAGCGGCGCGCAGCTCGTCGTCGGCGACCTGGTGCTCAACGAGGACAGCCACGAGGTGACCCGTGCCGGGGAGCCGATCTCGTTGACTTCCACCGAGTTTGAGTTGCTGCGATTCATGATGCGCAACTCCAAGCGCGTGCTGAGCAAGGCACAGATCTTGGACCGGGTGTGGAGTTACGACTTCGGCGGCCGGTCCAACATCGTCGAGCTGTACATCTCGTATTTGCGCAAGAAAATCGACAACGGGCGCGAGCCCATGATCCATACGCTGCGCGGCGCCGGGTACGTACTCAAGCCGGCCCCCTAGCATGGGGCGGACTTGGTCCCTTCGGCTACGGCTGTTGATCGGACAGGTCGTGGTGCTCGCCATCGTGTGCGTGGGAATCGGCGCGGTGACCGAACTCTCGTTGTACCGATACCTGGTTGCACAGCTCGACACCCAACTGCACGACGCCTCGCAGCGCTCGGTGCGGATATTCGGTGAGCCGCCCTCGGCGCCGTGGCGCCATCACGTGCGGCCATTCCCGCGACCCGGCCCCGGGCCGGTCTTCCTTGACGCTCCGGGCCAGCCGGTGGGCATGGTCGCCGCCATCGTCGGCAACGGTCAGGCGATGGAGGCCGGCTACCTGACCACCGCCGGCGGCCGGGCCGGGTTGACCGACGCGGCCAAGGCCCAGTTGTCTGCGATCCCGGCCAACCGGACACCGGTAACCCGAAATCTCGACGGCCTGGGCCGGTATCGCGTCATTGCCGCACCCGACCGGCACAGCGGCGACATCATCATCACCGGCCTGTCGATGTCCAATGTCGATGCCACGATGATCCGCGTCCTGCTGATTTTCGCGGTGGTCATCGTGATCGCCGTGGCGGCCGCCACGACGGCCGGCATCGTGATCATCCGGCGGGCGCTGGCGCCGTTGCGACGAGTCGCGCAGACCGCCGGCGAGGTTGTCGATCTGCCGCTGGACCGCGGCGAAGTCGCGCTGCCGGTTCGGGTGCTCGACGCAGATGCCAACCCGCGCACCGAGGTTGGGCAGCTCGGGTCGGCGGTGAACCGGATGCTCGACCACATCGCGGCGGCATTGTCGACACGGCAGGCCAGCGAGACCCGGGTGCGTCAGTTCGTCGCCGACGCCAGTCACGAACTGCGCACGCCGCTGACCGCGATCCGCGGTTACACCGAGCTGGCGCAACGGATGCGTGACGACAGCGATGCGGTGACACATGCGATGCAGCGCGTGCAATCCGAAACCGAGCGGATGACTCACCTTGTTGAGGATCTTTTGCTGCTTGCCCGGTTGGACTCCGGGCGGCCATTGGAACGCGAATCGGTGGATCTCTCGCGGGTGGCAGTCGACGCGGTCAGCGATGCGCACGTCGCCGGGCCGGATCACCAGTGGGAGCTCGACTTGCCCGAAGACCCGGTCATGGTCTGCGGCGATGCGGCCCGGCTGCATCAGGTAGTGACCAATCTGCTGGCCAACGCCCGCGTCCACACCGGCCAGGGAACCGTCGTGACCACGCGATTGGCTTCCGACACAACGCATGCCGTACTGAGCGTGGCGGACAACGGTCCCGGAATCCCCGAGCAGTTGCAGTCGGAGGTGTTCGAGCGGTTCGCCCGCGGCGACACCTCCCGATCTCGAAAGGGCGGCAGCACCGGCCTAGGCCTGGCCATCGTCTCGGCGGTGATCAAAGCCCATCACGGCACGATCACGCTGGATAGCGCGCCGGGCCATACCGATTTCACGGTGCGGTTGCCGCTGACGACCGAGGTCTAGCGACGCAAACCCGCTAGCACGCAACGACGGCGACGCCGTGGGGGCGCCGCCGTCGTCTGGGTGTGTTACCCACGGACTCGAATCGAAGAGAAGCCCTAGGGGCAGGTGACGTCTATCTCGAAGGGCTTGTTCACCGGCTGCATCGGGTTGGCCATATCCACCCCGGTCGCGGTGCCGGAAATCTTGTAGGTGCTGCCGTCCTTGGTCACGCTGGCGTTGCCCTGACCGGTACCGGGGGTGTAGCCCAGCATGACCCCGTTGACGTTGCCGAGTCCGACCGACTTCACAGCGGGCGGGTTGGCGTCAGTGAGCACCGCGCCAATGCCGGTCTGCGCCCCACCGACGGCGATGTTGACGTTGCCGGCCGCCGCGGTGCAGGCGACCATGCCTTGGACGTTCTGGTCTTTGCCGTCGATGGTCACTTTCGCCGCGGATGTGCCGCTCGAGCCTGCTGCCGCCGCGCTGCTCGCGCTCGAGGATGACCCGCCACCGCTCGTCGTCGACTTATTACTCGAACATCCGGACACGCCTACGACGACGATCGCCGTCGCTGCTGCAGCGACCGTAACTGAACGCTTCACTCATGCTCCTTTGCCATTCTGGCGGTCCACAGGAACTTCACAGACCGCTTCGGCAGTATGCAGCTTTACCGAACCATGGGTATCGAATTCGCCAAAAATTCGCTTGCAGGCCAATGGGGCTTGTCGGGCTTCAGCAGACGTTTGCTGGTGGCTTGCTGATCGGGTGTTTCTGTTCCTGTGTCGCGGAATTGATGGCAGTGTCAGGCGGGTGGAACATAAACGCCAGAGTCGCGGGCTACCGCTGGAAGACACGACGGATTTCGCCGACGCCGACCGGGGATTCATCGGCGCGCTGACACCCTGCGTCGTCAACGCCGCCGACGGACGTGTGGTGTGGGATAACGACGCGTACTCGTTCATCAGCGGGGACCCGCCGTCATCGGTGCATCCCAGTCTGTGGCGGCAGTGCATGCTGACCGCCAAGCAAGGTCTCTACGAGGTGGTGCCGGGCATCTACCAGGTCCGCGGCCTGGACATCTCCAACATCAGCTTCGTTGAGGCCGACACCGGCCTGATCGTCATCGACCCGCTGGTCTCGACCGAGGTGGCGGCTGCCGCGCTGCAGTTGTACCGCACGCATCGCGGCGACCGGCCCGTCGTCGCGGTGATCTACACCCACAGCCATGTGGACCATTTCGGCGGCGTGCTGGGCGTCACCTCACAGGCGGACGTGGACTCCGGAAGGGTGGCGGTGCTGGCGCCCGAAAAATTCACCGAGCACGTCGTGCAGGAGAACGTCTACGCCGGCCCCGCCATGACGCGGCGCGCGACCTATATGTACGGCAGCCTGCTGGCCCGCGGCCCGCAAGGACATGTCGGTTGTGGCCTGGGCCAGGCGCCGTCTCTTGGCGAGATCGCCTTGATCGTCCCGACCGTCGACATCGCGACCACCGGCGAGACGCACAACATCGACGGTGTGCAGATCGAATTCCAGATGGCACCGGGCACCGAAGCCCCGGCCGAAATGCACTTCTATTTCCCGCGATTCCGCGCACTATGCATGGCCGAGAACGCCACGCATAACCTGCACAACCTGTTGACGCTTCGCGGCGCGCTGGTGCGCGACCCGCATGCCTGGTCGGGCTATCTGACCGAGGCGATCGACAAGTTCGCCGACCGCACCGACGTGGTGTTTGCCTCTCACCACTGGCCAACCTGGGGACGTGAGCGCGTCGTCGATTTCTTGTCGTTGCAACGTGACCTGTACGCCTATTTGCATGACCAGACGCTGCGGCTGCTCAACCAAGGTCACACGGGCGCCGAGATCGCCGAAATGCTCAAGATGCCACCGGCGCTGGACAAGGCGTGGCACACGCACGGGTATTACGGGTCGGTCAGCCACAACGTCAAGGCGATCTACCAGCGCTACATGGGCTGGTTCGACGGCAACCCGGCACGGCTGTGGCCGCACCCGCCAGAAGCACTGGCCACCCGATACGTCGACGCGATTGGCGGGATCGAGCGCGTCGTCGAACTTGCGCAGCAAGCGTTCGATTCCTGTGACTTCCGTTGGGCCGCAACCCTGCTCGATCACGCGGTGTTCGCCGACAGCACGCATGCCGCCGCCCGCGCCCTGCTCGTGGACACGTTCGAGCAGTTGGCCTACGGCGCCGAGAATGCAACATGGCGCAACTTCTTCCTGTCCGGCGCTGTCGAATTGCGGGACGGCAACTTCGGCACCGCGACCCAGACCACCTCGCTGACGTTGTTGTCTCAGCTGACGCCGGAGCAGATCTTCGACGGCCTGGCGCTCAGCATCAACGGACCCCGCGCCTGGGACTTAGACCTCGCCCTCGACATCTTCTTGACCGACGTGGACACCAATTACCGGCTGGCACTGCGTAACGGCGTGCTGGTGAGCCGCGAAGTCCCCGCCGAACCCGCAACGGCGAACGTGACCGTCAAGCTGGACAACGCGGTTCGCCTCCTCACAGTGGCGATGGGCGATATCGGCTCAGCCGGGCTGGAGATATCGGGGGATCAGACGGCCCTACAGCGGCTGCTGAGTGTCCTGGACAAGCCCGATCCGGCGTTCAACATCGTCACGCCGTGACGAGCCGCGGTGGTCACAGGGGTTTCAGGCAAAAGGGTGTAGGTAGTTTGCCCGGCTCTGAGCGATTACTGCTTGGTGGCCGCAAGTTTTCGCTCAGAGGCGGGCAAAATGTATGCCCCGGTGCCAAGGGACTCCTGTGACGGATGGGGATGCAGGCCAAGTCAAGCCACATCGATGACCACCTTGCCGACCGCCTTGCGCTCGGCCACGTGCCGTAACGCCGCCGCGGCGTCGGCCAACGGGAACCGGGCGCCGATATAGGGCTGGATGCGGCCGTCGGCGAACATCTGCTGCAGCTCCCGGATATCTCGCGCGGTGTCGTCGGGATGATCGGCGGTGAAGGTGCGGATCTCCATGCCGCGGATGGTGATGTCTTTGAGCAGAACCAGATTGAGCGGGATAGCGGGAATCGTGCCCGCGGCGTAGCCCAGGGTGACGAACGTTCCGCCCCGGGCCAGGGCACGCAGGGCCGGCTCGGCGTAGCGTCCGCCGACCGGATCGATGACGACGCGAGCACCGCCGCCGGTGAGTTCGCGGATGGCCGATTTCAGATCGTCCCGGTCGTAGGCGACGGTCGCCTCGGCGCCGCGCCGCCGGCAGATCTCGAGTTTGCCCTCGGTCGACGCCGCGGCCAGTACCCGGGCCCTCATGCCGACTGCCAAGTCGAGCGCGGCCTGGCCGACGCCTCCGGCCGCTCCGAGGATCACCACCCAATCCCCTTCTGTGACTTGGGCAACCGATCGCAGGGCGTGATATGCGGTACGGTAGGTGACGCCGAACGCCGCCGCGGGGGCGAAGTCCGTGCTGTCGGGAATCAGGGACACCTGGTGCGCATCGAGCAGGGCCAGCTCGGCGAAAGCACCGGTCGGGGTGGCCCCGAACACCCGGTCGCCGGGTCGAAACGGCGCTCCGTAAGAACCGGGGCCCGCGGCCACCACCTCGCCGGCGAGTTCACTGCCCGGGGTGAACGGCACCGGAATCTTGATCTGGTACTTGCCGGCGATCAGCAGCACATCGGGGAAGTTGACGGCCGCGGCGTGTACCCGCACCAGCAGTTGGCCCGGACCTGGCGTCGGATCGGCGACGTCGTCGACAACCAGGTCTTCCGGCGGACCGTAGCTGCGGCAGACAACGGCGCGCATCAGCCCGCCCCCAACCCGCGTAAACAAAACCGCACCAAGTGATCGATGTCGGCCGGGCCGGGCCGGTCGACCGAGTCCAGATGGCGCCGCATGGCCGCCACCGTGCAGCGGAATACGGTGTCGGCATCGCGGCGAACGTCCGTGCTGCCCAATGCCGCGATCGGCCCAGTTAGCAGATCGCGCATCGGCGCCATGATCTCGTCGTCAGCCGCCCGCCAGTTGGCAGTGGCCGAAATCTGGCCGGCCGCAGCCCGGCTCATGCTAATCAGGTGCGGGTCGGCGACCTGAGCCAGCGCACCCTCGATCCAGCGCCGCACCTTGCCCGCCGGCGTGGGCTCCTTGTCCATCTGATGCTGCAGGTAAGAGACGACGATCGCGACACCGCGCTCCATCACCGCCAGGATGACGTCGTCTTTGCCGGCGAAATATCGGTAGAACGCTTTGTTCGACGAGCCGGCCTGCGCGACAATATCGCTGACCCGCGGCGGTTCGGGCGCCACCCGTTCCATGACCCGGACGGCGGCGGCGAGGATGCGTTCGACTTCCTCGGTGGCTTCCCGCTGACGATCGTCGAGGGCGCGCCCGACGGCCGCGGTCACCCGGCTATTGGTCAACGAGCTCACCATATTTGGCGCGGGCAGCCTCGCGGCGGACGTCCAGCATTTCGCTCGGCCAGTCCCCGTCTTCGGCCTCGACACCCTTGAGCAGCATCCGGGCCAGGTTGACCTTGTGTGCCTCGGTCGGCCCGTCGGCCAGACCGAGCGCGATACCGCCGAGCAGAACATTGACCAGCGGCAGCTGATCGGTGAGCCCGAGCGCTCCGTGCACCTGGATCGCGCGCAGCGCAATCGATTTCAGAACTTGGGACGCCAAGATCTTGCAGGTGGCGATCTCGGCGCGGGCGGCGTGCTCGTTGCCGCTGTCAATCAGCCACGCGGCGTGCAGCACGGTCAGCCGGAACGGTGTCAACTCGGTGTAGGAGTCAGCAACGAACTCCTGCACCAACTGCTTATCGGCGAGCAATGTACCTTGAGTGAAACGGCTTTTCGCGCGCTTGGACATCATCTCGACTGTACGTTGCGCCATGCCGATCGAGCGCATCGCGTGATGCAGCCGTCCGCCCGCCAACCGGGTCTGCAGGATCAGGAAGCCCTGGCCGGGCTCACCGAGCAACGCGTCCGACGGCACCCGCACCCCGTCGTAGTGCACCAGGGAATGCCCTGGTTCGTGCGGATCCGCTCCGACCAGATGGTGGTTGGCTTCGACATTCAGGCCCTCGGTGCCTGCCGGAATCAGGAACGTCGAGGCGCCGTGATGCACCGCCACGTCAGGGTTGGTGATCGCCACGACAATGAAGAAGGATGCGACGGACGCGTTGGAGGAGAAGTACTTTCGTCCGGTGATCACCCAGTCGTCGCCGTCGCGGACGGCGCGGGTGGTGAAGACCCTTGGGTCGGCACCGCCTTGGGGCTCGGTCATCGAGAAGCAGGAGAAGATCTCGCCGGACAGCAGGCCGTTCAGATAGCGGTCCTTCTGGTCCTGGGTGCCGAAGCGGGCGATGATCTCCGCATTACCGGTGTCAGGTGCCTGGGTGCCAAAGATGATTGGCGCCCAGGGGCTGCGGCCCAGGATCTCGTTGATCAGCGTCAGCTTGACTGCGCCGAAGCCCTGCCCGCCGAGTTCCGGACCGAGGTGCGGGGCCCACAGTCCTTGGTCGCGGACCTGCTGTTTGAGCGGGTCGACGATTTTGCGGCGCTCGTCGTTCAACGGTAAGAACTCGCAACCGGGGAACAGTACCTCCAGCGGCTCGACCTCTTCGCGGACGAATTCGCGGATCCACTCGAGTTTCTTCTCGAACTCCGGTTCGGTGGAGAAGTCCCATGCCATATCGAATACTCCTGCTCGTCAGGGAATTCCACCGTCGGCTCGCAGAATCGAGCCGGTGGTGAAGCTGGACGCGTCGGAAGCCAGAAACAATGCCGCACCGACGATTTCGGCCGGGTCTCCGGCCCGTTGCAGTGACAGATGGCCGAATGGATTCTGCGTCGCCTGATCCAGGTTCCAGGCCTTGCTGATGTCGGTGAGGAATGGGCCGGCCATCAACGTGTTGACCCGCACCGTCGGTCCGAAGGCCCGCGCTAGGCCCTCGGTCATGGCGTTGAGCCCGGCCTTCGACGCCGCGTAGGGAATGATGTCGGGTGCCGGTCGCAGCGAACCGGCGGTGCTGACGTTGATGATCGAGCCGCGCCCAGCCGCCACCATCCGTTCGCCGACCAGCGCGGACAACCGGAAAGGACCCTTGAGGTTGAGGTTGACCACCGCGTCGAACAGCTTCTCGGTGACGCTGGTGAGCTTGTCGTAAACCGGTGACATACCGGCATTGTTGATCAGCGTATCGACCTTGCCGAACCGTTCGTAGGTCGCGTCCACGAGGCCGTCGAGCTGGTCCCACCGCCCGACATGGACCTGGTACGGCATTGCCGTGCGGCCGGTTTCGTGCTCGATCTGCTCTGCGGTGGCGACACAGTTGTCCAACTTCCTGCTCGCGATCACCACGTCGGCGCCGCATCGGGCGGCGCCAAACGCCATTTCCCGACCTAGCCCCCGGCTGCCCCCGGTGATCAGCACCACTTGGCCGGTCAGGTCGAAAAGGTCGTCCGCGTAACCCACTTCAGTGGGCTTTCGTAGGTAGCGACCGGGCCAGTTCGGCGGCCGTGGCGATCAGCTGCGGGATCATCGCCCCGAAAGCGTCCTGAATCTTGGGGTCGACTTTCCCGGTGCGTACTCCGGCGGCGTAGGTCTTTTCCAGCACGATGCCGAGTTTCCAGTTCGCCAGCACCAGGTAGTAGTCGATGTTCTCGGTCGACAGCCCGCTGACCTTCTCGTAGTGCTCGAGGAGTTCGCTGCGGGTCGGCATGCCCTTCATGTCGAGATAGAAGCCGTCCTCCCGCGGATTCTCTCCGTCGTATCCCAGCAGGCACCAGGCCAAGTCCACCAGTGGATCGCCGACCGTGGTCATCTCCCAATCCACGATCGCGGCGAGCCGAGCCGGCTGGCCGTGCGCGAACATCACGTTGGCGAACTGGTAGTCGCCGTGCATGATGCCCGGCGTGTAGTGCCCGGGACGGTTTCGGCGCAGCCAGTCGGCGGCCTCGTCCAGGCCAGGAAGCTCGCGCACCTTGTAGGCGTCCAGGAAGGCCAGCCAGCGGTCGACTTGCCGCTCGTGGAAACCGTCCGGACGGCCGAAGCCGTCCAACCCCTGCGCGCACCAATCCACCCGGCCCAGCTTGGCGGCGCCGTCGACAAGCTCGAACGCCAAGCCCCGACGTGCGGCCAGGTCGGTGTCGAACGGCGTCGGCCAGCCGCCGTCCATCGGACTCCACCCGTCGATGGCCCGCATCACGTAGAAGGGCATGCCGAGCAGATCGCCGGCGTCGTTGGCGGCGATCAGCTCGGCATGCGGTACGTCGGTGCCGCGCAGCGCACGCACCAGTCGGATCTCGCGGAGCAGCCCGTCGATACGGGCCGGGTCGGCGCGGGCGCCGGGCATCCGCAGCACCATGCGCTCGTTACCACGCTGGATCAGGTAGAGCGTGTTCTGCGAGCCCCCGGACAGCTGTTCGAGGACGGGCTCTACACCGTCGCCGGGTGCGCCGTTAGCGTCCAGCCAACGTCCCAGCACCCGTGCGTCCAACCGCGAACTGCCGTCGGTCTCCGACATCTGCACACCTCACTCTCCACGTGGAGAATAGCATTCTCCACAAGCAAAGTCGTCACGGATCTGCCACGCAACTGATCATGTAGTCGCCGCCAACGTGATCAACGCCGTGCAGGTCGTGCTCGAAGCCGGGGAAGAGCCGGTCGAACTCCTCCAGCGCTCGCAGATACCCGATGAACGGCCCATCCGCGGGCCCTGCGTTCTCACCCGGCATGAGCAGCGGGATCCCCGGCGGGTACGGCACGACGCCGACGGCCACCGTACGGCCAGCGATGTTGGCCAGACGTACGGGCCGGACGGTGCCGCGAACGAGGTGCGCGTAGGCGTCGGCGTTGGTCATCGTCGGTGCCGGCACTCGGCTGAAAGCCTCGGCCTGCCATTGCATCTGGTTGGTCTTCTTTAAGGTCGCGTGCATCTGGCCGGCCAGGTCAGCCAATCCCAGCTGCCCGTATCGCTGCGGGTCGACGTCGACGAGGTCCGGCAGCGCGTTCACAAGCGGCACATTGCGATCGAGGTCGCGCTTGAAGTTGAACAAAGCGGTCACCAGTGAGCCCCACTTCCCCCGCGTCACTCCCATCGAGAACAGAAACAGGATGGAGAAGTCCTGCGTCTTCTCGACCACGATGGAGCAGCGCTGGTCGAGGTAGGAGGCGACCAGCACTGCCGGAACGCCGAAGGGTTCGAGGTGGCCGGCGCGGCTCATCCCCGGCGTGAGGATCGTGACCTTGATGGGGTCGAGCATCGCGTAGCCGTCTGGCAAGCCGGTGAACCCGTGCCAAGGGGCGGCCGCTTTGAGGTGCCATGCCTCGGGCTTGGTGGCCAGCACCTCAGCTGGCGCGTCGGCGAATGCGACTTCGGCTCCGTCGTCGATATCCAGGGTGTCAGGCTGCCAGGGACGGAAAAACCAGTCGCCGTGCAGTTCGCCGGCGGCCCGGGCGAGGGTCTGCCGGAACGCCACCGCCTCGTCGATCGAATCTCGGGTCAGCACCTCGCCCCTGCGGCCTTCCATCATCTTCGCCGCGATGTCATTGGAGGCGATGATCGCGTACAGCGGTGACGTGGAGGCGTGCATCATGAACGCCTCGTTGAAGTGGTCGAAATCGATTGGCTTGCGCCCGTTTCGGATGTGGATGTAGGACGCTTGGGACAGCGCGCTCAACAGCTTGTGTGTCGACTGCGTGGCAAACAGTGTGGGGGCGTTCGGTTCCCGCTCGCCGCGGTGCATCGCGTAGCGTTCGTGATAAAGCGGATTGAAGGCCGCATAGCCGTACCAGGCCTCATCGAAGTGCAGCTGATCTACATGCGCGCCCAGCGCTCGTTCCACCGTCGGCACGTGATACAGCAGCCCGTCGTAAGTGGAGTTGGTCACCATGGCCAGCACTGGTGCCCCGGTGGCCAAGGGCGAAGCGGCCAGCTTGTCGGCCACCGCCGTCTTGGACATCTCCGCGGGCGGAATCGGTCCGATGATGCCGTATGCGTTGCGGGTGGGAACCATGTAGATCGCGCGGGCGTGGGTGATCGTCGTCGCCTGCTCGGCTGACTTGTGCGCGTTGCGGTCCAGCAGCACGGTGTCGCCCGCTGTCACCGTCGCTTGGTGCACCACCCGGTTCGACGTCGACGTCCCGTTGGTCCCGAACAGCGTGAAATCGGCGTTGAAGATCCGGGCCGCCTCACGCTCCGCGTCGCCGATTAAACCGGAGTGATCCAGCAGTGAGCCGAGCTCCGCTACCGAGATAGACAGGTCGGAGCGAAACGTCTGCTCACCGAAGAACTCGAAGAACGCACGGCCGACCGGCGACTTCCGAAAACCGGCCCCGCCTTCATGTCCCGGTGTGTGCCATGAGTATTCGTGTTGGCCGGCGAACTTCACCAGGCCCGCGAACATTGGTGGTAGCAGCGCACGGCGGTAGCGCAACGAAGCGTCACGAAGGCGGCCCGCAATCCAGTCGGCCGTATCGTCTAGCGGGTAGACGAACCCGTCACACTCGCGCACCACAGCGACCGGGATGGACTCAATCGAGCCCCGGGTGGTCATCAGGAACAGCGGGATGTCTTGGTTCCGCGCCCGGACCTGATCCACTAACTCGCAGCCGTCGCCTTTGCGGGTCAGTTCCCAGTCCGCGATGATCACGCCCAGGTCGGGATTCGAGGCCACCACCGCGGCCGCGTCCGCCGCGGATCGAGAGACGGTGACTGCGATGTCGAGGGCTTGCAATTCCTTGGCGAGGGCCATGGTGGCCCGCCCCACCGCGGTGTCATGCCCAGTCACGCCGCAAACCAGCAGAGCTGTCATCGGCAGGGCCGAGATATCACCCGACGTGCTCTCCCTTACGCTGCTCCGATCAACGTGACCAAAGTGTCGCCCCGCCACCGGTGCGAGCGGAAGGGAACACGGAATGCAGTTGCTTCTGGTCCGGCATGCGTTGCCGCTCCGCAGCGAACCGGGCCAAGGGGCTGACCCCGACCTTTCCGACGAGGGGCGGGCGCAGGTCGCACGGCTGCCTGACGCGCTGGCCAGATTTCCCATCTCCCGGGTGGTGAGCAGCCCGCAGCGTCGCGCGATTCAGACCGCGGAACCGGTGGCCGCCGCGCGCGGGCTGGCAGTTGAGATCGACGACCGCTTCGCCGAATACGACCGGGATCTGCCGGTGTACATCCCGATCGAGCACGTCCGTGACGAGAACCCGCAGGAGTGGGCCCGCATGGCGGCGGGACACCTGCCCAGCACGGTCGACGAAGACGCTTTCCGTGCACGGGTGCGTGCGGCCGTCGACGACGTCGCCGCCGGCGCGGAGCACGACGACACCGTGGCGGTCTTCAGCCACGGCGGGGTGATCAACGTGGTGCTGCACGAGATATTGGGAACCAAGTGAGTGTTGTCGTTTCCCATCGACTACGTGTCGGTCACCCGGCTGCTGTTCTCCCGGTCCGGTCAAGCGAGCGTCGTGACGGTAAACGGCACTGAACACGTGTGGGACCTGTTGCCGCGGAACCAGCGCGCCCGGTGAGCACGGCTGGGAAGGAGCCGGGCAGTCGGTGGTAGACAGATCCGGTGACTTCCTCGCCGCTTGATGGGCTCGACCTGGTCGCGCTGGACGAGTACCTGCGCTCGGCCGGCGTCGGCCGTGATGGGCAGCTGCGCGCACAGCTGATCTCCGGCGGCCGCTCCAACCTGACTTTTCTGGTCGCCGATGACTCATCGACGTGGGTGCTGCGACGCCCGCCGTTGCACGGGCTGACGCCGTCGGCACACGACATGACGCGCGAATACAAAGTGGTCGCGGCGCTCTCCGAGACGGCGGTCCCGGTGGCCCGTGCGGTCGCACTGTGCGACGACGACTCGGTGCTCGGCGCGCCGTTCCAAATGGTCGAATACGTTGCCGGGCAAGTGGTGCGCAGCCGCGCCGAACTCGAGGCGCTGGGCGACCAGCACGTCATCGAAGGTTGCGTCGACGCGCTGATCCGGGTGCTGGCAGACCTGCATGCGGTCCACCCGGCGGCCGTCGGTCTCGCCGATTTCGGCAAACCGAGCGGATATCTGGAACGCCAGGTCCGCCGATGGGGTTCGCAGTGGGAGCTCGTGCGGCTACTCGATGACGACCGCGACGCCGACGTCGCGCGGCTGCATTCGGCGCTGCAGCAGTCGATTCCGCAGCAGAGCCGCACGTCGATCGTGCACGGCGACTATCGCATCGACAACACCATCCTGGACGCGAACGATCCTGCGCAGGTCCGTGCCGTCGTGGACTGGGAACTGTCCACGCTCGGCGATCCGCTCAGCGACGCAGCGCTGATGTGCGTCTACCGCGATCCGTCACTGGACCTGATCATCAACACCCACGCGGCCTGGACGTCGCCGTTGCTACCGGCCGCCGACGAGCTTGCGCACCGCTACTCTGTGGTCTCCGGACAGCCGTTGGCGCACTGGAACTTCTACATGGCGCTGGCTTACTTCAAGCTCGCCATCATTGCCGCGGGCATCGATTTCCGCAGGCGTATGTCGGGTGGTGCGGACGACGTTGATTCATCCGATCGGGTGGGGGACACCGTGGGGCCGTTGATCGCTCGTGGGCTGACCCAGCTGCAGACCTCTGACCTCTAGGTGTCGACTCTACGGAACCTGACGACGTCCTCCCAGCGGTTCCCGGTCGCTTCGACGAATTCGAAATTCTCCGGTTCGACGAGGTCACGCAACCCTCGCACGCTGAGTCGGTCGGGGTCGGGAAACATCTCGACGAACACCAGCCGCCCGCCGGGTTTCAGTACCTGGCCAAGCGAACGTAGGCAGGCCTGCTGGTCTGGCACCTCGCCGATCACTGCGGCCAAGAAAGCGACGTCAAACGTGTTGTCCGGGAATGGAAGCCCGTCGCTTGCCTGTCCCGCGGTGAAGCCGACGTCGGATAGGCCGGCCCGTTCGAGTTGCCGTCGGGCCATCTCGAGCATTTCCGGCTGGATGTCGAACAACTCAAGCCGGCCGTCGGTGAGCCGACGGGCAATCTCCACGCTGAAGAACCCGGGGCCGGGCCCGAGTTCCAGGACGTGCTCAGAGCCCGCCAGAGCGAGCTTGTCGACGATGCGCGCCGGCTTGAGCAGCGCTCGGCGGACGGGGTTGTTGATCATGAACGCCGCCTGGTACGGGAACGGCGACTTTCCATGTTGACGCGACTTGTGCAGTAGCGCGCCCACCCAGGTTGATGCCATTAGGGCCTCCTTACTCTCGAAGTTAGGGTACCCTAAGTTTTCGGCCGTGGGGTTGCTACGGTCGCTCAGCGGCCAGCCGCGAGATTCTTCTTTGCCGCTCGCCGCAACTGGTACATCCGCGCCGTGCCGGCCGCCACGGTGATCAGCCCGCCGCCGACCGCCGCCAGCAGAATCGCCACCCCCAGCGGCAGGGTGCAGCGCCAGCTGAGGAACGCCAACTGCGCCGTACTCGTGTTCTGGGTGATGAAGATCAGCAGCACGATGAGAATCAGGAAGCCCGCGGTCAGGGACGTCCATATGCTGGCCGTGCGGGTGAACTTCACCGCCGATTCCGGTGGCGCCGCGTTGTCTTGGCTTGGCGCGGTGGTTTGAGGTGGTTGATCGGGCGATACCGACGAATCGCTACTCATGCTGCCATCTTCACCCTTTCCGGCGCGGAAAGGAGCCGAACTCCCGCGAAACGTGGGCAACTTGGCCCGCGAGCCCGAGCCAACGCGGTTTGACCTGCCGGTTGGCGATAGTGTCGGTTGCTATGGGCATGCTGCGACGGCGCGGGCACCGCGCGGCGGCGTGGCTTGCGGGCTTATGTCTGGTTGTCGCCGCTTGCGGCAGCTCGAATCCGCTTGGCGGGTTATCGGGCAATATCAACTCGATCGTGGTCGGATCCGCTGGCTTTCCGGAATCGAAAATCATCGCCGAAATCTATGCACAAGCGTTGCAGACGAACGGTTTCAACGTCGGACGACGGATGGGTATCGGCAGCCGCGAGGCGTATATCCCTGCGCTGAAGGACCATTCGATCGACCTGGTGCCCGAATACATCGGTAACCTGTTGCAGTACTTCGAGCCGAATGAGACAGTAACCATGCTTGACGCCGTCGAGTTGGAACTGTACAAACGGCTGCCGGGCGACTTGTCGATTCTGACGCCGTCACCTGCGGCG
Source organism: Mycobacterium sp. (assembly GCF_052143115.1). Lineage (GTDB taxonomy): Bacteria > Actinomycetota > Actinomycetes > Mycobacteriales > Mycobacteriaceae > Mycobacterium. The sequence continues at coordinate 25,081 of NZ_JBKQTQ010000080.1, forward strand.
GACACCGACACCGTCACCGTCACCGCCGACACCGCAGCTAAGTGGAACCTCAAGACGATTGCCGACCTGGCGGCACATTCACCGGAGGTGAAGTTCGCCGCGCCCTCCGACTTTCAGGCTCGGTCGTCGGGTCTGGTCGGACTCCGCGCACGATACGGGCTCGACATCGCGCCCGGAAACTTCATCGCGATCAGCGACGACGGCGGCGCGGTCACCGTTCGTGCACTGGTGGACGGTACGGTCAACGCCGCCAACATCTTCAGCACGTCACCGGCCATCATGCAGAATCATTTGGTGGTGCTCGACGATCCGGAGTGCAACTTCCTGGCCGGCAACATTGTGCCGCTGGTGAATTCGCAAAAGAAATCCGATCGGCTCAAAGATGTGCTGGACGCGGTGTCAGCCAAAATGACCACCCGAGGCTTGGCCGAACTCAACGCCTCGGTGTCCGGCAACTCCGGCATCGACCCCGACGAGGCAGCTCGCAACTGGTTGCGGGACAACGGCTTCGATCATCCGATCCGGAGTTGAGGCTCGGCTTGATCAGCTTCGACAACGTCTACAAGGTCTACGCCGACGGCACCGTCGCCGTCGACAACCTGAACCTGGAAGTGCCCGAAGGCACGCTGACCGTTTTCGTCGGTCCGTCGGGCTGCGGCAAAACCACGTCGATGCGGATGATCAACCGAATGGTTGAGCCGACGTCGGGCACCGTCATGGTCGACGGCGCCGACGTCGCAGCCGTCGACCCGGTGCAACTGCGGCTGGGCATCGGCTATGTGATCCAGGGCGCGGGCCTGATGCCCCACCAACGGGTGATCGACAACGTGGCGACGGTGCCGGTGCTCAAAGGTCAATCGCGCCGGTCGGCCCGAAAGGCCGCCTACAACGTGTTGGAGCGCGTCGGTTTGGATGCCAGGTTGGCCACCCGATATCCCGCGCAGCTGTCCGGCGGCGAGCAGCAGCGTGTTGGCGTAGCCCGGGCGCTGGCCGCCGATCCGCCGATTCTTTTGATGGATGAGCCTTTTTCGGCTGTGGACCCGATAGTCCGCTACGAGCTGCAGCGCGAAATACTGCGGCTGCAAGCCGAATTGCACAAAACCATCGTGTTCGTCACGCATGACATCGATGAGGCCGTCCGACTCGCCGACCGGGTCGCGGTGTTCGGTCCGGGTGGTTCGCTACAGCAGTACGAGGAGCCCGCGCGGCTGCTGTCGCGTCCGGCCAACGATTTCGTGTCGAGGATGATCGGTGCCGGTCGTGGCTATCGGTGGCTGCAGTTTCTGGACGCGACCCGACTGCCGGTGCACGACATCGGCCAGATCGCCGAGTCCGCCATCGGGGACGCGCAATTTCGCGACGGCTGGACACTTGTCGTCAGGGCCGATGGCGCGCCGTTGGGGTGGATCGACGCCGGCGGCATGCGCAAGCACCGCGGCGGCGCCTCGTTACTCGACAGCGTGACGTCGGTCGGCTCACTCTTCCGCCCGGGCGCCAACCTGAGCCAGGCACTGGATGCCGCGTTGTCGTCGCCGGCAGCGATGGGTGTGGCCGTCGACAAGGCGGGCAAGGTCATCGGGGGAGTGCGGGCCGGCGATGTGTTGGCCGTGTTGGAATCCCAGCCGCAGGACTAGGCGTGCATTACCTGGTCACTCACCTCCCGGCGGCGTGGATGCTGACCGTGATCCACCTACGGCTGTCACTGGTGCCGGTGCTGGCCGGCCTGGCGATCGCGCTGCCGTGGGGAGTGCTGGCGTGGCGCAGAGCCCTGCTGCGAAGGCTGACCACGGTGACCGCCAGTGTGGTATTCACCATCCCGTCGCTGGCGCTGTTCGTGGTGTTGCCGCTGCTCATCCCGACCCGGATCCTGGACGAAGCCAACGTCATCGTCGCGCTGACGCTCTACACCACGGCGTTGATGGTGCGGGTGGTGTTCGAGGCCCTGGACGCGGTGCCACAGCAGGTGCGTGACGCTGCCAGCGCGATCGGCTACCGGCCAATCACGCGACTGCTCAAAGTTGATCTGCCACTGTCGATTCCGGTACTGGTCGCCGGGCTGCGGGTGGTCGTGGTGACCAACATCTCGATGGTCTCGGTGGGCGCGGTGATCGGCATCGGCGGCCTGGGCACCTGGTTCACCGAGGGCTACCAGGCGAACAAGAGTGACCAGATCGTCGCGGGGATCATCGCCATCCTGATGCTTGCGTTCGTCGTGGACATGCTGATCCTGCTGGCCGGACAGCTGGCGACGCCTTGGGCTCATGCGTCGCGCCCCGGCCGCCGGCTGTTGATGGCTCCGGTGGTAGGGGGTTCGCGATGAGCTTCGTCGGGCAAGCGCTGTCCTACCTGTTCACCGCCGCCAACTGGGCCGGCCCGGTGGGACTGGCGGCCCGCACTGTGGAGCACTTGGAGTACACCGCCGCGGCGGTAGCGGTTTCGGCGCTGGTTGCCATCCCGGTCGGCTTGATCGTCGGCCATACCGGCCGCGGCACGCTCGTGGTGGTGAGCCTGATCAACGCGCTGCGCGCGCTGCCGACGCTGGGTGTGCTGCTGTTGGCCGTGTTGCTGTGGGGGCTGGGTCTGGTGCCGCCGATTGTGGCGCTGATGCTGCTGGGCATCCCACCGCTGCTGGCCGGCACCTATGCCGGCATTTCCGCCGTGGACCGCACCGTCGTCGACGCCGCCCGCTCGATGGGGATGAGCGAGCTGCGGGTACTACTGCGCGTCGAGGTGCCCAACGCGCTGCCGCTGATGTTGGGCGGGCTGCGCACCGCGACGTTGCAGGTGGTCGCAACCGCGACGGTGGCTGCCTATGCCAGCTTGGGCGGGCTAGGGCGATATTTGATCGACGGCATCAAGGTGCGCCAATTCCACATCGCCCTGGTCGGTGCGCTGATGGTGGCTGCGCTGGCGTTGATGCTGGACGCCGCGCTGGCGTTCGCGATCTGGGTCTCGGTGCCCGGTACCGGTCGGCTGCGCCGGAAGCCGCCGAACGACTCCAACGTGACGGAATACGCCTCGAAATCACCGGGGCCGTCGCCTAACGTAGACCCGTGAGCCCAGCCCCAACGGAAGCGACGTCGAGCTCCTGGTCGGCGATCTTGACCTGGCGCGCGCACGACGCCAGGCGGATGGAATCGGTACGAGTGCAGTCGTCTGGCAAGCGAATCAAGGCCAACGGCCGCATCGTGGCCGCTGACTCTGACACCAACCCGGCGTTCGCTGCCTATTACGACCTGCAGACCGACGAGACCGGCGCGACCAAACGACTCGGGATGACGGTCACACTGGCCGAGCGGGAGCGGCAGCTTGCCATCGCCCGCGACGAGGAAAACATGTGGCTGGTCACCGACCATCAGGGCGAGTCGCGGGCAGCCTACGACGGCGCGCTCGACGTCGATGTCGTGTTCAGCCCGTTCTTTAACGCGCTGCCGATCCGCCGCTGCGGCCTGATGGAGCGAGCCGACTCGATCACGGTGCCGACGATTTACGTCAGACTGCCGCAGATGTCGGTGTCCTCAGCAATGGTCAGCTACAGCAGTGCGGCGCCGGGAGCTGGCGAGGGAATCAAGGTGCACTCGCCGGTGTCCGAGACAAGGCTGACCGTCGATGCCGACGGGTTCATCGTCAACTATCCAGACTTGGCAGAGCGGATCTGATCACCCCGCCGGCCCGGCCCGCGGCAGCCAGCTCTTCGCGCCAATTCTCGGCGCCGACGAACACCGTGACGATCTCCGGCCGCGAAAAACTGTCGTAACGCGTCCGGGCGGCATGCCCGGCCTCGGCAAGCTCGGCGACAGATTTGTTGTGCGCCAGCGCCTCCCGGGCACTGGCAAGTAATTCGACGGCCCGGTCCACTGCCGGCAGCAATTGGCCCGCGTTGGCTTCGCACATGGCCCGCACCAGATCCGGCGCGCTGCCCGCCACCCGCGTGCCGTCCCGGAAAGACCCCGCGGCCAGTGCGAAGGCCAGCGGGACTTCCGAAGCGGTGACCGCCAGTGCTTCGGCCAGCAGATGTGGCAGATGTGAGATCGCGGCGGCAGCGGCGTCGTGTTCGTCGGATCTGGCCGGCACCACCACCGACCCGCAGTCCAGCGCCAGCTCCATCACCATCGACCAGACCGCAGGGTCGACGTGGTCGTCCACGCTGATCACCCACGGCGCCCCAGTGAACAGCCGGGCATGGCCGGCGGCCCAACCCGAGTGCGCGGTCCCCGTCATCGGATGCCCGCCGACGAAGCGCGCCTGCAGACCGGCCGCTTTGACCGCATCCAGTACCGCGCTTTTGACGCTGGTGACGTCGGTGAGCGGGCAGTCGGGGGCCGATTCGCTGATGTGGGTGAGCAGCATCGGCAAGGCCGGCATGGGCACGGCGAGCACGATCAGCGCGCCGCTATCGGCGGCGCGGGTCAGCACGTCGGTGAGGTCGGTAGTGGCATCGAAGCCGTCGAACCGGGCCGCCTGGGCCCCTTCGACCGAGCGGTTGTAGCCGAAGGCCTGGCGGCCGGCTGCCGTTGCCGCACGCAGTATCGAGCCCCCGATCAGCCCCAGGCCCAGCACGCACACCGGTGTCTTGAAAACAGGACGAGCCATCCCACAAGGTTGGCACATTCGCCGGAAGGGTCGGCCCCGATGGGCGGCCGACGCGACGCCGATCTGCTGGTCATGTGCTGGTCAACGGGCTCCAGCGGGACTAGCGTAGGCGCCCATGGGAGCACAGCGCGCTTCCGCGAAGGCGGATACGCCGGACGGATTCGGCGTGGCCGTCGTGCGCGAGGACGGTAAATGGCGCTGTTCTGCCATGCGGCCAAAAGCCCTGACCAGCTTGACTGACGCCGAAACCGAACTGCGCGAGTTGCGCAGCGCCGGCGCGGTTTTCGGGCTACTCGACATTGACGACGAGTTCTTCGTGATCGTTCGGCCGGCCCCTTCAGGAACCCGGCTGTTGCTCTCGGACGCCACCGCGGCACTGGACTACGACATCGCCGCCGAAGTGCTGGACAACCTGGACGCCGACATCGATCCGGAGGATCTGGAGGACGCCGACCCGTTCGAGGAGGGTGACCTCGGCCTGCTCTCCGATGTCGGGCTGCCCGAGGCGGTGCTGGGCGTCATTCTCGACGAGACCGATCTATATGCCGACGAGCAGCTGGGCCGCATCGCGCGGGAGATGGGCTTCGCCGAGGAACTGTCGGCGGTGCTCGAACGTCTCGGACGTTGAGGTCCGACGAGGACCTGATCCGTGCTGCGCTGGCGGTCGCCGCTACCGCGGGTCCACGTGACGTCCCGGTGGGTGCGGTGGTGGTCGGCGCCGACGGAACCGTGCTGGCCCGCGCGGTCAATGCCCGCGAGGCGCTGGGTGATCCGACCGCACACGCCGAGATCCTGGCCATGCGGGCCGCCGCCGGTGTGCTTGGCGACGGTTGGCGGCTGGCCGGAGCGACGCTGGCGGTCACCGTCGAGCCGTGCACGATGTGCGCGGGCGCGTTGGTGATGGCGCGGGTCGACCGCCTGGTGTTCGGGGCCTGGGAGCCCAAGACCGGAGCGGTCGGTTCGCTGTGGGACGTGGTTCGCGACCGTCGGCTCAACCACCGCCCCGCCGTCCGCGGCGGGGTGCTGGCCGAGGAATGCGCCGCCCTGCTGGCGGCCTTCTTCGCCCGCCAGCGATTGGGGTAAGCACCCCGGCGTTGGGTAAGCTGTCCGGCGGTGGCGTGTCCGAGCGGCCTAAGGAGCACGCCTCGAAAGCGTGTGACGGGTAACCCCCGTCCGAGGGTTCAAATCCCTCCGCCACCGCCATTTCTGTCCGGAGCGTTTACGCAGTTAAACCGCCATTTTCATGGTTGCTGCGGGCCGTCGTAGGCCTCGTGTGCCCACATTTTGCCCACATTTTCACGTGAATACCGGCGATGCAGAGTCATCGCGACGGCGTCGAGATCGTCGTCGAAGAGGTCCGCATCCGCTACAGCCAACTCAGGCCCTCACACCGGCGTCACTGCGGGTCGCCGCGGCGACAACAACCATCATCCCTTCCAGTCCGTCCAATATTCACGGACGTAGCCAGCCGAGATTGGACGATGTCGTCCAAATTCACGAACAGACTGCGTCCCGATTCCCGCTCGGCGTGGAGGTGGAGTCCAGTACATGGTCACGTGGTATCGGCAATCGGATTAAAGCGCGTCGCATAACTTTTGTTGAGGTGTCCGGGGCCGTCCGCGGTCGTCATACCCTGAAGTCGTGCTCACCGAGCTGGTTGACCTACCCGGCGGCTCATTCCGCATGGGCTGGACGAGCTCTTACCCGGAAGAGGCGCCGATCCATCCCGTGGCCGTGGGTTCCTTCTGGATGGAGCGGTGTCCGTTGACCAACGCGCAGTTCGCCGAATTCGTTGCCGCCGCAGGCTGAGTCAGGTGATGGCGTCGACGGCGCTTGAGACTTTTGATTGGAAGTCGGGCGGCAGCGGGATGTAGTCGTGCTTGTCGAGGTCGACCTGGCCCGGGCCGAGCGTCGCCTGCAGGAACGCCTTGACCGCCTTGGCGACGTCGGGGCTGGGGTATTTGGAGCAGACGATCTCGTAGGAGGCCAAGACGATCGGGTAGACGTCCTCCTGGCTGGGGTTGTAGAACGAGGAGAGGTCGAGCACCAGGTCGTTGCCTTTACCGACGATTTTAGTGTCGGTGATGGTCTTGCCGGCCGAGTTGGTGCCGATGCGTACCGGGCGTAACGACTTGCGGCTTGCCGGGGTTGTGATCTCGGCGACGAAAAGCCCCTGCTGGAGGGCAAAAGACAATTCGTTGTAGCTGATCGCGCCCTCGGTGTTCTTCACCGTCGCCGAGGTGCCTTCGTTGCCGGGGGCGCCGGTGCCGACGCCGCCGTTGAACGTCTTGCCCGTGCCTTTATCCCAGGCTCCGCGGGATGCGGCCTGCAGGTAGGCCAGGAAGTTGGCGGTGGTGCCGGATGCGTCGCTGCGGTAGATGACGTGGATGTCCTCTGGCGGCATGGATGCGTTGAGCGCGGTGATGGCCGGGTCGTCCCAGCGCCTGATGCTGCCGTTGAAGATCTTGGCCAACGTGGGCGCGTCGAGCACCAAAGAGTCGACCGCGTTGAGGTTGTAGGTGATGGCCACCGGGCCGAATACCACCGGCAGATTCCAGGCATCGGAGCCGCCGCAGCGCTGCTTGGCGGCGGCGTATTGGTCGCCGGACAGTGGTGTGTCCGATCCGCCGAAATCGGTCTTGCCGGCGAGGAAGTCGCTGATTCCGGCGCCCGAGCCGTTGGCGGTGTAGTCGAGTGTCTGGCCGGGGCAGGCCTTGCGGTAAGCGTCGATGAACCGGGTCATCGCGTTGGCTTGCGCGGTCGAGCCGCTGGCGGTTAAGGCTTGCTTGCCGCCGCACTCCAGCGGGGCCCCGTTAACATAGACCTGGGTCGTGTGGGGGCTGGTGCATGCCGAGAGCACCAGGGCACCCGCGGCCAGCAAGCTTATGGCGACACCTGGTCGGTTGTGCTTCACGTTGATTGCCTCCTTGAGAACAACAGACGGTGAGATGGGCCCGCTGCGTGCCGCCGATGACCGAAGTTGGATGTGGTGTGGGGCAGGGCGATAGACCTCTGTGCGTTCGGGTGGCTAGTTGGGGGGCGCGCTGACATGGGTGGTGGGTGTTTGTGGTTGGTCGTCGAGCTGTGCTGGAGGACCCATTGCCTGGCCGGCGGTTTGGGCGGCGTCCCAGGGTGATCCTGGCGGCGGGGTACGTCCTAGCCATCGTGGCGTGTGGAATTCCCGCTCGGTGCGGTGGCTTCGCGATGCGTTATCCCGCCGCCAGTTTCAGCACCCGCCGCTTGTGAAAGTCGGCGACGTAGACGTTGCCCACCATGTCCACAGCCACACCCGCGGGATCGGCTAGCCTCGTGAACGGCAGCACCGCCTGAGCGGTGGCCCCCACCGCCAGCTTCAGCACCCGGCTATTGCCCCGGTCGGCGACATAAACATCACCGGCCCTGTCGACCGCGATACCCCCAAGGCCGTTGAGCCCCGTGAACGGCAGGACCGCCTGGGCGGTGGCCCCCACCGCCAGCTTCAGCACCCGGTTGTTGCCGCCATCGGCGACGTAGACATCACCGGCGCTGTCCACCGCCACACCATCGACGTACTTGAGATCGCTGAACGCCAGCACCCCGTGGGCAGTCGCCCCCACCGGTAGCTTCAGCACCCGTGGGTTGCGGTAGGAGGACTCGCCGACGTAGACGTCACCGGCGCTGTCCACCCCCAGACCCTTGGGGTCATCGAGATCGGTGAACGGCAGCACGGCCGGTGTCGTGGAGCCCGCCGCCAGCCTGAGCACCCGGTCGTTCTCGTTATCGGCGACGTAAACATCGCCCGCGCTATCCACCGCCACACCTGCGGGGTAGGCGGTCATAACGCTTGGATTGTCAGGGCTGGGCGCTTGGATCGGCAGCACGGACTGGGTGGTCGAACCCGCCGCCAGCCTCAGCACCTGCCGGCCGAGTTCGTCGACGACGTAGACGCCACCGGCGCTGTCCACCGCCACGGCGGTAGGTCCCTTGAGACCCGTAAACGGCAGTTCGGACTGCGGCGATTTGTGATTGTGGCGTGCGATGAGGACCGAGATCCCCACGACCGCCGTAACGATGGCGACGAGCACCACGACACCGGCGACGAGAGCGATCTTGGTGCGCGGCCTATCTAGTGATCGATTGAACTTCTTGATGCGCATGTGTAGGACTCGATTCTGCACGGACGTTAGCTAGCTGGTTAGGGATCGGGCCGTGGCGGGCTGGTGTTGGCGCACCCATGCTTGGGCTGCCATTTGGGTTGCGTCCCAGGGCGACCCGAGTGGCGGAGTGTAGGACAGGTCGAGCTCGCCAAGGCTGTCGACAGTCATCTCGTGAAAGAGGGCGGTGGCATAGGTGTCGACGCGTTTGGCGATTTCGGCGCTAAGGTGTCCCACGAGTTGGGCGCCAAGGAGGCGACCGCTGTGCTGGTCGCCAGTGATGCGGATGTGGATGGGGGTGGCGCCTGGGTAGTAGGCTTTGTGGTCGTCTGGACTCGATTGGCTGGTGACAGGCGTCCAGCCGAGGTTCGCGGCGACGGCTTCGTGTTCGCGGAGGCCGACGCGGGCGGCGACGAGATCGAAGACCTTGACGACTTGGGTGCCCAGGCTGCCCGCGAAGTGGGCGTGGCCGCCGAGCGCGTTCTCACCGGCCACGCGGCCTTGTTTGTGCGCGGTGGAGCCCAGCGGCAGCCAGGTAATGCCGAGCAGCCGGTGGTGGGTGTGCACGCAGTCGCCGGCCGCGAAGATGTCCGGCAGGTTGGTACGCATCGCTTCGTCGACAACGATGGCGCCTTTGACGCCGAGGTGGGCGCCGGAGTCGGCGGCGAGTTCGGTGTCGGGGCGGACTCCGACAACGGTGAGGACGAAATCGACTGTGCGCGAGACGGGTTGGCTGTGATGGCTGGCGGTGACGGTGAGTGCGCCGGTGGCCGTGCGGGTGATGGCGGTGACAGCGGTGTGGGTGAGGACTTCGACACCGTGGCGTTCCAGCTCGGCGTGCACAAGGGCGCCGAGTTCGGGGTCGACGGTGGGCAGAACCTCGGGCAGCGCTTCGATCTGGGTGACCTGGATGCCGTGGGAGGTGAGGGCTTCAGCCATCTCCAGGCCGATGTAGCCGGCACCGACGATGACCGCGGTGGCGGGGTTGCGTTGCTGCAGGGAGTCCATGACAGCGAAGGTGTCCCCCATCGAGTGCAGCAGGTGCACCCCATCGGCGGGGCCGAGCGCGTCGGGGCCGCTGAGCCCGTGGATGGGTGGGCGGGCACTGAGGGCGCCAGTGCCCATGATCAGGGCGTCGTAGAACAGCTGCTGTGGGGCTCCGGTGGAGTCGAGGACGTCGAGGGTGTGCACCTCGACATTGATGCCGGTGGCGCGGGTGTCGGTGAGCACCCGCATGCCCGTGGCGGCCAGGTCGGCGGCGGTGCGATGGGCCAGGTTGGTCCAGTGGGTGACTTCACCGGAGACGTAGTAAGGGATGCCGCAGATGGAGAAGTTGGGATAGGCGTCGGCGACGACCACCGTGACATCGGTGGTGGGGTCGAGTTCGCGTGCGCGCAGCGCCGCGCTGATGCCGGCATCACTGCCGCCGATAGCGACGATATGACGAGCGGTCATGCGGGTTTGGCTCCTGATGTGTCGTGGATGCTGGGGTGGCGGTGCAGCGCTGCGCCGCTTGGATTCGGGCGATGAGTGCGACGAGTCAGCTGATGGCGTTGATGGCGCTCAGCACTTTCGACTGGAACTGGTTGGGCAATGGGAAGTATCCGTAGTCCTCGAGGTTGACCTGCCCTGGCCCGACGGTGGACTGCAGAAACGCCCGCACCGCCGCCGCAGTCTGCGGGTCGGTGTATTTCGAGCACACCAGTTCGTAGGTCGCCAGCACGATCGGGTAGGCGCCGGGCTGGGTGGGCTTGTAGAACGACGAGATGTTTAACACCAAGTCGTTGCCCGGGCCCGCGATAGTCGCGCCAGCGATGGCCTTGCCGACCGTGTCAGCGTTGATCGCCACCGGATGCGGCCCGGCCGAGGTCACGATTTTGGCTGCGAACAGCCGCTGCTCCGCGGCGAACGACCATTCGTTGTAGGTGATCGCACCCTCGGTGTTCCTGACCGCCTCCGACGTGCCCTCGTTACCCGGGGCGCCCTGACCGACGCCGCCATGGAACGTCTTACCCGCACCTTTGCCCCAGGCACCGTTGGAGGCGGCGTCGAGATAGCGCTGGAAGTTGTCGGTGGTTCCCGACTCGTCGCTGCGGTACACCATGTGGATGGCCTCAGAGGGCATCGATTCGTTGAGTGCCGTGATCGCCGGGTCGTCCCATCGGGTGATCGTGCCGTTGAAGATCTTCGCCAGCGTCGGGGCGTCGAGTACCAGCGTGTCTTTGTTGAGGTTGTAGGTGATCGCCAGAGGGCCGAACACCACGGGTAGATTCCACGCGTCCGAGCTGCACCGCTGCTTGGCCTTGCCGTACTCGTCTCCAGCTAGCGGCGAGTCCGATCCACCGAAATCGGTTTGACCTGCCAGGAATTCACTCACCCCGGCACCTGAGCCGTTCGAGGCGTAGGTCAGATTGCTTCCAGGGCAGGCCTTTTGGTAGGCGATGATAAACTGGGTCATCGCATTGGCCTGCGCGGTAGAGCCGCTGGACTTCAACGACTGCTTGCCGCCGCAATCCACCTTCGTCGAGCTCGCGTACGGGGGGGTTGATTTTTCGCTGGCGCATGCCGAAAGCACCAGCACCGTGGCAGCCAGCAAGCTCAGCGCAGCGCAAGATCGCTTCGATGAAATGCGCATGGTGGTTTCCTCCGGTCGTCAGTGCGATGTGCTGGTGCTGGGTGGTGTTGGGGGCAGTGCGTGGGCGACGGTCCGTATCTGTGCCTGGGTGGGTAGCCGGTCGGTGGCTTTGGTGATGGCGACCTTGATGTCGGTGGTGTCTGCGGGCGCGCCGTCGAGTTCATCGACGATGTGTTGGATTTGTCGTGGCGTTAGTGCCATGGGGCCGAAGAGTGCGATCAGCGGCGAGTAGCCGGTTGGGGGCGCCTCGTCGGGGTAGCCGGAGCGAAGCCAGCCGATGACCGATCGCAAGGCGCCGCTAATACGCGTCAGCACGGCTGTGCCGCCGCTTGATGGGTGTGGGAGGCCACCGGACAGGTGGGAGCGCGGTTCGGATGCGCGGTTATGCATGGATGCGGACTTCCAGGTCGGTGAGCAGGTGGCGCACACGGCGTCCGATCTCGTCGCGGATTGGCCGCACGCCGTCGATGTCTTGGCCGGCGGGGTCCTCGAGGACCCATTCCTCGTAGCGGCGCCCTGGGAAGATCGGGCAGGCATCGCCGCAGCCCATGGTGATGACGACATCGGCGGCTTGCACGATCTCGTCGGTCCAGGGTTTGGGATATTCGCCGGAGATGTCGATGCCACGCTCGGCCATGGCCTCGATGGCGGCCGGGTTGACCTCGTTGCCGGGTTCGGAGC
>NZ_JBKQTQ010000081.1:0-16679 GCF_052143115.1 Mycobacterium sp.
CCCTCTTCTGGCTCGGAGCGGGGCTCCTACTGCTGCCGGCCGTGCGACGACGTGTGCGGCCAGTCAGGTCGCCGATCTTGGGTTAAGATGCGAACATGGGATTAAGCGGCGGCGAGGCTCATAGCACCGCTGTTCTTGAAACTGACAATCTCTGCAAGTCGTTTGGCCGCGGGGCCACCGCGACGCCAGTTCTCAAAAACATCAATGTGCAAATATTTCGGGGCGAGTTCGTGGCGTTGGTGGGACCTTCGGGTGCGGGCAAGTCGACATTGCTGAGCATTCTAGGATTGCTGGAGACTCCGACGAGCGGTGATGTTCGGGTCAACCAGAAGAGTGTGGCCAGGCTGTCTCGCGGGCAGTTGGCCCGCATCCGCGGTCGCACAATAGGGTACGTATTCCAGTCGTTGAATCTGCTCGCCGGGCTAACCATTGCCCAGAATGTAATGCTTTCCGGTTTGTTGTCCGGTGAGTCTGGTCGGGATCGGTATGACCGGGCGATCAGATTGTTGGATCAGTTCGGTGTCGCCCGTTTGGCCGACCGGCTGCCCGCGGAGTTGTCCGGTGGTGAGCAGCAGCGGGTGGCGATCGCGCGAGCCTTGTTCGCGACGCCGGATGTGATTCTCGCCGACGAGCCCACGGGCCATTTAGATACCAAGAACAGCAGTAAGGTCGTCGATGCCCTCGAAAGCCTCAATAGGTCAGGTCAAACAATTGTCCTGGTCACGCATAATCGGTCGATCGCCGCAGAAGTCCCTCGGGTCATTTCGCTTCTCGACGGTCGCATAGAAACAGACAGCAGCGCAATACAGGAGTAGCACCAGATGGCGCTTCGGCGTTTAGCCGCGACACTCGGCGTTCTGCGCACCGTCAATGTCCGGGCTATCCGGCAACATAAACTGCGTGCGCTACTGGCGGCCATTTCCCTCGGCGGTGGGGTGGCCGTTGCTGTCGCCGCGATGATCGAAACCACCAGCGTCCGCAGCGCTATGGACGATGTGGGTAACCAAATTGCCGGTCCCACGCCGTTACGCATCGTTGGCGCCGCGACCCGGGGCGGCATCGACCCGGGGGTTATCAACACTGCCAGCCATGTGCCAGGCGTGTTGGCGACAGTGCCCGTCATCCGAGCCGTGACGTTGCTACGCAACCGTGACCACGAAACATACGTGCTGGCCATGGGAATCGACTGTTCGGCCGTGTGGATTGTCGATGCGACGGTATGCCCACCCGGCCAACGAGAACCACCGATGTTGGCTACCTCGACCACACTCGGCAGCTCATTGAGCCCTTCCGCAACACTGGCGACTGACGCAGGGCAGCTGTCGATGCCAACGCTTCAGCAAGTCCCAAAGTTGGATAGCGTCAACAACGGGCGCGTTGTGGTGTTGCCATTAAGCACAGCACAGGCACAATTCGCGCGATCCGACCGGGTCGACATCCTCTACGTGGGAGTGGCCGACAACGCGAGCGCTTCGACGGTACGTGCAAGCTTAATCGACGCACTAGGGCCTGGGTTTGGCGTCCTCACTCGCCGCGACCGGGCCGGGGGATTCGACCCCAACACCCTACTTCTTCCGCTGCTGGGGATCTTTGCGCTCGTCGCGGTCGGGGTAGGCGTCATCCTAATCGCCCAAGTCACCCGACTGTCCGTCGAGGAACGGCGACGCGACATCGCGATCGCCGCCGCCCTGGGCGCAACGCCGCTATCGACCATCATCGGGTTCCTTGCAGAAGCTGCCCTGCTGGGAGCGGCCGGCTCGGTCATCGGGATTCTCACCGGCATAATCCTCGCAAGGCCAGTCGTTGCGAGCGCCAGTGAGCTGACCCAATTGTTCGTTGGTGTCGATGTCCCGGTAGTGGTCAAACCGAGTATCATTGTGGTCGGATTGGGAATGGGGGTGCTCCTCGCGGTTCTTGCGGCCCTAGCCCCCAGCCTGTCAGCGTCGAAAACAGCGATTGCGGCAGAACTCTCGGGCCGAGCCAGCGAAGAGTCCACCACAGCGCGAAGCATCTGGCCCAAAGCGGTGGCGATGCTGGCCATCGGTTTTGGCGGAGTCATCTCCGCGAGGCTGGCTACCAAATCGGGCGGCCTCGAGCCCTGGCAGGCTGCGGTTGCCAACGTCGCGGTCATTGTCGCCTTGGTCGGATTGCTCGGGGCCGCAGCATATCTGAGCGCACAGGCGATCACCTCCATCCGGGCCCGGCCTGACCGAGCGCACAGGGCAACGCTCACTGTGGCGCTCGGGGGACTCCGAGCCAGTGGATCACGAACAACCGCCATCACAGGCGCTGTCGCAGTACCCGTAGCTACCGCGATACTGCTATCCGGATTCCTTGTCGCAATCGATCGCAACGTCAGCGACGTAGCTCAATCACAGGCACAGGGACGTCTGGTGCTCACTACCACGGGATTCACCGACTATGGGTCGATGGATGCCAAATTCTCCCCTGGCAACGTAGCCACGCTGGCGTCCTTACCGGGGGTTGACACCCTGGAGCGAATAGCAGAAATCGAGACCATGCTTGCGAATGGATCATCGGCTTTTATACGAGCTGAGGATCGGCCGACCTTTCCTTTCCCGGTGCTCGCCGGGCAAGCCCCACAGGTGAGCATTGACGCAGATCAACTGGTCATCGGCAACACACTCGCCCGGGAGAACGGTCTTCGCGTCGGCGACACGCTCCTTCTCGGAAGCGGACCAAACGCTCGTAAAATGACCATCGGTACGATTCTGGCGACCCCTGAAGTGGGCGGTCGGAGGATACAAATGCCATATCGCCTTGCCGACCAGCTTTTCGGTCCTCAGCCGGCGAGTTTGGTTTTTCTCAAACCGACGGCAGGATTTCCACTTGACCGGATTTCCGCAGAGATTAGCGCCAGTGATTTGAACCAGCCTGTCAAGGTGACGGACGCAGCGGGGTATCGAAGTGCCGTCGTCAGCGGTGAGGATCGATATCTCAAACCATTGGACACGCTAAAATACGGCCTGCTCGCCATCGCTTTCGTATCGATGTCCGGGACCCTGATACTTGTCGCGATACAGCGTCGACGCGAGTTAGCTCTGCTACAGGCGCTTGGGGCTACCCGATTCAAGGTCTTCGCAATAGTAACTTTCGATGCCGTCATCGCGAGCGCGGCGGGCGCCCTATTCAGCGCAGCGCTCTCCATGGGAATCATCGAAGCGGTTCGACGAGCTGCAATCGTCGATGTGGGTTCCGCTACGCCGTTTATATTCCCATTGTCAGAAGCAATAAGATACGCGGCACTTGCCGCGATGGTTGCGACACTCGCGGCGGTCGTCCCCGCGTGGAGAAGCACTCGGGAAGCACCGGCGACGCTGCTGCGGGATGAATAGCCGGTGCGTTGGGCAAACAACCCTGGGCACTGGTATCAGAAGCGGTAGGTGGTGCAGCCGACCTGTAGGCCCGAGCCGACGCTCACGATCAAGCCGACGTCGCCCGAACTGAGCCGCGTGTGCCGCCAGGCATGCTCCAGCGCATACGGCACGGAAGAGGTGAAAAGGTCGGCCTCGGCGGCGACATCGACGAACCGCGAGCTCGGGATGCCGATGCGCGCGGCCAGTTCCGCACGGCCCGCGGCGGACAGGTATGGGGGGAACACGAGAGCGATTTCGGAACGGCCCAGTCCCTCCAACTTCAACAGTTCCTCGACAGCAGCGGGGATCGTGTCCAGGTAGTGGGCTTCAAGGTTTGGATCGCGATCGATCTGTAGCCAGCTCTGTCCATCTCGGTGCTGGACGTACGTGGACAGTGCCCGCCCGTACTCGGGATGGTGGTGGAACACGAACTGGCCGAAGCCCGTTGTGCCGTCGGTCCTACCCAGGATCACAGCCGACCCCGTCTCGGCGATGCCATACAACGGCCGCCCGCTGTCAGCAGTGTTGTTTTCCACCTCGGATGCCACAACCATCGCGTGCTCGGCCTTTCCCGCGCCGATCATCTGGGTGGCGACATGGCAGGCGTTGAGGAAGCCGAGCGCGCCATTGAGCACATCGAAGGCAAGAGTCTTGGGGTCGTCCGGAGATTCCAGGTCGTCATTCACCCCCAACTCGCCGGCGACGAGCGCGGCGATGGCCGGTTCGCAGATGAAGTCGTCCCGGTACACCCCGGCGTGAATGATCAGGCCGAGCGAGGCCCGGTCGAGCCCACTGTGGTCGAGGCAAGCCGTGGCGGCCTGCACCGCGAGGTCGACCGCGCGTCGAGGACCGGACTGCTCGGCTTGCGCGGTGCCGGCACCTTCGATGCGGACGCGGTGCGTAACTGGTCGCTCGGTGGAGCGCAAGCCTGTCGAGCGCCTGCCGCCGCGGTGGCCATTGGACCCGCGGCGCAGCCGGTCGGGCAAGTCGTCGAAGGTGTAGAGCGCGGCGCCAACGGTTTGGCCGGAGCCGCTGATGCCGAAGACCACGTTGTCTCCGGACTGGATCCGGTTGCCCCGGATGTGGTCGCTGAGCGCGACAAAATGTGTCGTGCTGGCGGTGTTTCCCCGCTCGGCCAGGTTGGAAATGATGTTGCCCGGATGGGCGACGGTGTGTCCAAACATCCGGTTCACCGCGAATACCGCGTCGTTGAGCGATGCTTCCGAGGTCTGATGCATGACAATGTGATCGCAGTGCTCGGGCCGCCACCCGTGCCGGGTCATCACCGCGGTGACGTATGGCACGCAACGCTTGACCGCCGCCGCCGTTGCGGCGATGGAGTCGCAGAGCATGATCGCGCCGCCGTGCGGCCCGTTGGTCGCCTTGGCCACGCACAGGCTGCTGTACCGGCTGAGCGTGGCCAGATCGATGTCGTGGAAGCCGACCCGGCCGTTGGCGCCGCGCTCCAGAATCACCGCGGCGCCGGCATCACCCAGGGTCAGGCAAGCCAGCCGCGCGTCCATCGGACCCGCGATTTCCTTCTGCGCGGTGTCGGTGAGGTGGGTGATGTATTCGCCGCTGACCACCATCACGCGCTGGACCAGCCCGGTCTTAAGGAATGCGTCGGCCACGGTGATGCCGGTGAACATCCCGGCGCACGCGTTGGTGATGTCAAAAGCAAGCGCGTTGGCCAGGCCGCACTGATCCCGTAACCGGGCCGCGGTGCTGGGCTCGAAGACAAATTTGTGCCCGGGCCCGTCGTAGCGGGAGATGTTGCAGGAGATGACCAGATCGATCTCGTCGGGTCCGTAGCTTGACCGGGCCAGGCAGTCAACCGCCGCCTGCCGGGCGAGGTCGATCGAGAACTCGCCGTGCCCGGCCACCCGCCGGTGCTTGATGCCGGTCAGGCGTTCCAACGGGATGCCGATGTCGTTGGCGCATCCGGCGAGGACGTTCTCGGTCGAAACCACGTCTGCGGGCAGGTAGGCGCCGATGCTTTCGATCACGGTGTTTCGCGGCTCCTGGCCGTTCGTGTGCACCGGCACAACAGGATCGAGCTCGGCGAGACACTCCTTCGCTGCGCGCGATGTGATGACTTGACTTCCGTTCACGCGTTCCGTGGTGTCCCCGAGATCCGGAGCGTCCTCGGCAGCCTGGCGGTATTCGGCGGCCAGCTCGGCGACCGTGCTGAACAAGAACACTGACTTCGGTTTCAGCGGCAGGCCGGCTTCGTTGGCTTTGACCGTGACCTCCAGGCTGTGGGTCGAGCAGCCACCGAGCGCGAAGAAGTCGTCGTGAACGCCAACGCGTTCCACTTCGAGCACCTGGCGCCAGATCTCCGTGAGGATTTTCTCGGCGTGGGTGCGTGGGGCGACGAAGGTCGGCTCCTGCACCGACGCCGCTTCGTCCCCCGCCGCCAAGGCCCGACGGTCGACCTTTCCGCTCGACGTGCGCGGCAGTGCCTCGGTCACGCAGAAGACGGCCGGCACCATCGCCGCGGGAAGCCAATCGAGCAGGAAGCGGCGCAGCTCGGCGGTGGTGGGCGCGGGTTCGCCGGGCGCCACGACATAGGCGACCAGCCGGGTGTTCCCACGGCCGTCGTTGCCGGCGATCACCGCGTTCTCCCGAACCCTGGGGTGTTTGTCCAGTGCAGCCTCAATCTCACTCGGCTCGATCCGCACGCCGTGGATCTCCACCTGGTCATCGAGGCGTCCCAGATACTCGATGTTGCCTTCAGGCAGGTAGCGCGCCAAATCGCCGGTGCGGTACAGCAATTCGGTGGGTTCGTCGGCGAACGGGTCGGCGATGAATCTGGCTGCCGTCGGGTCGGGTTGGTTGAGGTAGCCGCCGCCCACGCCGACCCCGCCGATGAACAGCTCACCCGGCACACCCACCGGCACTGGTCGGAGATGGCCATCCAGGAGATGGACGCGGACGTTGGCGAGCGGTCGCCCGATCGGGACCGGGGGGCCGAAGGCACCAGCCTTGCAGTGGAAAGCGGTCGCGGTGATCGCGGTCTCGGCGGGGCCGTACTCGTTCCACAGCTCTGCGTCCAGCATGGCCAGGAAGCGCTGAGTGAGTTCGTACGGCAGCACTTCGCCGCCGCACGACACCCTGCGCAGCCCGACGCAGGCGGTCACCGTCGGCTCGGCAAGGAAGGCGCGCAGAATCGACGGCACGAAATGCACCACCTGGGTGACGGACTGCTCGGCGATGGTGCGAACAAGGTAGGCGGGGTCCTTGTGGCCCTCGGGTTTCGCGATGACAAGCTGTGCCCCGACGATCAACGGCAAGAAGATCTCCGCCACCGAGGCGTCGAAGGTCACCGGCGTGTGGTGAAGCACCCGGTCGTCAACGGTGAGCCGGTAGGTTGCCTGCATCCACAGCAGGTAGTTGCGGATCCCGGCGTGGGTGTTGATCGCCGCCTTCGGGACACCCGTGGAGCCGGAGGTGTGGATGACATAGGCGGGGCTGGCCGAGGTCGTGCCGACAACGGCGGCGACGGCGTCCTCTGCCATCGGTGTCGACGGCGCGTCGAGGCACAGCCGGTGACCGGAAAACCCTTGCAGCCGTTGCAGATGCCGCTGGTGCGTAACGCAGACGGGCACGCCGGCGTCGGTCATCATGGCGGCAATGCGGTTTGTCGGTTGCGCCGGGTCCAGCGGCATGAACGCGCCACCCGCCTTGAGCACACCCAGTAACGCCACGACCAGGTCTTCTGAGCGGTCGAGGAGCACAGCAACGATGCTGTGGAGTCCGACACGCAGGCGCTGCAGCCGATGGGCTAGCGCATCCGCGCGCCGGTCGAGCTCCGTGTAGGTCATCTCGCGGTCGTCAAACCACACCGCGATCGCATCCGGGCGTCGTTGAGCCGTCTTCGCCACCATCTCGTGAACACAATCAGGCGCCTCGTAGCGGACCCGGGTTTCATTCCACGCCGCCTGCTCAAGGCGCTCCGCTTCGGTGAGCACCGGCAGCTCCGACAGGCGTCTGTCGGCGTCGGTGGCGATGGCGCCCAGCAGCGTCACAAAGTGCCCGGCCATCCGCTCGATCGTCGCCTGATCGAAAATGTCCGTGTTGTACTGCAATTCGCAAGTGAACTGCCCGTCGGAATCGGCCACTTGCATCATCAAGTCCAGGGGCGCACCGCCCTGACCGATGTGGATCGTGCTCAGGTCCAGCGTGCCGGGGCTTCCGGCCGCGGCTGTTCCGCCCGGCCCGTCCTGGAAGCGACGCGGCTGTTCCCAGGCGAACGAGACCTGGAAGAGCGGTGTATGGCTCAGGTCACGGGCCGGCCGGAGCCGCTCGACGAGCAGCGCGAAGGGGTAGTCCGAATGCGCGAGCGCCGCCAGCACCGTGTCCTTGACGCGACCCAGCAATGACGTGAACGTCGGGTCGCCGTGCAGGTCGGCGCGAAGAACTACCGGGTTGGCTATGTAGCCAACCAGGCCCTCCAGCCCTGGCCGGTCGCGGCAGCCGAATGGTGAACCGATCGGGAGGTCGTCCTGGCCGCCGTAGCGGTGCAGCAGCGTTGCGTACGCCGCCAGGAACGTCATGTACGGCGTCGTGCCGGCGCTCCGGCCTACCTCCCTGACCCAGGTGCCCAGCCGGCCGTCGAGGGTGAAGCGATGCACCGCGCCGCGATAGGTCTGAGCCGCCGGTCGTGGCCGGTCGATGGGTAACTGGACGCTCGGGATGTCACCGGACAACTGCCGGCGCCAGTAATTCCAGAGGCGTTCCCCCTCCGCACCAGAGAGCATCTGGATCTGCCAGTCCACGTAGTCGACGTAGCGCTCCGGGCAGGGCGGCGGCGGATCTGAGCCGTGTTCTGCGGCGTACAGCAGGCGCAGCTCATCGAGAATGACGTCGATGGACCAGAAGTCGACGGCGATGTGATGCACCACCAGGACCAGGACATGCTCGCTGGGTGTGCGCCGGAGCAGGCTGAGCCGGAGCACCGGACCGGTTTGTAGGTCGAACGGACGATTGGACTCCCGACGTAGCCATTCGTGCAGCTGCGGCTCGTCGGGACCCACGTCGTGGCAGGCGATCCGCACCGGCCACCGCGGATGAACGAGCTGAACCGGCTGGCCGTCGTGTACGGCGTAGGTAGTGCGCAGTATCGGGTGCCCCTCGACAAGCGCCTGAGCGGCGCGTTCCAGCGCCGACGCATCGACGTCACCCGTGATCCGCCCGGCATAGGTGATGGTGTAGGCAGGGCTAGCCGGTGCGAGTTTATGGAGGAACCACAGGGACCGTTGTCCGTACGACAACGGATGCACCGAGGCCGAAACGTCCGCCTGCGGCTTGTCCGGCGGCGTTTCGCGCGTGTCGGCCGCCGGGGTCGGATCGGGCCTGGCTGGATCGACGCCGTCAAGGCGGTCGCCAAGCCGGGCGGCGAGCTGTGTAATGGTTGGTCCATTCAGCAGCACAATGACCGGCACGACGATGCCCAAGTCACGCTCGATCTGGGTACGCAGCTCCGTCGCGATCAGCGAGTCGACGCCGAGATGGTTGAGGGGCAGTTTGATGTCCAGCCGCGACGGTGCCAGACCGAGTTTGCCGGCTGCTTGATCGCGCAGGTAGGACTCGAGCAGCCGCTGGCGCTCGGCCGGGTCCGCGCGGCGCACCTCGTCATTGAGGTGAGCTCCCGGTGCAAGCGCGCCGCCCGTCGCCGGCGTTTCGTCCAACGACTCGGGACCGAGGTGCGCAAGCAGAGGTGGATCCACGCCCGGGCTGCGCCACTGGGCCCAGTTGGCCCGCAGGACGGTAACCTGCGTGGCGGACCCCCGAAGCAGGTGCGACAGCGCCTGGACACCGTCGGCGGCCGGCATCGGCTCGACGCCGTGCTCGATGAGGTGACGCAGTTGTTCGGGCTGAGTGGCGAAACCAACCCCGGCCCACGGTCCCCAGTCGATGCTCAACGCCGGGCGACCCTCCGCGCGCCGATGCCACGCCAACGCGTCCAGGAACGCGTTCGCCGCCGCGTAGTGCGCCTGACCCGGCGAACCCAGCACCGACGCAGCCGACGAGAAGAGCACGAAGAAGTCCAGCGCCGCGTCTCGGGTCAGCGCGTGCAGGTTCCAGGCGCCCTCGACCTTAGGGGCCATGACGTCGCGTAGGCGGCTCCCGTCGAGGCGCGCAATGATGCCGTCGTCGAGGATCCCCGCCGCGTGCACCACCCCACGAAGCGGCGGCATGGATGCGCGGATTGAGCCGAGCACGGCCGCGACCTCGTCCGCGCTGGCGACGTCCCCGCGCGCAACGACGACCTCACTGCCGGCCGCTCGCAGCGCGTCGAGGGTCGCCAGCGCGGACTCCGAGGCGGGGCCACGCCCCATCAGCACCAGATGCCGGGCGCCCTGGTCGACCATCCACGTGGCAACGGCACGGCCGAGCCCGCCAAGCCCGCCGGTGATCAGATACGTGGCGTCGGCTACTAACCCGACCGGGGCGTCGGCAGGGTGGACGAGTGGTGGCGCCCCGTCGTCCAGCGACACGACGACCTTGCCGATTTGTTTGCCCTGCGCGAGGCACCGAACGGCTGCGGCGGTCTGGCCAACGGCGAACGTACGCACCGGCAGTGGCTGCAATGCGCCCTGCCCGACGCACGCCACGATCCGGCGCAACAGGGCGCCGACATAATCGGGACGAACGATGACAAGTTGTGCCAGATCGACGACCATGTAGGACGCGTTTTGCCGCAGCTGCCACAGGCGTAGCCGGCCATGCCCGTAGACGTCGCGCTTCCCGATCTCCAGGAAGCGGCCAAACGGTCTCAGGACCGTCAGACTCTCGGCGATCGCCTCCCCCGTCAGCGAATTGAGCACCACATCCACGCCCTCGCCCCCGGTGGCGCTGAGTACCGCATCGGCGAACCCGGGGGAACGTGAGTTCCAGACGTGCTCGACGCCCAGTGCACGCAGGTGATCTCGCTTCTCCGGGGTGCCGGCGGTGGCGTACGCCGTCGCGCCGAGCCAGCGGGCGACTTGGACCGCCGCAAGGCCGACACCGCCGGCCGCGGAATGGATGAGGACGCGCTCCCCGCGGCGCAGCCGTGCCTGTTCATGAAGTGCGTAGTAGGCCGTCAGGTATGCGATCGGCAGCGAGGCCGCTGCCTGGAAACTCAGCTGCGCCGGCATCACGGCCACCAGGCACGCAGGAGTAGTCACGAACGAGCCGACGCCGTCCATCGCCAACGCGATGACAGCGTCCCCCACCCGAAACTCGTCGACACCGTCGCCGACGGCGGTGACAGTGCCGGCGCATTCGATCCCCACCCGCACCGGCCCGTCAACCTGACCGGGATACACGCCTAGGGCCCGCATCACGTCCATGAAGTTGAGCCCGGCGGCGTGCACACGGATCTCGACCTCGTCCGACCTCGGCACCCGTCGGATGGCGGCCCAGGCGCGAATATCGTCGAGCACGCCCGGCGCCGGATACACCATCCGGAACGGGGTACCGGGCGCTGGGGGCTGGGCCGGCGCGGGCGGACGTAGCGGGTGAACAGTGTTGTCGTGGCGGGCCAGTCGCGCGACGTAGCGCAGGCTGCCACGCAGCGCCACGTCGGGCTCGGGGCCATCGGCCCACAACCTGTCGAACAGGCCCCGAAGCTCTTCGGGCCCTCCGTCCGTCGACAGGTCGACTCGCGAACAGCGCAGCTCGGGGTGCTCGTGTTCGATGCTGCGGCCCATCCCCCACAACGGCGCCTGGGCGATTGACACGGGCGCGAGGGCGGCGCCGGCCGCCTGCGCCCCCCTTGTCACCAGCCACAGGCGCGGGGTATCCGGCCAGTCGATGAGCGTCAGCGCCTGCGCGAGGTGCAACACGCTCAACGTGCCCAGCACCCTCGCCGACTCCAGCGACTCGGTCGACGTCTCCCCCGGTGCCGCTGCCAGCAGGCTCCACAGGTGCGCTACCCCACGGCAGGGTGGCCGGTTGGCCGCGAAGGCTTCGTCGAGGAGTCGGCGAAAGTGCTGCGGCTGCTTCGGATCGAGGCGGTATGCGCCCGGTCCGATGCTTGCAAAGGCTGTGCCCGGCTCGACTAGCACGCACGTCTGAGAATGCCGCTCGAGGTGATCGCGCAGTATGTCCGAGGTGGCGCTGCCGTCGCTGAAGATCAGCCAGCTTCCCGCTTCGACCGGCCGGCTTGGAGCGTCGTCCGGCGGGGTTTGTGTCGCGAGCTGCCACCGCAGCTCGTAGATCCGGTCGTGCAGATCCGATGCTTGTTTGGCCGGCGTATCCCCTGCGACGCGTTGCAGACGCAGCCCCCGGACCGACAGCACCACCTGCCCGTCCTCGCGTAGCAAAAACACGTCGCCTTCGACGATGTTCGGCTCGGGGTCGGGCACCGGGCGAAGCACCGCATGGCACCACACCCCACCATGGGAAGTTTCTTGACTGCGCAGTTCGGCCACACCCACCAGCAGGTACGTACCGCCCGCGGTGCCGGTGCGTGCGGGAAGCGTCGCGGCCAGGACCTGGAAGCAGCAATCCAGGACTTGGGCGTTGAAGTCGTGGTCGGCTGTGTCGTCATGGTCGGCCGTGTTGTCATGGTCGGCTGTGGAGCCGCCCGGCCCCGGTGGCGTCAGCCGGGCGATCGCCTCTCCGTCGCGGCGCCGGATTTCTTCCACCGCCTGAAAGCCTGGCCCGTACTGAAGGCCGTGGTCTGCTAGGAGGTGGTAGAACGACCGCGCGGGGATCCCGTCGGGACAGTCGTTCCGGATTTCTTCGGGGACATGCCGTTCGGCGTCGGCCGCGTTCGGCTCACAGGTAGCGACGGTGCCACTTGCGAGCAGCAACCATCCCGACGATCCCGGGTATCCAGGCGATCCTGGCGGGCCTGGCGTGCCGATATCCGGGGTGTGGCACTCGAAGAAAACCGTGCCCAGCGGATCCCCGCGGAGTACGACCTGCACCGTGCGCGGCTGCGCGTCGGTGAGCGTGAGCGTCCGGTGGAAGACGACGTCTCGGAGCAGGCGCCCCGCTTCGCCGAAGGCCACCGCGGCCGCGGATAGGGCGAGCTTGATGAGAACCGCCGCCGGGAGGACTACCGAACCATTGACGCGGTGATCCGTCAAATCCGGCATCAGCTCGGTGCCGATGTCGATTTCGCAGAACACCGTCTGCGGGTCTACGGACGAGCGCAGCGGCCCACGCCAGGGCAGCCGGCCGGATGATGTGGCTTGGCGGGCCACCGCATCGCTCGCGGTGGTCGTGTCCGGCCAGAACCGACGACGCTGCCACGGGTAGGTGGGCGCCGCCACACATCGGCCACCCCGGGGACGCAGCTGCTCCCATGCAACAGGCTGCCCACGGGTGTACAGCGTGCCGAGCGACCTGAGCAGGGTGGCGCGTCCTCCGTCATCACGGCACATCGACAGCAGCAACGTGCAATCGCGGCCGATGTCCTCCGCGTCCTCTCGCACCGCGCTCAGCAGGATCGGATGCGGGCTGACCTCCAGGAACGTGTCATGGCCGAGGTTGATTAGCCGCCGCAGTGCCGCCGAGAAGCGCACCGGCGAGCAGAGGTTCTCCACCCAGTAGGCGTCGTCGAGCGGCCCGTCGGCCAGCAGGTCGCAGGTCACCGTGGAATACATGGGTATCCCGCCAGCCGCCGGCCGCAGCCCGGCGAGGGCGTCTTTCAGCTCGGCGCGCAGCGGGTCCATCTGCGGGCCATGGGAGGCCACGTCGACCTTCACCCAGCGACAGAACCGACCCTGATGCTCGAGCTTTGTCATCAGGCCGGCCAACACCGCTGGATCGCCGGACATCACCATCGATCGATGGCTGTTGATCGCCGCGACCACGACTCGGCCCTGTTGGCCGGCGATGAGCTCCTGCGCCTCCGCAAGGGAGAGCTCGGCGGCCAGCATGGCCCCTTGGCCACGCGCTCGCCGGAGGACCCGGGCCCGTGCACAGATCACCTGTGCGGCGTCTTCCAGGCTCAGAGCGCCCGCGACGTGAGCCGCCGCCACCTCACCTAAGCTGTGGCCTATCACGGCCGCTGGCTCGACCCCCCACGACCGCCACAGTGCGGCCAGCGCCACTTGAACCGCGAAGATCGCGGGCTGGATCACGCCGATGTCGCCCAGCCAGGAATCGCCATCGTCGGCACCGTCGGCATCGTCGGCGGGAAGTTCGGCGAGCACCGATCGGTCCAGGTGGGGGCGCATGGTGTGGTCGCACATGTCCAGCGCATCCCGGAACGCCGGCTCCTGCGCATACAACCGCTGTCCCATGCCGAACCACTGCGAGCCCTGGCCGGAGAAGACGAACACCACGCCGGGTCGCTGGCTGGGACGGCAATGTCCGGAGGAGAGTCCGGGGTCAGGCAAACCCTGTCGGTACGCGGCGAGAGACTCTGACAACTCCGCGGGCGAGCCGCCGACCACGGCCAGCCGATGATCGTGGTGGCCGCGCCGCGCGCCCGCGGTGTAACACAGATCGGCAAGCGGCGCCCCGGCCGTGAGGGCCTCCTCATACCGGCCGGCCAGTGCGGCCAGGGCCTCGGGTGATCGGGCGGACAACGGAAGGAGCTCCACGCGATCCTCCGCGTCGTCTCCGGGTTGGGTGACTCGGGTCTCCGGCGCCTCCGTTAAGACGACATGTGCATTGGCGCCGCCGAAGCCGAACGCGCTGACTCCCGCGACCGCTCGGCCGCCGGTCTCTGGCCACGGAGTGAGGGTGTTCGCGACGCGCAATGGCAGGCTGTCGAATCGGATATTAGGGTTGGGCTCGGTGAAGTTCACGCTCGGCGGAATCATCCGGTGGCGAAGGGCCAGCGCTACTTTGATGAGCCCGGCCACACCGGCCGCCGCCTCCAGGTGGCCGATGTTCGTCTTGACCGAGCCGATCAGGCACCGGCTGCCCGGCGCGCGGCCCTCCGCCAGAACCGTGCCGAGCGCTTTCGCCTCGATCGCGTCGCCCAGGGACGTGCCCGAGCCGTGCGCTTCGACGTACTCGACCACACCCGGCGACAGATCCGCACGGCGATAGGCCTCGGCCAAAACGGCCTCCTGCGACTGCCGGCTCGGCGCCATCAACCCATTGGTCCGACCGTCTTGGTTGATAGCGCTGCCCCGGATGACCGCATAGATCGGGTCACCGTCGGCCAATGCCTGACTCAACGGTTTGAGCACGACGATCCCGGCGCCTTCGCCTCGCACGTATCCGTCCGCCCGGGCGTCGAACGTCTTGCAGCGGCCGTCGGCTGCCATCACGCCGGCCTTGCTGAAGTTAATAGACAGCCCCGGCGACAGGATGACGTTCGCGCCGCCGGCGAGGGCGAGCGTGCAATCGCCCTCCCGCAGGCTGCGACATGCCAGGTGGATGGCCACCAACGACGAAGAGCAGGCGGTGTCGACCGCCATGCTCGGTCCGCGAAAGTCGTACAGGTACGAGAGTCGGTTGGCGGCGATGCTCAGCGCGGCTCCGGTACCGCTGTAGGCGTCGACATCCGCAAGCCGGCCAAACTGAAGGTGTCCGTACTCGTTTGTAGAGATCCCGATGAACACACCGGTCCGGCTGCCCTCGAGCCGCTCCGGCACCTGCCCGGCGTCCTCCAACGCCTCCCACGCCACCTCCAGCAGCAGGCGTTGTTGTGGGTCCATGCGGGCCGACTCTCTCGGCGAGATGCCGAAAAACTCCGGGTCGAATTGGTCCACCTGATCGAGGAACCCGCCCAAACGGGTTGCCGTCGTCGTCACATCCGGGCGATAGAAGGCCTGCGCGCCCCAGCGGTCCGGCGAGATCTCGGTGATGGCGTCGACCCCGTCTGCGAGGAGCCGCCAAAACGCCGCCGGCCCGTCAGCGGCCGGAAAGCGACAGCCGATGCCGACGATCGCGATCGGCTCATCCACGCTTTCGGCTTTGGCGCCAACGGTTTCGGCAGCCGCAGCGGTGCGTCCGTCGGCGAGTCGGTCCTCGGCGGGTGTGTCCTCGGCTCTGTCCTGGGCCAAAAATTCGGAAATGAGGTCGATCGTTGGGTACTCGTACGCGAGGGTGGGCGAGAGCTCGCGGCCCAGCCAGGTTTGCAGCGCGGCGGTCAGCCGGATGGCATGGACCGAGTCAAGACCGTAATTGGCGAACTGCACGGAGGTCTCGATCTCCGTTGGTAAGAGGCCGAGTTCGGAAGACAGCTGCGAGACGAACCAAGCCGCGATTTCCTCCGCGCGCTGCCCGGCGCGCCCCGGTGCCGAGTTGTCAGGCAGTGCGTTGTCAGGCAGTGTGGCCGGCTGGGGATCGCTAGCAGGAGGCTGGCGCCACTCGGCGAACACCTCGAGGGCGCCGTCAAGAAACCTCTCCCGGCACCTGCTGTGCCGGATTTTGCCACTCGACGTCGTCGGGATCCGTGACGGTTCGACCAAAACGACGGCGTGCGGCTGGATCCCGTGGTGCTCGCTGATCGAGGCGCGGATCGCATCGATGGCCTCGCCGATGTCGACCTCTCGGATCCGATTGCGGTCAACCTCCTGCACCACGACGAGCTGCTCGGCGGATCCCGCTGCCGGAGTGACCGAGAACGCCGCCCCGCGGCCGCGCAGCAGCGCCGGGTGGCTGTCCTGCGCCGTGGCCTCGATGTCTTCGGGGTAGTAGTTACGCCCGCGGATGATGATGAGATCCTTCAGCCGTCCGGTGACGAACAACTCGCCGTCCAGTCGAAAGCCCAAATCCCCTGTGCGCAGGAACGGTCCGCGCCCGGTGTCTGACGATCCACGCCCGGTGTCGGACAGGAACGCCGAGAATGTCTCCACGGTCTCGGCCGGTTTGCGCCAATAGCCGCGCGCGACGCTTCCCCCGGCGAGCCAGATCTCCCCGACCTCGCCGGCCCGGCTCGGCCGCCGCGCCGCAGGGTCCACGATGACGATGTCCTGGCCGTGCTGTACCCGGCCGCAGCCGACGAACGGCGTCGCGGCAGGGTGTTCGGGCGCAACCTGCACCACGCGGTGCTCGCGTAGCGCGATGCCGTCTACGTGTCGCACCACCGGCACGGTGGAATTGGACCCACCCGACACAAGCAACGTCGCCTCGGCCAGGCCATACACCGGATGGAACGTCTCCGGCCGAAAGCCAGCCACGGCGAACGCGTTGGTGAACCGCTGGAGGGTCGCCGTACGCACCGGCTCGGCACCGCACAGTGCCGTCGACCAATTCGACAGATCGAGCGCCGCGCGTTCCTCCTCGCTGCTGTGTTGGATGCAGAGCTCGTAGGCAAAGTTCGGCGCGGCTGTGATCGTTGCGCCGTGTCGGGAAATGGCCTCCAGCCAACGCATCGGGCGTTCAATGAAAGCCTCCGGC
>NZ_JBKQTQ010000082.1:0-24823 GCF_052143115.1 Mycobacterium sp.
CTCGTCGCCCGCACGGTAGTACGCCGGGCTGAACGTTCGGCGTGGGCCGCGGTCGATGCTCAGCCGGAAGGGGTCAGCTTACTGCCGGCGAAATATCTGAACCGACTGTCAGACCTGCTTTTCATCCTGGCGCGGGCGGCCAACCCCGGCGGCGATGTGCTCTGGAAACCCGGCGGCGGTCAGCCAAAGGCGCAGTGATGCCAGGTTTTCGCGGTTTCTCGCTTTCGAAAGCAGGATTGCCTTGAAACACAATCGGTCTATCCCGCCGGTGACCGTGATTCCCGTGCTGGTCTATCCCGACGTGCGAGCGGCGGTCGACTGGCTCACGACGGCCTTCGGATTTGCCGAGCGAACCCGGATCGGCGAGAGCCACCGGGCACAGATGAGCATCGGCGCCGATGGCGCGATGATCGTGGCGGACGTGGCAGGTGAGCGGCACCCGCCGCAGTCCGGCATCGTTACGCACGAGATCAAGGTGCGGGTAGCCGACGTTGCCGCCCAGTTCGAACGTGCCCGGGCGGCTGGGGCGACTGTGCTGGAGGCGCCCATCGACCGTGTCTACGGCGAACGCGAGTGCACCGTCGCGGATCTCGCCGGTCACCGCTGGCAGTTCACCGAAACATTGCGTGACGTCCGCCCTGAAGAATACGGATGCCAAACCGTCACCGACTGGCAGACCCATTCGGCCAGTTAGCTTTTCAGGCTAGACGCTGCGACGGCGCGCGCGGGGTGAGGGACGGGATTCCAGCCAGGACAAGAACGCGGTCGATGCGCCCTTGTCGAGCGCGATCTCGTAACCGGACCGGCGGTCCTGGGTCGTGTCGCGCAACTCCAGCACGACGATCGCATCGGTCATGATGTCGAACTCGTCGCCGCGTGGCGCACGCCTGGCCACGATCTCCACACCTCGCCGGCTGAGCCGACGATCCGGCCACAGGCGCAGACTGGACAGCCGGTAGAAAGCGGCCTCTTCGCCGCGGTAGCGGATCACGCCGTGCCGCCAGCCGTGACCTCCGACCGCGGGGATATCCCGCATGATCCCCGCTGTTCCGCCCTGGCGGAGTTTCCACAGCCGATAACTCAAGGCGAGGACGGCCGCCCCTAACACGAGGACGAGCACGACCATGCCGACCATGGGCGCGCTCATCGGCGGCTAGTCGATCGCGCCGACGGCGCGCAGTCTGGCGCGTCCCCTGGCGGCGATGTGGGGATCGTCGGACTCGGAATCCTCCTTGGCGGCGGCCTCGTCGATCTCCGACGCGAACTCGGCGGATTCGGCCAGAATGCTGACTCTCTCCTCGGTTACCGACAGGAAGCCCCCGTCGACCGCGATCCGCAGATCGTCTTCGCCGTCCCGTTCGACGCGCACCATGGCGTCGTCGACCAACTGGGCCACCAGCGGGATGTGGCGGGGCAGGATGCCGATCTCGCCGACGGTGGTGCGGGTGAACACGAACGTGGCCTCACCAGACCAGATCTTCCGGTCGACCGCGACTATCTCGACATTCAATTCGGCCATGCCACACCACCTTTCGACTCGACCGGAAGTTACAGTTTGGCGCCGAGGCTCTCGGCCTTCTTGGCCAGGTCGTCGAGGCCACCGATCAGGAAGAAGGCCTGCTCGGGTACGTGGTCGAACTCACCCTTGGTCAGGCGGTCGAACGCCTCGATGGTCTCCTTCAGCGGGACCGTCGAACCCGGCTGCCCGGTGAACTGTTCGGCCGCCATCATGTTCTGCGAGAGGAACCGCTCAATGCGCCGGGCCCGGTTGACCAATTGCTTGTCCTCTTCCGACAGCTCGTCGATGCCGAGGATGGCGATGATGTCCTGAAGGTCCTTGTACCGCTGCAGGATTCGGATGACTTCCTGCGCCACGCGGTAGTGCTCGTCGCCCACGACGCCGGGGTCGAGGATGGTCGAGCTCGACGCCAGCGGGTCCACCGCGGGGAAGATGCCCTTGGAGAACACCGAACGAGACAGCTCGGTGGTGGCGTCCAAGTGCGCGAACGTGGTCGCCGGCGCCGGGTCGGTGTAGTCGTCGGCCGGCACGTAGACGGCTTGCATCGACGTAATCGACCGTCCCCGCGTTGAGGTGATGCGCTCCTGCAGCTGACCCATTTCGTCGGCCAGCGTGGGCTGGTACCCCACCGCCGACGGCATACGGCCGAGCAGCGTCGACACCTCCGATCCGGCCTGGGTGAATCGGAAGATGTTGTCGATGAACAGCAGCACGTCCTGGCCGGCCTCGTCACGGAACCACTCCGCCATCGTCAGCGCGGACAGTCCCACTCGCATACGGGTGCCGGGCGGCTCGTCCATCTGACCGAACACCAGCGCGGTGTCCTTGAGCACGTCAGCTTCGCCAAGCTCGACCCACAGGTCATTGCCCTCGCGGGTGCGTTCGCCCACACCGGCGAACACCGAGGTGCCGCCGAAGTTTCGGGCGATGCGGTTGATCATCTCCTGAATAAGAACTGTTTTGCCCACGCCCGCACCACCGAACAGCGCGATCTTGCCGCCGCGCACGTACGGCGTCAGCAAGTCGACGACCTTCAGGCCGGTCTCGAGCATCTCGGTGCGCGGTTCCAGCTCGTCGAACGGCGGCGGCTTGCGGTGAATAGGCCAGTGCTCGAAGTCTTTTCCGTACCCGGGCTCGTCGAGGCAGTCGCCCAGCGCGTCGAACACGTGGCCCTTGACACCGTCGCCGACCGGTACCGAAATCGAGTCGCCGGTGTCGATCACCTCGACGCCGCGCACCAGCCCATCGGTGGGCTGCATCGAGATGGTGCGGACCAGGTTGTCGCCCAGGTGCAGCGCTACCTCCAGCGTCAACGTCTTCGCGAGCGACTCGAACGTAACGTCGGCGTGCAGAGCGTTGAACAGCTCCGGCACCGAGCCACGCGGAAACTCGACGTCGACAACGGGTCCGGTAATCCGCACCACGCGGCCGTTGGTATCGGTGCCCTTGGAGTTCTTCGACTTCTGAGTGCTAGCAGTCATATCTTCTTCGCTTCCTGATGGGGCTTATTTAGCGGCATCGGCGAGCGCGTTTGCGCCACCGACGATTTCGCTGATTTCCTGGGTGATTTGGGCTTGGCGCTCACGGTTGGCCTCGAGAGTCAGGGCTTTGATGAGATCGTCGGCGTTGTCGCTCGCCGACTTCATTGCCCGTTGACGCGATGCCAGCTCGGACGCAGCGGACTCGAGCAGCGCCGCATATACGCGGGTCGTCAGGTAGCGCGGCAACAGCGACTCGAACAACGTCGTCGCATCCGGCTCGAATGAGTACAACGTGTACGGTCCGGCGTCTTCCACGTACTCCACAACCATAGGGG
Organism: Mycobacterium sp.; assembly: GCF_052143115.1. GTDB lineage: Bacteria > Actinomycetota > Actinomycetes > Mycobacteriales > Mycobacteriaceae > Mycobacterium. The sequence continues at coordinate 3,336 of NZ_JBKQTQ010000082.1, forward strand.
CGATGCGGTGCGCCTCCGCCGACTGCGACATCATCGACTTGAACTCGGTGTAGACGATGTGCAGCTCGTCGACGCCGGCGGGCCCGTCCTGCTCACCCTCGGCGCCCGCCATGAAGGCGGTCACCAGGGTCTCAGCTATCTTAGCGGCATCCTCGTAGCTGGGTCGCTCGGAAAAGCCTGTCCACGATTCAACGATGTCCCAGTTTCGGAATGTGTAGTAGCCCAGCGCTTTACGGCCGACGGTGTAGAGCACCGGCGTTTTGCCGCTTTCCCGCAGCAGCGAGAAAAGCTCCTCGGCTCGGCGGAAGGCGCCGGAGTTGTACGCGCCACAAAGGCCACGGTCAGACGAGACCACTAGCACACCGGCCCGTTTCGGTTCCGGGCGCTCGACCAACAACGGATGGTCCAAAGCGGCTTCGGCGGCCAGGGTGGTGAGCATGCGGGTGATCTCGGTGGCGTAGGGCCGAGCCTCCTGCAGCCGGGCCTGCGCCTTGCCGATACGCGACGTCGCAATCATTTCCTGTGCCTTGGTGATCTTCTTGATCGACCCGGCGGAGCGGATCCGACCCCGCAGTTCGCGAAGTGTGGCAGCCATCCTCGATTACTTCTTTTGCTCCGGCGGCGCTGGCTTGTGAACTTGCACCGCTTCTTTGGCCAATTTCCCTTCGTCAAGGGCTTCCACATGCTCGTCGGGCACCACCGAGCCGCCGCCGGTGGCCGCAAAGCCCTTCTTGAATTCCTTGATCGCCTTGGTCAACTTGTTTTCCGTCTCCTCGGTGAGCTTCTGAGATTCCCGGATCTCGGACAAGATGCTTTCTTCGGACGCCCGAACGTGATCGAGGAACTCGGTCTCGAACCGCCGCACGTCTTCGACCGGAACCGAATCCAGGTGACCACCGGTACCGAGGAAGATCGCAACCACCTGCTCCTCAACCGGCACCGGTTGGTTTTGCGGCTGCTTGAGCAGTTCCACGAGTCGAGCGCCGCGCTCCAATTGTGCTTTCGACGTGGCGTCCAAATCCGAGGCAAAGGCCGCGAACGACTCCAGTTCCCGGTACTGCGACAGATCCAGCCGCAGCGATCCGGCGACTTCCTTCATCGCCTTGATCTGTGCCGCACCACCCACGCGGGACACCGAAATACCGACGTTGATGGCGGGCCGGACGCCCTGGTTGAACAGGTCGGACTCCAGGAAGCACTGCCCGTCGGTGATCGAGATGACGTTGGTCGGAATGTAGGCCGAGATGTCGTTGGCTTTGGTCTCGATGATGGGCAGGCCGGTCAATGAGCCGCCACCGAGATCGTCGGAAAGCTTGGCGCAGCGCTCCAGCAGGCGCGAATGCAGGTAGAACACGTCGCCCGGGTAGGCCTCGCGGCCCGGCGGGCGGCGCAGCAGCAGCGAGATCGCGCGGTAGGCCTCGGCCTGCTTGCTCAGGTCGTCGAACACGATCAGCACATGCTTGCCCTCATACATCCAGTGCTGAGCGATCGCCGAACCGGTATACGGCGCAAGCCATTTGAAGCCGGCAGAGTCAGATGCGGGCGCGGCGACGATCGTCGTGTAGTCCATCGCGCCGCCTTCTTCCAGCGTGTGGTGGACGGAGGCGATCGTGGTGCCCTTTTGCCCGATAGCTACGTAGACACACCGCACCTGCTTTTTCTCATCACCGGATTCCCAGTTCTGTCGCTGGTTGAGAATGGTGTCCACGCAGACGCTGGTCTTGCCTGTCTTACGGTCGCCGATGATCAGCTGCCGCTGGCCGCGGCCGATCGGCGTCATCGCGTCAATTGCCTTGATACCGGTCTGCAGTGGCTCTTTGACGCCCTGGCGCTGCACCACCGACGGGGCCTGAATCTCCAAGGCCCGTCGGTCGTCGGCTTCGATGTCGCCGCGGCCGTCGATCGGGTGACCAAGCGGGTCGATGACCCGGCCGAGGAACCCATCACCCACCGGCACCGAAAGCACCTCGCCGGTGCGTTTGACCTGCTGGCCCTGTTCGATGGTCTCGAAGTCACCCAGGATCACCGCGCCGACGCTGTGCTCGTCGAGGTTGAGCGCCACGCCCAAAACCCCGCCGGGAAATTCGAGGAGCTCTTGGGTCATCACCGACGGTAAGCCCTCAACGTGCGCAATACCGTCGCCGTCGTCGACGACCGTGCCGACCTCCTCCCGGGCCGTGTCGGAGGTAACGGAGCTAACGTATTCCTCGATCGCGCCCTGAATGTCGTCAGCGGAGATTGTCAACTCTGCCATGGCTTTTCGTTCTTCCTGCTTGTTGATTGACTACGTGGTGTTTCAGTCTGGCAACTGGGTCTGGGCCGCGGCGAGACGAGACGAGAGCGTACCGTCGATGATCTCGTCGCCGACCGAAATTGCGAGTCCGCCTAGCAGTCCGGGGTCGATTTGCATCTGCACTGTCACCGGATGGCCGTAGATCCGGCTCAGCACTTGGGTCAGGCGCTCTTGCTGGACGTCGCTGAGTTCGGTGGCCGCGCTGACGTGCGCGACGACTTCGCCACGTCGAGCCACCGCCACTTCACCCAGCGTGAGCACCGCTTCCTCGGCCGGTTCACCCCGCAACAACTCGACCGTCTTGGAAAGCAGTTCAAGCGCTATCGGATTGACAGTGGTGCTTGCGCTTTCCAGCACGTTGCGCAGCAACCGAACCCGGCTGTCGGCGGGTGTTTCGTAGTCGCCGAGCAGGATGGAGAGGCGCGGCTGAGCATCAACGATCCGGCTGAACCAGAACAACTGGTCTTCTACCTCGTCCAGCGAACCGGCATGTTCGGCACGCGTCAACAATGCGTTCCGCAACACCAGCTCGACCGCGTCGACCAGATCGTTGTTGGCCGACCAGCGTTGCGAGACGGCCGCCTTGAGGATGTCGAGCGCGGGCTCTCCGACTTTGTCGGATACCAGCCGCTCGAGCAGCCGGACTCTGGGCGCGGCGTCCTCAGCCGGCGTAGTTAGATACCGGGTGACGACGGTCTCGCGTTCGAACAGTGCGGCGACCGATGTCAGTTCATCGGCAAGCGTAGAAAGCCCGCTGTCGTCAAGGTCTTTGGCTATCTCACCGAAGCGCTTCATCAGAGCGTCCAGCGACAGTCGGCTAGCCGAACGCATTTTCGCCGATAGCGGGTACTGGACGTCCGCCTCGGACGGCGCCATCGCATCAAGCTCGTCGAGAAAGCGGTTGACGGTGGCTGACTGCTGCGTCGGGTCGGCAACATAGCCACGCACCAATTCCCCTGCCCGCCACACGGATTCGGCGCCGAATTCCTGACGCAGCTGGCGAACCAACTGCGCTCGCAGTAGCTCGACCTGCTTGGCGCCCTGAACTTTGACGCGCTCGACCTCTGCATCGGCTTGAGCCCGCAGTTGTTCGGCAATGCGTTCGGCGTCGGCGCCGGCCTCTTCGGTAATCCGCTCCGCTTCCGCCTTGGCGTCTTTGCGCGCTTTGTCGTGGGCTTGGCTGGCTTCCGCGAGCCGATCGGCGGCAGCCGCGGCGTCGTCCAACTGTTGGCGCACGACGTTCTGCCGATCGACCATCATTTTGCGCACCGGCGGCACGACCCAACGCCATACGATCCACACGATGACGGCGAACCCAATCAGCTGCCCGATGAATGTCGACATCTTCGCTACCGACCTGCCCCGGTGGCTGAGACTGAGGTGGTGATCTCGACGCCGAGGATGCGGCTGGCCAAGGTGGTGGACATGGTGTCCACGCGAGAGCGCAGATCCGTAGCCACCGCATCCCCCTCCCGCTTGAGTTGGTCGGCGGCGTCCTGCAGTGTCGAGGAAACCTGTTCCTCGGCGCGGGTGCGCATTTCCTCGAGGACCTTGCGGCCCTCTGCCCGGGCGTCGTCGCGGGCCGCCGATGACTTGACCCGAGCTTGCGACATTGCCTTCTCGTAGTCCTCCTTGGCGGCGGCGAACTGCTCGGCCGATTTTTTGTTGTCGGCCTGCGTCTTGGTGACCATTTTCTCGCGCTCGTTCAGCACCCTCATGATCGGTGGCACCACGAAGGTGCCGATCACGCCGAGCACGATCAAGAAGATGATCAGCATAACGAAGAAGGTGCCGTTGGGGAGGAGGAAGTTGCCGCCTCCCTCAGCCTGGCTGGCGGTAGCCAGGACGACAGCGCCCATGTCACCCATCTTGGCGAGTTACTTCGGCGCGATCGGGGTGGCGAAGACGAACAGCGCCATGAAGGCCAGGTTGATGAAGTAGGCGGCCTCGACCAGACCCACGGTGATGAAGAACGGGACGAACAGCCGGCCCTGCGCCTCGGGCTGCCGCGCGATACCGGAGATCAGCGCGTTACCGGCGACACCGTCACCGATACCGGCGCCGATCGCGCCCCCGGCCATGATCAGTCCGCCGCCGATAAGGGCGCCGAGGCCGACAAGATTGGGGTCTCCCATTTTTTATCCTCCTTGATATTTGGTTAGGGCTCTGTCAGGTCTGTAGTGGTGTGGAAGCCGGGGTTTTGGCCGTCCTAATCGTGTTCCCCTTCCAGCTCCATCGATTGACTGAAGTACAAGACGGTCAGCAGCGCGAAGATGAACGCCTGGATCGCGCCGACGAATAGGTCGAATGCCTTCCAGATCGCGTTGGGCGCCCACATGATGTAGGGCGGGAATAGCGCGATCAGCGCGACCAGGATGCCGCCGGCGAACATGTTGCCGAAAAGTCGGAGCGATAGCGAGATCGGCTTGGCGAGTTCTTCAACCACATTGATTGGCGAGAAGATCACCCCGACGACGGTAGGCAGGGTGCCCCACACGTGCCCCTTGATGATCTTGACGGGATACCCGACGGGGCCGCTGCGCCACACGCCGGCCAGGTGGTAGCAGAGGAACACGAACAGCGCCAGCGCCAGCACATAGTTGATGTCCGACGCCGGCGGGGCGAACAACTCTTTCGGAGACCCGCCCGCCGGGTCGGTGTACTGAACGGGCAGCACCGACAGCCAGTTCGAGATCAGGATGTACACGAAGAGCGTGACGGCCAGGGGCAACACGAAGGGCGCGATTCGCATCCCGATCGCGGATTCGATCTGGTTGCGCATCTGGATAGTGATCGCCTCGAAGAACAACTGCACACCGCCCGGCACGCCGGTGGAGGTGACCTTGGCGCGCAAGAAGAATGCCAGGGCGATGACGATGACGGCGGCGAGGGCAGCGGACGCCACGGTGTCGACGTTGACGGTCAAGCCGAACCAGCGGGCGGTTTCGTGGTGGCCGACCTCGATGGCACCCTCAGCCAGCAGCGTCTCAGTCATCGCTGTCGCCTTTCCCTTCCAGTCCGTTGCCCGCGCCGCCCTCCCAGCCGCGGTCGGCGGTCTCGGTGCGCAGCTTCTTCCAGACCGGCAGCGCGGTCGACACCACCAGCAGAACCTGGAACAGCGCAAGCCCGAACACCACGCCCAGCCCGGCGGGTCGGAAAACGAATGCGGCGCCCAGTCCGATCACGGTGATGATCAGCAGCCTGCTTGCCGAGTTCATCGCCATCTGCTTCTTCAGCGGATGCGCTTCGGCGGTGATCGCCGCCACCGACCGCTGCACACCGACGGCGTTGAGCAAACCCAGCAGAAGCCCCACGCCGAAGAAAACGCCCACCATCGGGTGGTGCAGCGAGCCCGCGACGGCGATCGCGACGACGGTCAGCACAAGCGAGATGGCGAGGAGACGAACCGGCCGGAACGCAACCGAGGGAAACACCAACGGCGCGTCCTGCCCTGGTGTTGTCACTGCTGCACCTCGTCCTCGCTAGGGGGGAGTTGCCTGGTTGATCTGTGCGTGGCCCGTTGAGCGTAACGGAGGGCAATCACTGCACTCGCATCACCCAAGGGACAACTCCCCTTTGTCGGTCGTACGTCGGACCAATCGGACGCGAATCCGATGGCCGGTGGCCGGCAACCCGCGAGGTTTATTCGGGTTCTACCAGCACCGTACCATACTGCGGGCCGCCCTACTACTCCTCGTCGTAGATATCCTCGCGGCGGCGTAACAGCGGGATCAACGTGGCGATAACCGCGATCGCAATCGCGCCCAGCATCACCGCTGCGGTATCGCGCGGGTTGAAGAAGATCGTGCTCGCGGCGCCGAAAGCGACTATGCCCACCCACAGATAGATCAGCAGAACCACGCGGCGATGCGAATGACCGATCTGCAGCAACCGGTGATGCAGGTGCATCTTGTCGGGGCTGAACGCGCTGCGACCCGCCCGGGTGCGCCGCACGATCGCCAGCAGCAGGTCGAGCATCGGGACGAACATGACCGCCACGACGAGTAGGAACGGCGACAGCAGAGCAAACACGTCGCGGGCGCCGTAAGCGTTCTGCGAGATCGGTCCCGCAGCCGTCGTCGACGCGGCGGCCAACATCAGGCCGATCAGCATCGAACCGGAATCCCCCATGAAGATCTTGGCGGGATGGAAGTTGTGCGGCAAAAAGCCCAGACAGGCCCCGGCCAGCACTACCGAGATGACCGCCGGCGGGTAGAAGAGCACGTCGCCCCCGTGGTCGCGAAGCAGGCCGACCGAGAACATGCAGATGGCCAGCGCGGTGATGAGGCCCAGCCCGGCGGCCAGCCCGTCAAGACCGTCGACGAAGTTCATCGCGTTGACGATCGACACGGTCAGCGCCAGCGTGAGCAGGATCGAGGAGGCTTGGTCCAGCACGATGGTGCCGACGCCGCCCAGCGGGATATACAGGACACTCCAGGCGACGCCCATCGTGACCAGCACACTGGCAGCGGTGATCTGACCGGCGAACTTAGTCAGTGCGTCCAGGCCCCACCGATCGTCGATCAGGCCGATGCCCATGATCACCGCGCCTGCCACGACCACCGCGGGCATGCCCGACGAGTAGACGAAACCGCGTGTGAGAGCGGGCAGCTGAGATGCGAGAAAAACCGCGGCGATGACGCCGAGAAACATCGCCAGACCGCCCATCCGTGGCGTCGGCGTGGTGTGCACATCGCGTTCGCGCGGGTAGGCCACCGCACCGAACCGGGTCGCCAGCAGACGTACCGGTCCCGTCGCAAAGTAGGTGATGATCGCGGCCGTGAGCCCGACGAGCGCCAACTCGCGCAACGGAACACCGGCGCCACGGTCAGACAGGGCGAGCAGACCGTCGGCGAGGTTGTGGATACCCCTAACCACCCCGAGACCGTACTGCACCACCCTGAGACCATAGTGAATCGCCGTGGCGAGTCAGCCGGTCAGACTCGCGGCGTCCAAACCGAGCACCGCGGCGATACCCTCGGCGCTGACGGGTCCGGATCGGAGAATGCGTGGTTCGGGCCCGGTCAAGTCCAGGATCGTCGAGGCCGCCTGCTGTGCGGCAGGACCGGCGTCGAGATAGACGTCGACGAGGTCACCTAGCTGGTTGCGCGCCTCGCCGGCGTCGACGGCCGGCGGACGGCCGGAGACGTTGGCGCTCGATACCGCCATCGGCCCGACCTCACGCAACAGTTCAATGGCTACCGGGTGCAGCGGCATCCGCAGCATCACCGTGCCCCGGGCATCGCCGAGGTCCCACTGTAGGGACGGCGCTTGCCGGACCACCAGGCTCAGCGCGCCCGGCCAGAATGCGCGGATCAGGTCACGCGTTGACTGCGGAACCATCAGCGCAAGGCCGTCGATGGTGTGCCAAGAGCCGACTAGCACCCCCACGGGCATGTCGCGCCCGCGTCCCTTCGCCGATAGCAGTGCGGCCACCGCTGAGCTGTCGAAAGCGTCGACGCCGATACCGTAAACCGTGTCGGTCGGGAGAACCACCAGCCCACCGTTCTTGACGGCCGCAGCTGCCGATGCGATTCCGCGGGAACGCTGTTCGGGATCGGCGCAGTCGAATACGTCAGTCACGGGCGCCGTCGCCCCTTCTGCGGGCCGTCACGAATCTGCTCCGGCCGGTCAGATCTGTTCGGGCGACGATGTCATCGAAAAGACCAGTGCTGCTGACGAGTTCGCATGTCAGCAACGATGTGGTGTCGTCGTGCTCGACGGCGAAGAAACCTCCCGGACGCAACCATCGGCCGGCGAGCCGGACAACGGCGGCGATCACCCTCATCCCGTCCGGACCACCGAACACAGCTTGCGGCGGATCATGTTCAGCGACTTCGGGTTCGAGCTCAACAGTGTCAGGCACATAGGGCGGGTTGGTCACCACCAGATCGACTTGCCCGTCGATCTCGCTAAGCAGGCCGGGGTCGGTGGCATCAGCCCGCACTAACTCGACCTTGGTGCCCAACGAGTTTCTGCGCGCATACTCAAGTGCGGCATCGGAGTTGTCGATGCCGAGCACCCGCGCTTCCGGCCAGCGCTGCGCCAGTGCGAGCGCCAGCGCACCCGAACCGGTGCAGACGTCGACGATGAGCGGCCACGCGGGAGCTCCCGGAAGACACTGCGCGGTAGCCCATTCCAACATGACTTCGGTTTCCGGGCGCGGAATGAAAACGCCGGGCCCGACGAACAGCGTCAGCGGACCGAATGCGGCTGTGCCGGTGATGTGCTGCAGCGGCACTCGCCGCGACCGCGCTGTGATCGCGGCGTGGTAGCGATCGAAGAAGGTGTCGTCAGGCGAATCGATCAGCGCCAGCCGTCCTCGCTCGGCGCCGGTCAGGTGCGCGGCCAACTCCTCGGCGTCGTAGCGCGCGGAGTTGATTCCGGCGTCTGCGAGCAGCGTCGTGGCCGAGTCGATCGCGCACCGCAGTCGAGTCGTCATGCCTGCTGCAGCCGTGATTGCCTGTCGGCGACGCTCAGAGCGTCGAATAATGCGTCAAGGTCGCCGTCGAGAACCTGATCGAGATTGTGTGCTTTGTAACCGATGCGGTGATCGGTGACCCGGTTCTCCGGGAAGTTGTAGGTGCGGATGCGTTCGCTGCGGTCCACGGTGCGGATCTGGCTGGCGCGATCGGCCGACGCGTCGGCCAGTGCCTGTTCCTCCGCCATCACCTGCAGGCGAGCGGCAAGCACCTGCAACGCGCGGGTCTTGTTCTGCAGCTGCGACCGTTCGTTTTGGCAGGTGACGACAATTCCGGTGGGCAGGTGAGTAATTCGCACCGCCGAGTCGGTGGTGTTGACGCCCTGACCGCCCTTGCCGGAGGACCGGTAGACGTCGACGCGTAGGTCCGACTCGTCGATCTGCACCTCGCCGACTTCCTCGGGCTCCGGGTAGACCAGCACGCCGGCGGCCGAAGTATGCACGCGGCCTTGGGATTCGGTGACCGGGACCCGCTGCACCCGGTGCACCCCGCCCTCGAACTTCATCCGCGACCACACGCCGTCGGCCGAGTCGCCCTTGCTGGCGATCGCGAGCGTCGCGTCCTTGTAGCCGCCCAAGTCCGAGGTGGTTTCGTCCAGTACCGTCACCGCCCAGCCATGTCGTTCGGCGTAGCGGATGTACATCCTGGCCAGGTCCGCGGCAAAGAGGGCCGATTCTTCGCCTCCCTCACCGGATTTGACCTCGAGCACGATGTCGTCGGCATCGTGGGGGTCGCGGGGTGCCAGCATGTCGGTGAGCTGGGTGTCCAGCTCGGCAGCGCGTGATTCCAGTTCGGCGACTTCGTCGACGAAGGACGCGTCGTCGGCAGCCAGTTCACGTGCGGTCTCCAGGTCTCCTCGCACCGACTCCAGCTTGCGGTGGGTGGCCACGATTGGCGCCAGCTGCGCGAACCGACGACCGACTTTGCGCGCATTGGCCGCATTGCTGTGCAGTTCGGGGTCGGACAGCTGACGCTCGAGCTCGGCGTGTTCGGCCAGCAGCGCGTCGATCGCCTGCACGCCCTGCGTCATGCTGAGCTCCAATCCAGCGTCACGTTATCCGAACGCAAAACGACGCCCGGCCTGTGCGGTTTACGCAACAGTTCGGGCGTCGCTGCAACTACTTGTCGGCCGAGGCGTCTTTCTCGGCGCCGGCCTTGCGCTTGCCGTAGCGCTTCTCGAAACGAGCTACCCGGCCGCCGCTGTCGAGAATCTTCTGCTTGCCGGTGTAGAACGGGTGGCACTGCGAGCACACCTCGACCACGATGTGGCCGCTTTCCTTGGTGCTGCGGGTCGTGAAGGTGTTGCCGCACCCGCAGAGCACGGTGGTCTCGCCGTAGGCGGGATGAATGTCAGATTTCATGATGTCCTCTTCAATCGTCGGTCGCCGGGTCGCCCTGATGAGCTATTGGACGTGAACCGGAACCTCAACTTCGGCTGTCGATTATGCCAGGTCAGCCGCTCTCCCCCTAAACGCGCGCCGGCAGCCGCGCATTCCCCGGACTAAGTGGGGCTGACCTGGTACTTCGCCGGCTGGTCGACCACGACATAGGTCTTGTCGCGCCCGATGCGGGTCCACAGCAGGCCATCCTCCGGCGCAGCGCCGCGGGCGCTCAGTTCGCGCTTGAGGATCTTGTTGGTGGCGGTGGAGGGCAGGCCGTCGGTGATCCAGACGTGGCGCGGCCAGGCCTTGGGCGACAGGTCGGACTGGCCGGCCAGAAACTCACCCAACTCCCCCGGCGTCAGCTCGGCGTTGTCCGCCAACACCAATGCCGCCATCACCTGGTCTCCCACCTGCTCATCAGGTACCGCGTACACCGCCACCTGGCTGACAGCCGGCAACCGTTGCAGGATGCGCTCGATGGGCGCCGTCGTCATATTTTCGCCGTCCACCCGCAGCCAGTCTCCGCTGCGCCCGGCGAAGTAAATCCAGCCATCCGCGTCGCGATAGGCCAGGTCACCTGACCAGAACATGCCGTGGCGGAGTCGCGCGTCGGTGGCGTCCTGGTCGTTGTAGTAGCCGGCGAACAGGCCTGCACCGGACGTGTTGACCAGTTCGCCGATCGCTTCGTCGGGGTTGATCAACGCGCCGTCGCCGTCGAATTGGGCCACCGGGCATTCGGTGAGCGTGTCCGGGTTGTAAATGCTCACGCCGGGAAAGCCTTGGCCCAGTGAGCCCGCCGGGCAACCGTCTTCGCGGGTGATGATGATCGCGCCTTCGGTCGAGCCGAAGCCGTCCCACACTCTGCAATCGAAACGCCGGCTGAACTCCGCGATGTCGCGGTCGCTTGCCTCATTGCCGAACGCGACGAGCAGCGGGTTGTCCGCATCGTCGGGCTGCTCGGGGGTGGCCAGCACGTAGGCCAGCGGCTTGCCGACGTAGTTCATGTAGGTCGCGCCGTAGCGGCGCAGATCGGGCAGCAAACCGGATGCCGAGAAGATGGCTGGAACCATCGCCGCACCGGAGCCCACCGCCACACTCCAGCCCGCCAGCAGTGCGTTGGAGTGAAACAGCGGCATCGACAGGTAGCAGACGCCGGATGAATCCACCTCGAACCGCTCGATCAGGTTGGCGCCGGCGAAAATCACGGTCAGGTGCATCACGCGGACCGCCTTCGGCTCGCCGCTAGTGCCCGAGGTGAAGATCATCATGAAGGTGTCGGTCGGGTCGACCTCACGATGGGGCACCAGCGGCCCGGCTGCTGCGAGCAAACCAGACCACTCGGTGCCCGAGATGTCCAGAACGCGGACGCCGGGCAGGTCGAGGCCCTCAAGGAGTCCGCGGTGGGCAGGGTCGGTGAGCACTATCTGACAGTCGGCCCGCAGGATGTCTTTGGCCAGCGCCGCGCCGCGACGGGTGTCGTTGATGCCGCACAACACGTAACCACCGAGTGCGGCCGCCGCCATCGCGGTGAGCATCTCGGGGGTGTTGCCCAGCAGCGCACCGACGTGCAGGGGCCGTTTGGGGTCGGCGATACCGATCAATGCGGCGGCCGCAGCGGAAGCGTCCGCCAGATGCTCGCCCCAGCTCCACACCCGGTCGCCGTATTTCACCGCCGGAGTGGGGTCGCCAACGCGGCTGCGAAGCAGTTGCTGAACAGTGTCCGCCACGGCTCACCACTTTCCCGTCGGTCCCCGACAGGCTGGCACGTTACCGCCGCAGCTTTAGCTGCTCAGCGGGAAGGGCAGTGTTCGTCGACTGCGGTGATGTGCTAATCGCGGTCAGTCGTTGTCGTTACCCGGTGTCGTCTTAGACACCTGAACCAGGAACTCGTAGTTGGTCTTGGTCTTGCGCAGCTGCGACATCAGTAGGTCGATGGCCTGATGGGAATCCAGTCCCGACAGCACGCGGCGCAGCTTGTGCACAATGCCGAACTCGTCTGGCGACAAAAGCAATTCGTCCTTACGGGTGCCCGACGGGTTCACGTCCACGGCGGGGAACACCCGACGTTCGGAGATCTTGCGGTCGAGCTTGAGCTCGGCGTTACCGGTGCCCTTGAACTCCTCGAAGATCACTGTGTCACCGGTGGATCCGGTTTCGACCATCGCCGTGGCGATGATGGTCAATGAGCCGCCTTCTTCGATATTGCGGGCGGCGCCGAGGAAGCGCTTCGGCGGGTAGAGGGCCGTGGAGTCGACACCACCGGACAGGATGCGGCCCGACGCCGGAGACGCATTGTTGTAGGCACGTCCGAGGCGGGTGATCGAGTCCAGCAGCACGACGACGTCCTTGCCCTGCTCGACCAAGCGCTTGGCGCGCTCGATCGCCAGCTCAGCCACCGAGGTGTGGTCTGACGGCGGCCGGTCGAACGTCGAGGCGATGACCTCGCCCTTGACCGAGCGCGTCATGTCGGTGACCTCCTCAGGCCGCTCGTCGACGAGCACGACCATGAGGTGGCATTCCGGGTTGTTCCTGGTGATCGCGTTGGCGATGTCCTGCAGGATCGTCGTCTTACCGGCCTTGGGCGGCGACACGATCAGTGCGCGCTGGCCCTTGCCGATCGGCATGATCAGGTCGATGACCCGCGTGGTCAGCCGGTCGGGGGTGGTTTCCAGGCGTAGCCGCTGGTTGGGGTACAGCGGTGTCAACTTGCTGAAATCGGGACGCTTCTTGGCGTCTTCGACTGGCCCACCGTTGACGGTGTCCAAGCGCACCAACGGGTTGAACTTCTGCCGCTGGTTGGGTTGTTCGCCTTCCTTGGGCACCCGCACCGCGCCGGTCACCGCGTCGCCTCGGCGTAAGCCGTTCTTGCGCACCATGTTCATCGAGACATAGACGTCGTGCGGGCCGGCGAGATAACCGGAAGTGCGCACGAACGCGTAGTTGTCCAGAACGTCGAGGATGCCGGCAACCGGCTGAACGACGTCGTCTTCGCGCAGTTCGGTGTCACCGCCGCCGCCGTCGCCCGACCGATCGCCGCGACGCCGGCGCTCCCGGAATCGGCGGCCTCGGCGGCCGCCGCGCCCGTCACCGTCGTCGTCTTGCTGGTTCGAGCCGCCGCGGTTCTGTTGTCCGCCCGAGCCCTGTTGATCGCCGCCCTTGTCGGACTCCCTATCGGACTCGCGTTCGTCGGACTTGGTGTCCTGTTGGTCGTGGTCACGCGTCGGCTTCTCAGCGGTTTGATCGGCCTTTTCCCCTCCGCCATGCCGCTCGTCTGCCTGGTCGACGGAAGATCCCCCTGCGCTGGAGGCAGCGTGGGTCGGGTCGTTGGCGGTCGCTTCGGTCTGGTTGGCCGGAGCGTCGGTCACGTGGTTGTGTGATTCGCCGCTGGCGCCGACGTTGGCAGGTGCACCGTTTGCGTGCCCTTTGCGGCTTTCCCGAATCGCGGCGATGAGTTCGTTCTTACGCATCCCCGATGTGCCCTTCACGCCGGCTCGATTGGCCAACGCGCGCAGTTCGGGCAGCACCATGGTGGACAGCGAACCGTCCGACGCACTGGTGTTGGCCTCCGGGCCCGACCCGGATGCGTCGGGGCCGGCGGAAGTGTCGGGGGTCACGGTGTTCGACAGCTTGTCATTTTCAGTGCTGTCGCCAGCCGTAACGAGGTCCGTTTCAGTCACGGATTTCCTTTCTCTCCCTCGCTGATCGAATCAAGCAAGGGGTTCGTTGCAATCGGCCAAATCGCCGAGTGCTACCAACAATCGACTCTGCAACGGTGATCGCCACAGTTGGCGGTTTAAATGGCGAACCATCGTCCACGAGAAGATTTGGTGTTCGTCCTAGTGTCTACGCAGACTCAGAGGCTGCAATTGCTGGACGGCTCCGAGGATAACCTGCTTCGATGCCGGAAGCAAGAAGCCCCCTCACCACGCCAGTCGACGCTAGCTGCGGACGGCCACTCCGGAACTCCAGCGGACCCCGTCACCGGCCGTCATCTCACTGACTGCAAACCCGTTTGCGGCGCCGTACTCCAGGGCCTCGGCTGGCAACTCGGATGCCGTGCTCAGCGCGATCACCGCCGGACCAGCGCCAGATAGCACAGCTGCCACCTGATAACGCCGCAATAGTCGAAGGTATTCCGCCGATGCCGGCATCGCGGGCGCGCGCTGCGGCTGATGGAGCATGTCCTCGGTGGCGGCCATCAGCAGATCGGGCCGTTCGGTGAGCGCCACTACCAGCAGCGCTGCGCGGCTGAGATTGAATCGGGCGTCATGGTGGCTGACCTGCGCAGGAAGCAGCACCCGCGCCTCCGCCGTCGACGAGCGTTGCTCCGGAATGGCTGGAAACAGATGGATTTCGGGATGTAACCGCAGTGGCACACCCGAGAAGCTGGGCGGGTCGCAGCCGCGGTCGGTCCACGACACCACCGCACCGCCCAACACCGCCGCGGCGGCGTTGTCGGGATGCCCTTCGAATTCCGACGACAACTGAATCAGCTGGGCCTGGCGCAGAGGAGTCGAACCTGCTTGTGCGACAATCCCATTGACCGCTGCAAGGCCGCCGACCACCGCCGCTGCCGACGAGCCGAGACCCCGCGAGTGCGGGATGGCGTTACGGCACCGCACTATCAAGCCGGGCGCGGTGACGCCGGCCGCCTGCAGCCCGCGCTCGACGGCCCGAACCACCAAATGACCGGAGTCGAGCGCCAACTCCCCGGCGCCCTCGCCTTCAACTTCGACGATCAGGCCAGGATCGGTTGTCTCGACGATGATTTCGTCGTACAGACTCAACGCCAGCCCGATACTGTCGAAGCCCGGACCGAGGTTGGCGCTGGACGCCGCGACCACCGAACTGGCCAGCAGCCCGGCAGGCAGCATCTGGGTCACTAGACCAATCCCAATTTCGCGACGACGGCGACGGGGTCGACGGGCACCGGCGACACGCTCGGCATGTCCCGCAGCGCCGTGTCGGGATCCTTGAGGCCGTTGCCGGTGACAGTGCACACCACGGTCGATCCCGCTGCCACCCAGCCGTCGTCGACGGCTTTGAGAAGACCGGCGATGCTCGCCGCCGACGCGGGTTCCACGAAGACGCCTTCGGTACCGGCCACCAGGTGATATGCGGCCAGAATCTCGTCGTCGGTGGCGGCCAGGAACCGTCCCTTGGACTGCTGCTGCGCCTCGACGGCCGACGCCCACGACGCCGGCGAGCCGATGCGGATCGCGGTGGCGATGGTCTCGGGCTGGCTCACCGGTGCGCCGAGCACCAACGGCGCCGCGCCGGCGGCCTGGGTGCCGAGCATGCGGGGTAGTTTGTCGATCACTCCGTCGGCGTGATACTCGGTGTAGCCCTTCCAGTAGGCCGTGATGTTGCCGGCGTTGCCGACCGGTAAGGCGTGCACGTCCGGTGCGGTGCCCAGCGCGTCGACGATCTCGAACGCCGCCGTCTTCTGGCCCTCGATGCGGACCGGGTTGACCGAGTTGACCAACGAGATCGTCGGGAAGTCGGCGACGATCTTGCGGGCGAGTTCCAGGCAGTCGTCGAAGTTGCCGTCGATCTGGATGACCTTGGCGCCGTGCATCACGGCCTGCGCCAGCTTGCCCATCGCGATCTTGCCTTGCGGGATCAGTACCGCGCAGGTGATGCCGGCGCGGGCGGCGTAAGCCGCCGCCGAGGCAGACGTGTTCCCGGTCGACGCACACAGCACGGCCTGCTGCCCGCGGGCCACCGCGTCAGTGACGGCCATCGTCATGCCGCGGTCCTTGAATGAGCCGGTGGGATTGAGGCCCTCGACCTTGAGATGAACTGTGCAGCCGGTCTTTGCCGAGAGCCTGGTTGCCGGTATCAGCGGGGTGCCGCCCTCCAACAAGGTGACGGGAGCCCAGTCGTCGCCGATCGGTAGCCGATCCCGATAGGCCGCGATCACACCCGGCCACGGCCGATGAATGCCGGTCTTGGCGGCGCTTGCCGGGCTCATTCGCTGGTTCCTTCCAGCCGCAGGACGCTGGACACACCCTGTACCACGTCGAGATCAGCCAGGGCATCGACGGTTTCGGACAGTGCGGCGTCGGTGGCGCTGTGGGTGACCACCACGATGCGGGCTCCTACCCGGTGCCCGCCCTCGCCGACGACACCTTCCTGGCGAACTTCGGCGATGCTGACTTCGCGCTTGGCGAATTCTGCCGCAACCGAGGACAATACGCCCGGCTTGTCAGCAACGTTCATGCTCACGTAGTAGCGGGTAGAGATGAAACCCATTGGCGCGATCGGTAGTTGAGCGTACTTCGACTCCTTCGGCCCGCGGCTGCCCAACACCCGGTTACGGGCGGCCATCACCAAATCGCCGGTCACTGCCGATGCGGTCGGCGCTCCGCCGGCACCCTGACCATAGAACATCAGTCGACCCGCGGCCTCCGCCTCGACCACCACGGCGTTGAAGGCGCCGCTGACCGTAGCAAGCGGATGCGACAACGGCACCAGCGCCGGGTAGACCCGAGCCGAAATCCGCTGCTGCCCATCGCCGGTCGTGATTCGCTCGCAAATCGACAGCAACTTGATCGTGCAGCCCAATGCCCGCGCGGACGCGAAGTCATCCGGGGTGATCGAGGTGATGCCCTCGCGGTAGACGTCGTCGGCGGTCACCCTGGTGTGGAACGCGATGGACGCGAGGATCGCGGCTTTCGCTGCGGCGTCATAGCCTTCGACGTCCGCGGTGGGATCGGCCTCGGCGTAGCCGAGTGCGCTCGCGTCGGCCAGCGCGCGCTCGTAGTCGACGCCGGTGCTGTCCATCTCGGAGAGGATGTAGTTGGTGGTGCCGTTGACGATCCCGGCTACCCGCTGCACCGTGTCGCCGGCCAGCGACTGGGTCAGCGGCCGGATCACCGGGATGGCACCCGCCACGGCAGCCTCGAAATACAGGTCCACATGCGCGCTTTCAGCAGCTTGCGCGAGCTCTCCGGCAGCGACCGACAGCAGAGCTTTGTTCGCCGTCACGACAGATTTGCCATGCTCCAGCGCGGACAGGATCGCCTTGCGCGACGGCTCGACCGGCCCCATCACCTCGACGACGATGTCGACGTCCTCGCGGCCGACCAGTTCATCGACGTTTTCGGTGAGCAGATCGATCGGCACACCCCGGTCTGCGGCTATCCGCCGTACACCGATGCCGCGCAGCACCAGCGGCGCGCCGATCCGGGCAGCGAGATCGTCGGCACTGTCCTCGATGATGCGAACAACCTCGCTGCCCACATTGCCCAGTCCCAATACCGCTACGCCGACCGGCTTTTCATCACCGTTCACGCCTTCACCTCACTTCCAGACTCAGTAGATCGTCGACGGTCTCCCTGCGCAGGATCAGACGGGCCTGCCCACCGCGCACAGCCACCACCGCGGGGCGGCCGATCAGGTTGTAGCGGCTCGACAGCGAGTAGCAGTACGCACCGGTGGCTGCGACCGCGACCAGGTCGCCCGGCGCAATGTCGTCGGGCACCCAGGTGTCCCTGACGACGATATCGCCACTCTCGCAGTGCTTCCCCACGACACGGGCCAGCGTCGGAGCCGCATCGGTGGCCCGGGAGACCAGTCGAACGTCGTATTCCGCCCCGTACAGTGAAGTCCGAATGTTGTCGCTCATCCCGCCGTCCACGCTGACGTAACGGCGATGCGCTGTCGCGCTCACCCCGACATCCTTGACGGTGCCAACCTCATACAGCGTGATGGTCCCCGGCCCGGCGATGGCCCGACCTGGCTCAACGACCAGCCGGGGAACCGGCAACCCCACGGCCGCGGATTCATTGCGCACGATGGACCCGAGCTTGTCGGCGAGTTCGCGCACCGGCGGTGGATCGTCGTTCGGTAAATACGAGATGCCCAGGCCGCCACCGAGATCGACGGTGGAAATCTGTGCGGTCTTGTCGACCCCGAACTGGGCGACGACATCGCGCAGCAGGCCGATCACCCGGTGCGCGGCAAGCTCGAAGCCGCCGACGTCGAAGATCTGCGACCCGATGTGGCTGTGCAGGCCCACCAATCGGAGGTGATCGGTGGCGAATACCCGTCGAACCGCGGCCATCGCCGCGCCGTTGGCCAGCGACAGCCCGAACTTCTGGTCTTCGTGGGCGGTGGAGATGAACTCGTGGGTGTGGGCCTCGACGCCGACGGTGACGCGGACCAGCACATCCTGAACGACACCGGCCTCACCGGCGACGGCATCAAGGCGCTCGATCTCGGTCATCGAGTCGACCACGACATGACCGACGCCGGCCTTGACCGCCGCGGTCAGCTCGGCGACTGATTTGTTGTTGCCGTGCAGCGCAATCCGCTCAGGGGGGAAGTTGGCGTGCAGCGCGACCGCCAGCTCGCCGCCGGTGCAGACGTCCAGCGAGAGGCCTTCCTCGTCGATCCACCGCGCTATTTCGCTGCACAGGAAGGCCTTGGCGGCGTAGTGCACGTTCGCACCACCGCCGAATGCCGCTGCGATCTCGCGGCACCGCGACCGGAAATCCGCTTCGTCGACGACGAAGAGTGGCGTGCCGTACTCCTGCGCCAGCCAGCTCAGCGTGACACCGGCGATACTGACGACTCCGTCGTCACCGCGGACCGCGTTGTGCGGCCATACGTTTGGTGCCAGCTCCAGGAGTTCGTCTGCCGTCGCGGGTCGCGGTGGAACGCCGGAGTGATGGAACCCTTCGGCGTGCCGCGGACCAGCGGGATGCGCGCTCACATCCG
Organism: Mycobacterium sp.; assembly: GCF_052143115.1. GTDB lineage: Bacteria > Actinomycetota > Actinomycetes > Mycobacteriales > Mycobacteriaceae > Mycobacterium. The sequence continues at coordinate 22,217 of NZ_JBKQTQ010000082.1, forward strand.
CTCCGGTGCGCGGACACCCAGGATGGCCAACCCATTGGCGATGACTTGGCGGGTCGCCTGACACAGGGCCAGTCGCGCGGTGTGCAGCTGGTTGGGTTGTTCGTCGCCCTGCGGCAACACCCGGCACGAGTCATAGAACCGGTGGTAGTCGCCGGCGAGGTCTTCCAGGTAGCGGCACACTCGGTGCGGTTCACGCAGTGACGCAGCGGTTTTCAGCACCCGTGGGAACTCGCCGAGACCACGGACCAGCGTGCCCTCCTTGTCGTGGGTGAGCAGCTCGAGGTGGCTGGTGTCGGGGATCAGGCCGAGTTCGGCGGCGTTGCGGGCCAATGCGGAGAGCCGGGCATGCGCGTATTGCACATAGTAGACCGGGTTTTCGTTGGACGCCGACGACCATAGCGCCAGGTCGATGTCGATCGGAGTGTCTACCGATGAGCGGATCAGGCTGTAGCGGGCGGCATCCACGCCGATCGCCTCGACCAGGTCGTCGAGCGTGATCACGGTGCCGGCCCGTTTGCTCATCTTCACCGGCTGGCCGTCGCGGACCAGGTTGACCATCTGGCCGATGAGCACCTCGACGGTGGCCGGGTCGTCGCCGAACGCGGCTGCGGCGGCCTTCAGCCGGGAGATGTAGCCGTGGTGGTCGGCGCCGAGCATGTAGATGCACAGGTCGAAGCCGCGTTGCCGCTTGTCCAGGTAATAGGCGAGATCACCGGCGATGTAGGCGGGTTTGCCGTCGCTCTTGATCACGACGCGGTCCTTGTCGTCACCAAAAGCGCTGGTGCGCAACCAGGTTGCGCCGTCCTTCTCGTAGATGTTGCCGTTCTCGCGAAGCCGGGCGATCGCCTGCTCGACACGACCGCTGGTGTGCATCGACTCTTCGTGGGTGTAGACGTCGAAGTCGGTGCCGAACTCGTGCAGCGATGACTTGATGTGCGCGAACATCAAGTCGACGCCGATCCTCCGGAACGTCTCGTGCTGCTCCGCGGCGGGCTGGCTCAGCGCATCGGGCGCTTCCTTTAAGACCTGCGCGGCGATGTCGGCGATGTAGCTGCCGGCGTAGCCATCTTCCGGAGTGGGCTCGCCTTTGGCCGCGGCGATCAGCGAGTTGGTGAACCGGTCGATTTGGGCGCCGTGGTCGTTGAAGTAGTACTCGCGTACCACGTCGGCGCCCTGCGTCGACAGCAGCCGGCCCAGTGCGTCGCCGACCGCGGCCCAGCGGGTGCCACCGATGTGGATCGGCCCGGTCGGATTGGCCGAGACGAATTCCAGGTTGATCTTGTGTCCGGCCTGGTCATCAGAGTTGCCGTAGGTGTGGCCGGCGTCGATGACGTTGTTGATAATGGCGCCGTGCGCCGACGCGTCCAGGCGCAGGTTGATGAAGCCGGGTCCGGCCACCTCCGCCGACGCGATGTCGTCAGCCTCTGCCAGTGCCTCGGCCAGCCATCCGGCCAGCTCGCGCGGGTTGACGCCGACCTTTTTGCCGAGCTGCATCGCCAGGTTGCTGGCGTAGTCGCCGTGCTCGGGGTTGCGCGGCCGCTCGACGGTGACCGTCGGCGGCAGCGCGGCGGTGTCGAGCTCATGCTCGGTCAGCACCGCGGTTGCGGTGGCCTTGAGCAGCTCGGCCAGGTCGGCGGGGTTCACGCAGGCCATCCTATTGGCTGAGGTCCTCAGGCCTCGAATCCATTCCGGTGCTCAGCAGGCTGCCGTAATGCGTTAGTCTGTCGTGGCCCGTTGGCGCACCATCTCGCGCGTGCGCCCCCGTAGCTCAGGGGATAGAGCGTCTGCCTCCGGAGCAGAAGGCCGCAGGTTCGAATCCTGCCGGGGGCACAAGTGTTTTAGCAGTTCAGAGGCTATTTCTGCCTAGACTGACATGCCGTGTGCCATCCATGTGCCATCCACCTTCGCCTGCTCGCACGGTTCGCCGCTCCACGGAACCAACCTGAGCGGTGCCAGGCACCCAGGGTGTCTCAAACATATGAGCCGTGGGTCCGACTTTCCTGACGTCGGCCAGACCCTTACCCCGGCCGACTTGGCCGACTCGGTTGCGTCTACATCGGCCGGGTCGCCTGCGGGAAACTCCTACCCCCAATCCGGGGCGGCGCCCCCGTTAATCGGTGTCCGGAACGTTGGCTTGCTGCGGATAGAAGATCGGCTGGTACGGATCGCGGTGCCAATCGTATTCGGCCGAAATCGCCGCGATTTCGGCGACCGCCCGGCCGGCCAGCCGCGATACCAGGTTACCGTCACATCCGCAAACTGGCAGGGCTTGACCGTCACACATTCACGGCTCGTGGCGCGACCGCGATACATCCCACGTCGCGATGGCCCAGATGACGAGGGCGTTAAGTGCGATCAGCACAATAGACCACACCGGGTAGTAGGGAAGCCAAAGGAACATGACTACGATTCCGAGGCACGCAATGATAATCCCCATTACCCGCGCCCACGTTGTGCCCCAGAAAAGCCCAAAGGCGACGACAATCAACAGAATTCCCAGCGCGATGTGCACCCATCCCCAACCAGTTGTGTTGAATTTGTACGCGTAATCTGGCCCGACGACGAGCAGCTGGTTGTTGACCACCGCAGACACACCCGTGAGAAGAG
>NZ_JBKQTQ010000083.1:0-14879 GCF_052143115.1 Mycobacterium sp.
GGCCCGCCGAGCGCGCGGTGACCATCACCCCGCCGCACTGCGCCACCTCTACAACCGCATGCTTGGCCAGCTCTACCACTGCCTCCACACCGGCCAGCCCTACGACCGCACCAAGGCATACCCGTCAGATACTGCTGAGACTGCTGAGCCACTCACGACAGCGGCTGCTTGACAGTTACCAACATCGGAGGTCTGTGGATCGGTGAGGTTCAGGTGACCTCCGATCCGACGGTTCCAGCGTCTGTCGTCGAGGGGTTGGTAGTCCTCAAATGGACCCAGCGTTCGGCAAGAAGGCCGACCTCAACGCCAACGACATCGACGCCGCCGCCAAGATCATCGCCGGCACTGCCCGGTCGATGGGGATCACGGTCGAATAGTTTTCGTCCGACAATTGAAGAAGAGCGGGAGGGCCAGCTTCGGCCCGCTTCATCAACCACAACCCAACATCAGATTGGATTATCGAATGAGCAAGAATGGCAAGGCATATCGCGCCGCCGCCGAGAAGGCGGACCGCTCCAACCTCTACACGCCGCTGCAAGGGGGTAAGCTGGCCAAGGAGACGTCGTCGACCAAACAGGACTCGACCGTGGAGGTGGCTATCCGGCTCGGTGTTGATCCGCGCAAAGCCGACCAGATGGTCTGCGGCACGATCAACCTGCCGCATGGTCATCGGAAAGGCGTCGTTCGACGAGAAGCAGCTCGCGGAGAACTACGGCGTGGCGATCGACGAGGTGCTGCGGCACAAGCCGTCGTCGTCGAAAGGTTGCTACCTGAAGAAGATCACCGCGTCGACGACCACCGGCCCGGGTACCCCGGTCGACCCGTCGATCACCCGCAACTTCGCCGAGGCGTAAGGTCTTCTCGCGCGAGCAGACGCAAAAGCCCATTTTCGGTCGGCGTGTCGGGAGCTTTTACGTCTGCTCGGCATTAGCGGCTACCCGCCGCATTCGGCGATGCGGCGGCGCAGGTAGTCGCGGCCCGGCTCGGAACCATTGGACGCCAACGCCGTTCGATACCAGGTGACGGCATCGTCGCGTCGCCCCGCCCGCCGCAGCAAGTCGGCGCGCACCGATGCGACCAGGTTGGACCGCGCCAGCCGCGGATCATGTGCCACCTTCTCCAACGCGGCCAGTCCGGCGTCCGGGCCGTCGCGGAAACCAACCGCCAGAGCCCGATTCGCCCGCACCACCGGCGAATCGGTCATCGCCAACAGGGTGTCGTAGGCCGCACAGATACCGCGCCAGTCGGTCTGTTCCCACGATGGCGCCGTCGCGTGCATTGCGGCGATCACCGCCTGCGGCAGATACGGGCCGGTCGAACCGTGGGCCGCCCGCAGCCGATCGAGGCCGCGCGCGATCCGGCCGCGGTGCCAGCGGCGACGGTCCTGCTCTTCGAGCGGCACCAGCGCGCCAGCGGCGTCGACCCGGGTTGTCCGTCGCGAATCATGCAGCAGCACAAGGGCGGCCAGCGCGTGCGCCTCCAGTTCAGTCGGCATCAGGGTGCACAACTCGCCGGCCAGTCGGACCCCTTCGTCGCACAGCTCGTCGCGAATCGCCGACGGGCCCGCCGTCGACCAGTAACCTTCGGTGAACACCGAGTAGATGCAACTGAGCACATGCGGTGTGCGTTCGGGGAGCAACTCGGCGGGCGGCACCCGCAGCGGGATATTGGCGTGGCGGATCTTGTTCTTGGCGCGGGTGATTCGCTGGCCCACCGCGGCTTCGGTCTGCAGCAGTGCGCGGGCGATCTCCGCCACGGTCAACCCGGAAACCAGCCGCAGGGTCAGCGCGAGCTGCGATACTCGGTCGAGGGCCGGGTGGGCGCAGGTGAACATCATCCGCAGTTCGTCATCGCGAACGGGATGCGGTTCGACGTGATCGGTGCGCGCCCGGATGTTCTCCACGTACCCTTTCATAGCCGCCAATTCCTTTCCGGGACGCACCGATTCGCGGCGCAGCCGGTCGCGGGCGCGGTTGCGTGCCACAGTCAGCACCCACGCGGCGGGGTTGTCCGGCACGCCGTCGCGTGGCCAAACCCGCAGCGCCTCGGCGAAGGCTTCCTGGACGGCGTCCTCGGCGACGCTGAGATCGCCCGACCACCGGGCCAGCGTGGCCACGGCCGGGCCCCACTCGCGCCGGAAGACGCCGTCCAGGTCAGCCATGCTCTACAGGCCGGAGACTCCCGCCAACTGGCGCAGCTGCACCGCGCCGGCAGGGATCATCGCGGCCAGCTTGACCGCCTCGTCGCGGTCGCCGGCGGTCAGCACATAGAAGCCGGTGGCGATCTCGGCTGCTTCCGGGTAGGGCCCGTCGGTCAACAGCACCTCGCCGTCGCGGACGCGCACCGTGGTCGCCGTCGCCGGCTCGTGCAATGCGGCCCCGCCGACGATGTGATCGCCTGCGACAGAGGCGAATTCACCGTGCCGCGCTGCTTCCGCCTCCCACTCCGGCGTGCCGGGGACATTGGCCGATGCCGGTGGCTCCAGCAGCAGCGCAAGCCACTGGCCGTCGGAGCGCGACCAATCGGGATCGACGGTGTGGTAGATCGGCCGAACTTCGATGGCGCCGTATTTGGCGGCAGGAATATCGCGGGCCAACGCCAATGCGTCGTCGAGGTTTTCGGCTTCGAACACGTAATAGCCGCCGGCGACCTCGGCGGCCTCGGCGAACGGGCCGTCGGTGATCGTCGGCGCGTCCGGGCCGCCGGAGATGCGCACACCGGTCGCCGCGGGCAACAGCGCGTCACCGCCGCGGATCGCCGACGCCGCTTTGGCGTGGAAATTCTGGTAGGCCGCCATCTCGGTGGCCCCCTGGTCGGGCGTGAGGTCGCGCTCCTGGCTGATCAACAAAGCTAAGTACTGCATTGTGTTCACCTCCGGTAGTGAGCGGAACCCTGTGTTCCACTCTCTACCTGTCCGACGAACGGCGCAGCCACAATCCGACAGCAGGCGCTAGGAAATGCGGAAAAAGATCAAGCCGCGGCGCCGGGCTTGAGGTAGGTGACCAGACTGACGTCCAGCATGTCGTCGTTGAAGTAGTACTCGGCGCCGCGAAGGTACTTCATGTAGCGCTCGTAGACCTCTTCGGAGGTGATCTCGATGGCCTTGTCTTTGTTGGCCTCCAGCGCATCGCCCCAGATCCGCAGCGTCTTGATGTAGTGCGGCCGCAGCGAAAGCACCTCGGGAACGACGAAGCCGCCCTTCTCCCCGTGCGCCACCATCATGTCGGTGGACGGCAGGCGACCGCCCGGGAAGATCTCGGTGAGGATGAACTTGATGAACCGCGCCGTCTCGAAGGTCAGCTTCTTGCCGCGCGCGTTCAGGTCGTAGGGGTGATAGGTGACGCTGCTCTGCACGGTCATCCGCCCGTCGTCGGGCATGATGTTGAAACAGTTCTTGAAGAAGTGGTCGTAACGCTCGAAGCCGAAGTGCTCGAAGGCCTCGATCGAGACAATCCGGTCGACCGGGTCGCTGAATTCCTCCCAGCCGTACAGCAGGACCTGATGTGAGCGGTTGGTGTCGATGCTGTCCAGTAGCTGCTGGGAGTGGGCGCGCTGGTTCTTCGACAGGGTCAGGCCGATGACGTTGACGTCGTATTTCTCGATCGCGCGTTTCATGGTCTCGCCCCAACCGCAGCCGACGTCCAGCAGCGTCATGCCGGGCTGCAGGTCCAGCTGGTCCAGGTTCAGGTCGACTTTGGCGATCTGGGCTTGCTCGAGTGTGAGGTCGGGTGGCTCGAAGTAGGCGCAGCTGTAGGTCCGAGTTGGGTCCTGGAACAGGCCGAAGAAATCGTCGGAGAGGTCGTAGTGCGCCTGGATGTCCTCGAAGTGCACCCGCATCTTCGTCGGAGTGGCTGGCTTGTCAGGCATCAGCGTTTTGTCGCCCTTCCTAGTGCTTGGGGTCTTGCCTCAACCGAGTGGCGTGCTCGCCGACTGTGCACGTTATCGCGTAGTGCAAGCACAATACCCGGCATACGTCCAAATACTTGGACAGACCTCCCTGGTTTTCTTTAGCTCGGCTGGAGGCTATTTCTCCAGTGTGAATTGGTTGACGTCGATGTATCCGACCCGGAATCCCTTGGCGCATCCGGTCAAATAGTGCATGTAACGCTCGTAGACCTCTTCGGACTGCATCTCAATGGCTTCGCTCTTGCGCGCCTCCAACGCCGCGGCCCAGTGGTCGAGGGTCTTGGCGTAGTGCGGCTGCAGCGACTGCCTGCGGGTCAGCGTGAAGCCGGCCTTTGACGAGTGATCCTCCACCTTCTCGATCGACGGCAACCGGCCGCCCGGGAAGATCTCGGTGACGATGAACTTCATGAACCGGGCCAGCTCGAAGGTAAGCGGCATGCCGCGTTCAGTCATCTGCGTGGGGGTCAGGCCGGTGATCGTGTGGAGCAACATCACCCCGTCGTCGGGCAGGGCTTCGTAGGCCATTTTGAAGAAGTCGTCGTAGCGGTCGTGGCCGAAGTGCTCGAACGCGCCGATCGACACGATCCGGTCCACCGGCTCGTCGAACTGCTCCCAGCCCTCCAGCAGGATCCGCTTGGTCCGCGGGCTGTCCAGCTCGTCGAACATCTTCTGCACGTGCGCGGCCTGGTTCTTGCTCAGGGTCAGGCCGACGACGTTCACGTCGTACTTCTCGATCGCGCGGCGCATCGTGCTGCCCCAGCCGCAGCCCACGTCGAGCAGCGTCATCCCCGGCTGCAGGCCCAACTTGCCCAGCGCCAGGTCGACTTTGGCCTGCTGAGCCTCTTGCAGCGTCATGTCGTCACGCTCGAAGTAGGCGCAGCTGTAGGTCTGGCTCGGGTCGAGGAAGAGCCGGAAGAAGTCGTCAGACAGGTCGTAGTGGGCCTGGACGTCCTCGAAATGCGGCCTGAGTTTTCCCGCCATGCTGGCGTGCGCCTTTCTGGTTTTCACGGTGTCCACCCCAGATCGAGTGTGACTATCCGCCCCCCCGTCATCCGCCAGCCATGGTAATCGATCGACCTGGTCAGACCCAATCGGACAGCCCGCGGCCGGGTGGTCAGCCCTGGGCAAACGTGGCCGTCAGCTCGCCGGTGATGCGATCCCACAGCTGCTCGGGCAGGTCGTGGCCCATGCCGTCGATCAAGACCAGACGGGCGCCCCGGACCGCGCGGGCAACCGCCCGGCCGCCGAACGGCCGCTGCAACTTGTCGGCGCGGCCGTGCAGGACCACGGTGGGCGTGGTGATCTGCCGGTCGTAGCGGAGCAGGCTGCCGCTGGCGATGATCGCGCCGAAATGCCGGGCGACGCCCCACGGGTAGTAGCAGCGTTCGTAGGCCTCGATCGTTTCGGCGCGGATCCGCTGTTGGGGCGCCGGATAGCGGGGACTGCCGATGATTCCCCAGACCCGCACGGCGTTGTCGGCGATCACGTCGAGCGGCGAACCCGGCGGCGGGCCGTTGAGGACCGCGAACAGGGCGCGGGGGGCCGGCGGCGGCAAGAACGGCTGGTTGTTGCTGGAGAAGATCACCGCGAGTGACCGCGTCCGCGCGTGTAACCGTGCGGCGAAGACCTGGGCGATCATGCCGCCCATCGAGGCGCCGACGATGTGCGCCCGGTCGATCCCAAGGTGATCGAGCACCGCGGCCCCGTCGTCGGCCATGTCCTCGAGCGTGTAGTCGGCCTTGCCGGGCATCCCCACCCAGAACTTGAGCATCCGCGGGATCAGCGGCCCCTCGGAATGCCCCCGCTTCGTCTTTCCGGACAGGCCGACATCACGGTTGTCGTAGCGGATCACCCGCAGGCCTTCTGCGACCAGCTTGTCGCAGAACCCGTCGCGCCACAGCAGCAGCTGCGAGCCCAGCCCCATGATCAACAGCACAGCCGGGTCGTTCGGGTCGCCCATGTCCTCGTAGTAAATATCCAGGTCGCCGGAACGTGTTGTGCCGCTTCGGATTTCCACAGGGGCCAGACCTCCCTAAACCTCAGCGTCGGATTGGTGCTCGCGGCTGACCTCGACCATGAAGTTGGCGAAGTACCCGGTGAGCTGCGGGTCGGACATCATCTGCCAGCTCGGCGCCAGCAGCTTCATATACCGCTCGACGTAGAGGAACTGCTTACCGATCAGCACCAGCTCGCGTGGCAGCTTGACGTCGTAGGCGTCGGCCAGCGTCGAGAGCTGCTTTCCGATGTCGGCGTAGGACATGTCGCCCAGCGACTGCATGGTCAGCGGGGTGGCGAACTTCTCCAGGTCCTTGGCGGCTTGGGCTTCGGGCTTCATGGTGCCGACGGCGCCCATCAACACGACGATCTTGCCGGCCGCGGCGTGGTCCTTCTTGACCAGCAGCGCGTAGACCAGTTCGCGCAGCAGCCAGCGGGTGCGCGGATCGATGCGGCCCATGATGCCGAAGTCGAAGAACACGATGCGGCCCTCGTCGTCGACGTACAGGTTGCCGGCGTGCAGGTCGCCGTGGAACAGGCCGTGCCGCAGCCCGCCCTCGAACAGGGAGAACACCAGCGCTTTGACCAGCTCGGTGCCGTCGAACCCGGCCTTGCGGATTTCGGCGACGTTGTCGATGCGGATGCCTTGCACCCGTTCCATGGTCAGCACCCGCTCGGTAGTGAACTTCCAGTGCACCTCCGGCACCCGGATGTTCTTGCCCAGTGGTGACGCGTGCAGGTGGGAGATCCAGGCGTCCATCGACTGCGCCTCGAGGCGGAAGTCCAGCTCCTCGGCCAGGTTGTCGGCGAAGTCGGCGACGACGTCTTGGGCGGACAGCCGGCGGCCCAGTTTGGCCAGCTCCACGGTCTGCGCGAAGCGCTTGAGGATCTGCAGGTCGGCGGCCACCCTGCGACGGATGCCCGGCCGCTGGATTTTGACGACGACGTCCTCGCCGGTCTTCAGGGTCGCGTAGTGCACCTGGGCGATGGACGCGGACGCGAACGGCTCTTCGTCGAAGCTGGCGAACAGCTCCGACGGGTCGGCGCCGAGCTCGTCGGCGAACAGCTTGTGCACCTGGTCTTTGTCTGCCGGTGGCACGCTGTCGAGCAGGCCGCGGAATTCACGCGACAGCTGTTCGCCGAATGCGCCCGGGCTGGACGCGATGATCTGCCCGAATTTGACGTAGGTGGGGCCCAGGTCGGAGAAGGTCTGAGGGATCTGCTTGATCACCTTTTGCTGCATCGGACCCTTGGTCGGCAGCTTGGTGATGACCCGCGCGGCGGTGCGGGTGAGCTGCCAACCGGTCACGCCGATGCGGGCCGCCTCGACCGGCAACGGCACCCGATCAAGCCTGGCTACCTCGCGGTGGTTGTTGGAACTCATTTGTGCAGTCTGCCAAACCGGTGGTGTCAAGTCCCAATTCCTGTGAGCCCGCTCACCGGGCGCGGGCGCGGGCAAAGTTCTCGGTGAGGGTTTCGACGATCGGGCGCCACACCGGTTCGGGGAGGTCGTGGCCCATGCCGTCGACGACGACGAACCGGGCGCCCGGGATGGCCGCGGCGACCCCGCGGCCGTTGCGCGGCCGCACCATGGGGTCGCGCGAACCGTGCAGCACCACCGTCGGCGCGGTGATCGCCTTGCTGTAGGCCAGCAGGCTGCCGGTGCCCAGCACGGCGTCGAACTGGCGCAGCATGCCGGGCGGATAGCTGGACCGCTCGGCGAGCTGCCGGACGCGCTCGCGGAGCTCAGCCTCGGGCGGCAAGAAGTTGGGGCCGTTGAACACCGCGACATTGCGTACCTCGAAGGCCAGTTTGTCCTCGTCGGAGGCGTTGTCGCCGGGACCGCCGAACGCCAGCCGGATCACTCGCCACGCCGGCAACCGGGAGAACGGTTTGCCAGTGGTGGACATGATGATGCCCAGCGATGCCACCCGCTGCGGTTCGGTGCCGGCCAGGATCTGGGCGATCATCCCGCCCATCGAGGCGCCGACGACGTGTGCCCGGGCGTTGCCGAGGTGATCGAGCAGCGCGACCACATCGCGCGTCATGTCGAGCAGCGTGTAGGGCACCGGGCTGGCGCGGCCCAGCAGATAGCGCCATACCCGCCGATAGACCGCGCCCTCGGCCCGCATCCCGTGCATCTTGGCCGACAGCCCGGTGTCGCGGTGGTCGAACCGGATCACCCGATACCCCGCGTCGACGAGCTGAGCGCAGAAGCCGTCCGGCCACATCGGCAGCTGGGCGCCGAGCCCCATGATCAGCAGCACCGGCGGGCCGGCCGGGTCGCCGAGGTCTTCGTAATAGAGCTCGACGGCACCCTGCGCCGTGTCGCGGCGGGCGAGGCCGCTACGAGTCAGCATTCTTCGTCGGTTCTTGCTGAGGCTTCCAGGGCGTTACCCAGCCCGCGATCTCCCAGCCCTCCAGACCGGCGAGGAGCTCGTACATGGTGGCGCCGTCGATGCTCTCCCTGATGATGTCGGCATGCCCGGAGTGCCGGGCCAGCTCGTTGATCACATGCAGGATCACCCATCGCACCGACCACGCCTCGAGATTCTTCGGGAACCAAGGAATGTCGTGGGGGACCGGGACGACGGCGTCCAGGTCGGCGGTGTCCACCAGATGCAGCGATGCGGCGTTCTGGGCCCGGTAACCGCTCAGCAGGTCGGCCAGCGTCTCGTCGGGCCGCATCACGTGCTGGTCGGCGAAGTCCCTGGAGATCTCTTCGAACGGGCGGGTGTCCCGCGGCGGGGCGTTCGGCGCCGCGGCGACCCGGGCCATCCAGCTGCGCTGCATACCGGTGGCGTGCTTGATCAGCCCGCCGATTGACAATGCGCTGACCGTTGGCCGTGAGCGAGCCTGTTCGTCGGTGAGGCCATAGGCCACCGCGAAGAACGCGCTCTGGTGAAAGGCCAGGTACTCGCGCAGGGCGCTACGTTCATCGGTCACGGGCGAGGCGAGAGCGGGCATGAACCCGTCATACCAAGCCGAAAAACGCCGCGCCAGTGACGCCGCGCGGCGCCTGTTCCGGCCGTAGGGTGCGGGAATGCGGGTGATCTCGGCAGAGTCGACGGAATTTTTCGTCGGGCCGCCCGACGCGCCGCTGCAGCTGGCGCGGGTGACCGTCAGCGGCGGCACGAAGCCCACACTGGTTCGGGTAGACGGCGATGGCCTTAGCGGGGAGACGCTGGCCCAAATCGGGCATGTCGTCGGGCAGTGCACTGTCGAGGTGCCCGTTGCTGTCGAGCACCCGGTTATCGGCCAACGACGGACCGCCCAGGTGCACGTCGCGGGGACCGCAACACCGTTTGCTTTCACCGTCGCCGAGCCCGGGTGGACGATGTTCATGATCAGCCACTTCCACTACGACCCGGTGTGGTGGAACACCCAAGGCGGCTACACCAGCCTGTGGACCGAGGACCCGCCCGGAAAGGCCCGGCAGACCAACGGTTTCGAGCTGGTTCACGCGCATCTGGAGATGGCCCGCCGCGAACCCGAATACAAGTTCGTGCTCGCCGAAGTCGACTACCTCAAGCCGTACTGGGACACCCACCCCGAAGACCGCGCCGACCTGCGGCGGCTGATCGCCGAGGGCCGGGTGGAGATCATGGGCGGCACCTACAACGAGCCCAACACCAACCTCACCAGCCCCGAGACAACGATCCGAAACCTGGTGCAAGGCATAGGGTTTCAGCGCGACGTGCTCGGCGGCAACCCGGCGACCGCATGGCAGCTGGACGTTTTCGGCCACGATCCGCAGTTTCCGGGTATGGCCGCCGACGCCGGGCTGACGTCGAGTTCGTGGGCTCGCGGACCGCACCACCAGTGGGGCCCGATGCACAATGAGGGCGGCGTCGCGGGCATGCAGTTCTGCAGCGAGTTCGAGTGGATCGCGCCATCGGGACGGGGCCTGCTCACCCATTACATGCCCGCGCACTACTCGGCGGGCTGGTGGATGGACGAGTCGACCTCGGTCGGCGAAGCCGAGCAGGCCGCCTACCAGCTGTTCGAAGAGCTGAAGAAGGTCGCGCTGACCCGCAACGTGCTGCTGCCGGTCGGCACCGACTACACCCCGCCGAACAAGTGGGTCACCGAGATTCACCGGGATTGGGGTTCGCGCTACACCTGGCCGCGGTTCGTGTGCGCGCTGCCGAGCGAGTTCTTCGCCGCCGTCCGCGCCGAACTGGACACCCGTGCGCTGGTCCCGTCGCCGCAAACCCGGGACATGAACCCGATCTACACCGGCAAGGACGTGTCGTTCATCGACACCAAACAGGCGAACCGGGCCGCCGAGAACGCCGTCTTGGACGCCGAGAAGTTCGCGGTGTTCGCGGGGCTGCTCGCCGGCGCCGACTACCCGCAGGCCGCGCTGGCCAAGGCCTGGGTGCAGCTGGCCTACGGCGCGCACCACGACGCGATCACCGGCTCGGAATCCGACCAGGTCTACCTCGACCTGCTGACCGGCTGGCGCGACGCGTGGGAGCTCGGCCGCGCGGCCAGAGACAACTCGCTGGCCCTGCTGTCCAGTGCGGTGGACGGGGACGGTCCTGTAAACACGGTGGTGTGGAATCCATTGGCGCACAACCGGACCGATGTCGTCACCGTCCGGCTCCAGGTTCCGGTCGGCACCGGGGTGCGGGTGCTGGACCACGACGGCGCCGAGCTGCCCGCGCTTGTCGAGCACGACGGACGATCGGTCAGCTGGCTGGCGCATGACGTGCCCTCGCTGGGTTGGCGGGCCTACCGGCTGGTCGCCGGCGACACTTCGACGACCTGGAAACCGTTGCGCGGCAATCAGATTACGAACGAGCACTACCTGCTGGTTGTCGACCCGGCCCGCGGCGGTGGAGTGTCGTCGCTGGTGCACGGCGGCCGGCAGCTGACCGCCGAGAACCGAGTCGGCAACGAGTTGGCCGTCTACGAGGAATACCCAGCGCATCCGACCGGCGGCGAGGGCCCATGGCACTTGCTGCCCAAGGGGCCGATGGTCAGCTCGTCGGAAACGTCAGCGGAGGTACGGGCTTACCACAGCGCGCTGGGCCAGCGGCTGGTGGTGCAGGGCCGAATCGCTGAGCTGCTGAGCTACACGCAGACTCTGACGCTGTGGCACGGCGTTGACCGGGTGGACTGCGCCACCACGATCGACGACTTCACCGACGCCGACCAGCTGCTGCGACTGGGCTGGCCGTGCCCGCTGCCGGGCGCCATGCCGGTCAGCGAGGTCGGCGACGCCGTCGTCGGGCGCGGTTTCGCATTGCTGCACAACGAATCTGGGTCGGTGGACACCGCGGACCACCCGTGGACGCTGGACAACCCCGCCTACGGCTGGTTCGGGCTGTCCTCGGCGGCCCGGGTGCGCGTCGGAGACGGTGTGCGTGCGGTGTCGGTGGCCGAGGTGGTCGCGCCGATCGAGCCGATGAGCGGCCCGCTGGCGCGCGACCTTGTGGTCGCGCTGGTGCGGGCGGGGGTGACGGCGACCTGCAGCAGTGCCGACAAGCCGCGGTACGGCCGCCTCGGCGTCGACTCCAACTTGCCGGACGCCCGCATCGCGTTGGGCGGACCGGGCCAGAACGCGTTCACCAAGGCGGTGCTGGCCGCCGCCGATCCGGCCTACACCGTCGAGGTCGAGCGGCAGCTCGCCGACACCGGCCGGGCCAGGGTCTGGGTGCCTGCTGCGGCGCCGTTGGCGGCCGGTTGGGTTCCCAGTGCGGACCTGCGGGATCCGCGAGCGCTGCCGGTGCTGGTGATCGCCAGCCGCGACGACGCCGGCCTCGGGCCCGCGATCGCATCGGTAGCCGACGACCTGGTCGACGCCGAGATCGTCGTCAGGCAGCAGGCACCGTCGGGCCTGCAGCGCTTCGAGCCCTTTACCGTCGCGCTGCTCAACCGCGGGGTGCCCAGCTTCGCCGTCGAAACCGACGGCACCCTGCACACCGCGCTGATGCGGTCCTGCACCGGCTGGCCGTCCGGTGTGTGGATCGACGAGCCGCGCCGCACCGCGCCCGACGGCTCGAACTTCCAGCTGCAGCACTGGACGCATGTTTTCGACTACGCGCTGGTCTGCGGCGCCGGCGACTGGCGCCACGCCGAGATCCCAGCCCGCAGCGCGGATTTCTCCCACCCGCTGCTGGCCGTGACGGCGCCCGGGCGAGTTGGCGGGCTGCCCGCGACCGGTTCGCTGCTGCAGGTCGACCCGGCCGGCGCGGTGCACTTGGGTGCGCTCAAGGCGGCGGGTAACCCGCTGGCACACGGCAGCGCCCAACCCGTCGACCCCGGCCGAGTGGCCATCCGGCTGGTCGAAACCCGCGGCGGCGACACCGATGTCGCCGTGCGCTCGCCGCTCGGCACGGTGTCCGAGCTACATCCGGCCGACCTGCTGGAGCAGCCGCGGCTCAGATCGGGCAGCCACCCGCTCACCGCGCTGCACGGCTACCAGATCGGCACCGCGTTGGCGCGACTCGAGCTGCCCAAGCTGCTGGACGGCGGGGACACCGAGTTGGCTCCGCAGGCCGAGAACTGCCAGCCGCTGTACGCGCGGTACTGGCTGCACAACCGCGGGCCGGCCCCGCTCGGCGGGCTACCCGCGGTGGCCCACCTGCATCCGCATCGGCTCACCGCCACCGCGGGCGCCGACGTGACGCTGCGGTTGACCGCGGCCAGCGACAGCTGCGACGCACCGCTGGCCGGCGCCGTCGCGCTGGTGTGTCCGCCCGGCTGGTCGGCCAGCCCGGCCACGCTGCCATTCACCCTGCGGCCCGGCCAACACCTGGAGGCCGACCTGACGCTGAAGGTGCCTTCGGGTGCCGATCCGGGGCTGTATCCGGTGCGGGCGCAGCTGCAGGTGACCGGCGCCTCTAAGAGCTCTGTCCCAACCGCCTGGCGTCAGGTCGTCGAAGACGTGTGCATGGTCTCGGTCGGAGGCGCTGACGACGGCCGAGCGGTGTACCTGGTCGACGGGCCGACTGACGTCGAGGTGGCCGCGGGCGACTCAGCTCGTCTGGCCGTCACTATCGGCACCGACGCGTGCGCCGACCTGAGTCTGGAGGCCCATCTGATCAGCCCGTGGGGGACCTGGGAGTGGATCGGCCCGGCGACGCGGGGCGCGGAGCTGCCGGCCGGCGGCACGGTCGAGCTCGGGTTCGATGTGAACCCGCCGGCCTGGGTGGAACCCGGCCAGTGGTGGGCGCTGGTCCGGGTCGGTTGCGCCGGCCGGCTGGTGTACTCACCCGCGGTGAAGGTGACGGTCCGATGAATGTCGCGACGGTCGGCGGTGTTGCGGTCCCGATGGACGAGGTCGACGCGCGCGAAGCGCGGCTGCGCGACGGCCCGCTGGCGGCTGCGCTGCCGGCGGCCGGTACCAGTGAAGGCAGGCAGCTGCGTCGCTGGCTGACCCAACTGATCGTGACCGAGCGGGTAGTCGCCGCCGAGGCCGCTGCGCTGGGCGTGACCGCGCGGAACGCGCCGAGCGAGGCTGAGCTGCTGCCCGACACCACGGCCCGGCTGGAGATCGGCAGCATCGCCGCGGCGGCGCTGGCGGAGCCTTCAGCGCGCGCAGTGTTCGCCCGCGTCACCGCCGCGGTCGACGTCAGCGACGACGACGTGGCCGGCTACCACGCCCGAAACCCACTGCGGTTCGCCGCGACGAGCCCCGACCGCCACGGCTGGCGTGGCCCGGCCGTCGCCGCCCCGCCGCTGCACCAGGTGCGCGCCGCGATCGCCGACCACCTGCGGGCGGCGGCGCGGCGCCGAGCCTTCCGGGTATGGCTCGACGAACGCCGGGCTGACCTGGTGCGGCTGGCACCCGGATACGAGCACCCCGGCGACCCGCGTCAACCCGACAACACCCACCGGCACTGAAGCCCCGCATGCTCACCCTGACCCTCGACATCGGCGGCACCAAGATCGCCGCCGGCCTCGTTGACTCGTCCGGAAAGCTGGTGCAGGCCGCTACCCGGCCGACGCCGAAGAACCATGGCGCAGAAGAGGTTTGGTCTTTGACTCGCCGGATGATCGCCGACGCGATACAAACCGCCGGGGGTGGTGTCTGCGCGGTCGGTATCGCGTCGGCCGGCCCCATCGACCTGGCCACGGGAACCGTCAGCCCGATCAACATCCCCTCCTGGCGTGGCTTTCCGCTGCGGGACCGGGTTGCGGCCGCGGTGCCGGGCGTGCCGGTGCGGCTGGCCGGCGACGGGGTGTGCATGGCGCTCGGCGAGCACTGGCGCGGCGCCGGGCGCGGCGTCGACTTCCTGCTCGGCATGGTGGTCTCCACCGGGGTGGGCGGTGGGCTGGTGCTCGACGGGGCGCCGTATCACGGGCGGACCGGCAATGCTGGACATGTCGGTCACGTCGTGGTCGAACTGGACGGACAGCCGTGCTCCTGCGGCGGCCACGGCTGCGTGGAGACGATCGCGGCCGGACCGTGGATGACGCGGTGGGCGGTGGCCAACGGTTGGGCGGCGCCGCCCGGGGCCGACGCGGCGGCGCTGGCCGAAGCGGCCGCCAACGGTGACGCGGTGGCGGTGCGGGCATTTCGCCGCGGAGCCACCGCGCTGGCCGCGATGATCGCCTCGGTCGCGGCGGTGTGCGACCTGGATCTTGTTGTCATCGGCGGCGGAGTGGCCAAGTCGGGGCGGACGCTATTCGACCCGCTACACGAGGCATTGGCCGGCTACGCGCGTCTGGAATTCATCCGCGGCCTGCGGGTGGTACCGGCAGCGCTCGGCGGCGACGCCGGATTGATCGGCGCGGCAGCACTTGTCGCATCTGTCACTTGAGTCACTCGGCAGATCCATACGCGTTGACTCATCAAATATGCCCGCGTAGCTCCTTCGTTGCCTCATGTGTGAATGCTCGCGTACGGCGTGTCGTTGGGGGCCTGTGGGGTGGGGCTGGGCTACCGCCGGATGATGGGGTTGACGTTGGCGCAGCGCAGTGCCGTGACGAGGGCGATCGCGGTTCGCTATCGGCGGGCGGGTAAG
>NZ_JBKQTQ010000084.1:0-3868 GCF_052143115.1 Mycobacterium sp.
GGCCCGCCGAGCGCGCGGTGACCATCACCCCGCCGCACTGCGCCACCTCTACAACCGCATGCTTGGCCAGCTCTACCACTGCCTCCACACCGGCCAGCCCTACGACCGCACCAAGGCATACCCGTCACATACTGCTCAGACTGCTGAGCCACTCACGACAGCGGCTGCTTGACAGTTACCAACATCGGAGGTCTGTGGATCGGATCTTTGGGTGCCGCCACAACGAACGTCGATCGGAGATCTGCAGTCTTGGGAGTGGGTGGGCAGATGCTCAGTCCAAGCGAATCGGAAGCGTGGCGACGATAGCGTCGGTGCGTGCGCGAATTGTTGTGGCCAGCAGCGGGCCCCGTTGGTTGTGCAGGATTCGGTAGCGTCGGCGCCTCGGTTCGATGTAGGCGAGCAAAACGACGACGAAGCGTCCCTTCTCGACTTGCGTTCGGACGAAACCGACGGTGGGCGCCACCAGGGTGCGGTGCGGGCTGGCTAGGACCCGTAGGTCAACCCCGGGGTCCCATTGTTTCCAGAGCTCGCAGAGCCGACGGTTGGCGTCGGGGTCGGTGTCGACGGTCACCGGGACCACTTCGCCGCCAAGCCGCATCGCGACCTGCAACGCATGCCCGATGACCTTGCTGATCGTGATGACCGGCACGATGACCAGCGCGTCGCCCGCTTTGCCGGAAAGTCCCGGAACGGGTTTTGGTGGCGGCCGGCCTAGATCCAACTGTTCGGCGACGTGATAGTAGTAGCGTTCGATCCGAGCGAAGAGCAGCATCAGCCCCGGCACGAGCAGCAGCAGCAGCCAGGCACCCTCGGTGAATTTGCTGGCGAAGAGCACCACTCCCGCAACGGCGGTGAGTACCGCTCCGGTCCCGTTGAGTGCGGCCTTGCCCACCCAGCCGCGACCGCGTTGTTGCAGCCAGTGCCGCACCAGTCCGGTTTGGCTGATCGTGAATCCGATAAAGACGCCGATCGCGAATACGGGCAACAACCGGTGGGTTTCGGCACCGACGAGGAGCAGCACCGCGGCGGCCAGCATGCCTAAAGCGGCAACGCCGTAGCGGTACACGGGACGTTCGGCGCGAAGCGTGAACAGGTGCGGCAGCCGGTGGTCCTTGGCCAGCAGCTGCATCAACACCGGCAGACCACCAAAGCTGGTGTTCGCCGCGAGAGCCAACACCAGAGTTACCGCCAGGTTGGTCACATAGAACGGCCACCCGGTTCCAAATGCTCCCGCCGACAGCTGCGCGAGTACGGTGACGTCGCCGCGCGGTGTGACTTGATTCAGCTTGATCAGCGCGGCCAGGCCGAGAAGCATGGCTGCCAGCAACACTCCCAACGCGACCTCGGTGTGTTGGGCCCGCTTGACGATGGGCGTCCGGAATTGGGGCACCGCGTTGGCGATTGCCTCGACTCCGGTCAGCGAGGAACAACCCGCTGAAAACGCCTTGAGAATCAACACCAGCCCCAATCCCTCGGTCGCACGGATGGGGCCCAGATCCGCACCGATGACGGCTACCGGATGCGGACGGATGAACCCGACGATGATGATGGCGAAGATACTGACGACGAACACCATCGTCGGTCCCATCAGCACCTTGGCCGACTCGGCGATTCCGATCAGGTTGATGGCGGTGATCAGGGCAAGCCCTGCCAACGTCACGCCCAGCAAGTGATGGGCCATCAGCGGAAAGACGCTGCCCAGACTGGCTGCCCCGGCCGCCAGACTCACCGCAACGGTCAACACGTAGTCGACGACCAGGCTCGCCGCAGCCAACAGGCTCACCGTCCGCCCGAGGTCCTTTTTGGCCACCGCGTAGGCTCCGCCGCCGTTCGGGTGGACCGCGATCACCTGCCGGTACGAGACCACCAACACCAACAGCAGCACCGTGATTGCTATCGCGATCGGCAGGGTCAACCGCACTGCCGCCGTACCCGCGGCGACCAAAACCAGCACGATCGCTTCGGGACCGTAGGCAACGCTGGACAATGCGTCCAAGGACAACGCGGCAAGACCGCCGATGGCAGTCAACCGATGCGGATCGCCGCGCAGATGTCGCCGCACCCGAGGATCAGCAATCTGATCGGTCGTTCGTTCCCGCTTGATGACTACCACTGTGCCGATTGAACACCCCGCGCTGCGACACGCGACTGCCACCTCGGAAGCGTTCATCGTGCGGCCACCCGTTGGTCGGGCCAACGTACACCGGTCGATGGTGGGCCCGCCGGCAGGCACATCCTCGCGACGGAAAAGTGATGCTCGCTCCCTATAGCCGAGGCCTCGGCCGCCGGCGCGTAGCCTGGACCGCGATGGCCGAGCCCGTGCACCTCGGACGCCCGTTGGGCGCTGCATCAGGGCGGCGGCGGTTCCAGCACGTTGCGGAGGCCGGCTACGCGCGTATCACCATGGAGGCCATCATCGACGGCGCCGTGAGCAGCGCCGCGGTGCGAGAATCCCTCACCTGCCAACACCTCGCGCAACAGCGGCCCGGTGATTCATCCCGCCGGTACGAAAGGGCCCCCAATACCTGACCACACGTCGGCGCCCCCCGGGACAGAGATCGCCCAAAACGGCGTGTTCGAACGATTCGCCCGCGCCGGGTACGTCGTGAGCGGCCTGCCGCACCTGATCATCGGCTACCTCGCCATCCGGATCGCTCTCGGCGTCGGCGCCGGCACCGCTGACCAATCCGGCGCGCTAGCGGCGTTGGCGGCCAAACCGGGTGGCATCGTCGCGATCTGGGTTGCCGTGGTGGCGCTTGTGGTGATGGGGCTGTGGCGCCTCGTCGAAACAGCACTCGGTCGGTCGACCGACCCGAAAACCCAAGGCGCATCATCGGAACTGTTGGACCGGCTTAAGGCCTTCGCGTTAGCAGTGGTCTATTTCGCGTTCGCATACTCTGCGTTCGGATTCGCCCGGGGCGCAGGGAAGTCCACCGGTCAGCAGAATTCGGCGATGAGCGCACGCCTGATGCAGACCGGCGCCGGCACGATCGCACTCATCGCCGGCGGCGTGATCATCGTCGCGGTGGGCGGATATCACGTCTACAAGGGAGTCAGCCGCAACTTTCTCGACGACCTCAAGGGCAATTCCAGCGACCTGGTGCGGCGACTGGGCATGGTGGGCTACATCGCTAAAGGCCTGGTTATCGCTGGTGCCGGGGTGCTGGTCGTCGTCGCTGTGGCTCGTTCGGAGCCGAACACGGCCACCGGACTCGACGGGGCCCTCAAAACACTCGGGGCCCAACCCTACGGAGCAGCACTCCTGATCGCCGCCGGCCTGGGAATCATCACCTATGGCCTGTACAGCTTCGCCATGGCCCGATACACCAAAATGTAAGTGCGTCCGGCGGACTCGCTTGCTAGCCGACCCGATGCCACGATCCTCGCCAGGCCGCACGGTTGCCGCCGCCGAACAGCGTATTCCCGAGGTACGGAGTTGTGTGCAGCCGGCCGCCCCGAATCCTGGGCCCCGGCGCTTCAGGCTGGCGGCTGTCGGGACCGACACCGGAGAGAGAATTGGCAGTCGACACTTGACCGCATCTCGGCTTTGATCAGATTTTGCGATTCGTCAGGTCGGCATCCCGCCCTGTGGTGGCGATGAAGTCGCCAAGGATGTCCACCACCGCTGTCGGGGACTCGACATGCGGGAAGTGCCCTACAGCGGCGAGCACCTCAACTCGACTACCCGGCACGGCGTCGTGAGCGGCGTAGCCGTGGGCGACAGGAATGATCCGGTCCTGTTCACCCCAAATCAGCAAGGTGGGTAGTCCATCACTCACATGTATCTTGCCGAGCGCACTGACCGCCTGGCCGCGGTAATCCACCACCGAGCGCAACGTACGCAGGAACGCCTGGCGTGTCTGCCGAT
>NZ_JBKQTQ010000085.1:0-13582 GCF_052143115.1 Mycobacterium sp.
ACGTCAAGATCCGGCTGCGCATCGCACTCGACCCGCCACCACCGGACCCGACCGGCCCACCAAACCCAAAAGGCGAACCGACACCACACCTGCGCCCAGTGTCAAGTCAAGACGGTTTGCGTTCCGCTGGTGACCTCGTTGGGGCCGTTGATGCTGGCAGGTCGCTCGTGACCGCAGAGGTCGCAGCGGCGAACCGGTGGTGTCCAGCAGCGCAGGCAGAGCGGGGTGCCGTCGTCGCGCCGGGTCACGGGCATCCGGAGGCGACCGCAGCGCCCGCATTCTTCGACGACTTCGGCGTCGGTGCGGTAGCAGGAGAAACAGATTCCGCCCTCGTCCCGGCGGGCCGCGATGCGGGTGTTCTGCCGTCCGCAGCGGGCGCAGGTGCGCAAATTGGTTCGAGCTGCGCACATTTGGCACAACCGGCCCGCAGGACCCGATCGCGGCAGGTCGCCGACCTTGCCGCATCCGGCGCAGCCCGGCCGCACCACGGCGGTGTGACCGGCGGCGTGCAGTGTGTGGGCCAAGCGGACGACGACCCTCGGGCAGCGCGGGTCACCGGAGGTGAGGGCATTCGGGCAGGCAGACAGGTGCGCGGCCAGCTCGTTCAACGGAATTCCCTTGTCGGCCTTCGTAATCGCCAAGGCTACGGAGATATCGTCATCACTCAAGGCGGGCAGCGTGGCCCGCAGCACGGCCGTCACCCCAGCGCGGGCGGTGAGTCGTTGCTCGGCGCGCTGCCGGTCGCG
The DNA here is from genome assembly GCF_052143115.1 of Mycobacterium sp. Taxonomy (GTDB): domain Bacteria; phylum Actinomycetota; class Actinomycetes; order Mycobacteriales; family Mycobacteriaceae; genus Mycobacterium. The sequence continues at coordinate 747 of NZ_JBKQTQ010000085.1, forward strand.
GGCTCGGCTCACAGTCCCTCGGGGCGGCGGATCATCGTGCGCCGCACCTGCGGCACCGGCTTGCTGGTCTCGCCTGCGGTTTTGGTGACTTTCTCGGTGACTTCCTGGATCTTGATCAGGTCGTTGGGTTGACAGGTGAGGATGTCGCACAACGCGGCGAGGGTGTCCATGGACAGTCGTTGCGGGGGTTGGGTGACCAGCCGGAACACCTGCTCGCGCGACAGCACGATGCCGCGGGCGGCCAGCAGCGGCACGAGGTCGGAAGTCTGGAAGTAGCCCTTCTCGGCCATCCGCAGCCGAAGGTGCCACTGGATGCCCCACTTCTTCTTCGTCACGGCTGGTCCTCCCACAGGTCGCCGACTCGGTCTTTCAATGCCCGCTGCACGAGCCGATTGCGGTACTCGTCGGAGACGCCGGTGTAAATGGCAGTCGTGCTGCCCCAGACGTGTCCGCACTGGTCCTGGACGAATTTCTCCGGGTAATCAAACTCAACGAGGTGGGTGACGAACGAGTGGCGCAGCGCATGCAAATCATGCTCGGGCGCCAGCCCGGCCAGATCCCGCACGATCTCGAACGTCCGGTTCAGCCGACGCCGTGAGATCCGCTCTCCGCGCTCGGTCACCCACATGGCCGGGTGCGCGGCCGGGACCAGCAGCGGCCGCACCTCGGTCAGGTAGTGCTCCAATGTCGGTACGATCCAATCGAATTCAGCGGCGGTGAACACCGTGCGCCGTTTCGGGGCGCTGCCGTTGGAAGACTTGCCGAAGCGCACGAACACCGCACCGAAGCGCCCGTAGGCGGGCACCTTCGGGTTGCGCCGCCAATCGGTGACGTCCAATCCCACCGCCTCCTGGCGGCGAAGGCCGAAGGCGTAAACCGTCTTCAAAAGCGCCGAGTCCCGCATCGCGGTCAGCGCGCCCTTGCGATGCAAGGCCCGGATCTCCTCGACACGGGCATCGGCGGCGTCGAACAGCGCCTGCACCTCGTCGTAGGTCAACGGTCGCCGTCCCGGATCGCCCTCGTAGCCGACGATGTGGGCAATGGTGTTGTCCTCGTGCAGGATCTGCTGCGGCGCCGCCCCGAACAGCTCCAAGCACTTGGCCGGCCAGCCGTAGCGGGCGTCGCTGACGAACTCGCAGAACATCCGGATCACGTTCTGGTAGTTGCGGGCCGTCGACACCGCGATCGGCAGCGACGCGAAGAACGCCTCCGCCTCGGCCGGTTCCCACTGCCACGGGTACTGGTTGCTGAACCGGGCGAACCTGCGGACCAGGTCCAGCCTCGGCGTGATCGTCCAGTCGGCCTTCAGGAACCGGGCGCGCTGCTGGGTCGCCCAGCCAGTCAGCATCGCCTCGAACACCGCCGGTTCCGGATCGAGGTGAACCACCCCATCGACCAGCACCAGATGCGCGGCGCCGGGAAGATCGACAGCCCTCTCCATGGCGTTGCATTAAACACAACATCGTTGCGGCTTGTCTACGGTTCGATTGATATTCCCAGGTAGAACACGCAGACTGAACCGCCGTCAACCGCTCGCCTGTCACCCCGACGTGCAGCTCACGCCGCCTGTGCGCACCCCTCCCCATGTTGCATCTGTTGCAACTCGGCGCGGAAGGACACGTGGGTGTAGGTGGTGGTGCCCTCGTCGAGGAAGTACCGGGAGAGCGCCCGGGCGGTCAGGCTACGGCCGCGCTGCGGGAAGCGTTGCCCGTCTGAGGATGAGAGCGTTCCCCCGCCCCACAGCTGAGCGAGCGGATGGCGATGGTGAGCGTTGACCAGGCGAGCGTTCGCTTCTCGCAGTGTGTCCTGACGCAGGTACCACTGCGAGGTCCAGGCCAGGGTGTCTTCGGAGATGCCGGAGGCGTCGGCCATCCCGGCGTAGCCGAGGTTGCAGGCGTAGGCGAGCACCGAGGCGTAGAGGTTACGGATGAGGTCGGGGTTGCGCGGCTGCGCGCCGCCGGCGTGGGTGAACCCTTCGCTGAACTGGGTGTCGCGGTCGACTTCGATGAGCAACGCGGGCAGATGAATTTGTGGCAGCCGGGCGGCAACCGCCTCGGCGAGCGCCGCAGCCTCGGCCGGCAGCTGCTCGGCGGCCAGCGGCGACACGATCAGATCGCCGTCCTCGCCCAACCGGGCCAAGCCTTCGCTTGCCTGGTCTGTGAGTACCCGCTCCAGATCGGTGACCGCCGCGTGCAGCTCGGCCTCGAGCCGCTGCAACTGACGAGCCGAATCAGCAGCTATCCCAGTGACGGTGCAGAAGTCGTCGCGCTGCGCGACCCACCTCTCGGCTGGGATGAGCAGCGTGGTCGGGTCGGTGTAGCGACGCGACCCGGGCACCCACACGTCGCCGGACCGTAGCCTCGACTGCACCCCGTACAGCACGCTCAGTTCCCAGTAATGCCGGTAGGCGGCTCCGCGGCCTTGGCCGCGGGACGTATCGAGGTAACCGCGCCAGCGGGCCGGCACGAACGACGTCGCGGCCTCGGTGATGGCGTGATCGGGCACCGCGGTGCGGCCGGTGCTGTTGAGTTCACGCAGCACGCTAACGGCGGCCAGGAGCGTTGCCACCTCGGGACTGGACATGTTGCCGGTCAACGGTAGCTGGGCGATGACCGCCGGGGTGAAGGTCCGCAGGTACTTGTACCGCGCGGCGAGCAGATCGAAATGTCCATGATCACGCGGTTCCCGCTCGGCGTCTGGGCGGCGAGCGGCCTGCAGTCGCGGCATGCCGACGCGGGCACGGACCAGCCGACCCGCGTCGGCGTCGGACACATTCGGGTCGGCGAGGATGTCCAGCACCTCGTCAAGTAGTCGACCGCGATCGATCTCCGTTCGGGCTCGTTCCACGACGCGTTGGGATAGCTCGTAGCGGGCGCGCGAGTCCGCACCCGACAGCGCTTGATCCAGGAGCTGCACCAACTCGTCGAGGACCTCGACATAGGTCTCCGCCAGGGGGGCCAACAGGATGGGATACCGCCGGTCCACGTCGGCACGTTGCAACGCCTGATTGGTGGAGCGGCGTCCGGTCTCGGCCAGCATCCGCCGTCGACCGGTCGACAGCGCCGACAGGTCAAGTCGATGGGCGGCGTGACCGCGCAGGAACTCAAGCTTGGCCAGCTCCGCGTTGAGCACCTCCGGGGTCGCGGCGGTGGCACCGCGCCGCAGCCACGCCAGGCGGGTCATGCCCAGCTCTGTGTCGACATCCAGCAGCTCATCCAGCCTGGACGGGCGAGGCGGCACAAGAAGCGGTGCCAGCCGGTGGTAGGTCTCCGCCCTTGCCCCGTCGCGAGCAGCGGCGACCCGCCGGGACAGTGTGTCCACCGAAGGACGAACGATCCGTTCATTGCGAAGCCAGTCGCATGCGAGCTGGAGCAACACACCGGGCGCGTCATGCTCCAGCGCCCGAGCGAGCAGGAACGCGTCGAGCTGCTTGCGATCGCCGGCGCCCGACGCTCGCCAGCCCAGCCGGGCGAGCACGAGCGCCCGGTGATCACGCCGGGTGCGACCTTCCCAGCCCCCATAGGCGGCCAGCCCGCGCACGTCCTCGGCCGCGAGCCCCAACAGACGGGCAAGCCGATCGACCGCGGGTGAAGGACAGCCATCTCCGCAGGCTGTCCCTATAGCCGAACCTCAAACGGCACGCCCACGCCGAACGACCGAGGCCCAGCCGGACCGGAGTGCCGACGTCCCGTAAGACTGGTTCGGTGATCTTTCCCGGTGAAGGGGGGCCAACCGGGGCACCAGACTCGATGCGATGAGCTAAGCCAACCCCTACTGGTGCCGGGCGTGGTTGCTGGTGTGGACGCGCGCGTAGTAGTCGGCCTCGGCTTCTGTGGGCGGGCGTCGGCCGAGTCGGTGCATCAGCCGGGCCGAGTTGTACCAGGCCACCCACGTGCAGGTGCTGTGCTCCAGGTCGGCCAGGGTGCGGATCGGCCCGTGCCTAACCGGTGAGCTGTCGCGGATGCACTCGGCCTTGTAGAGCCCGATCGTCGTTTCGGCGAGCCCGTTGTCTAGGGCGTCACCGACCGTGCCGACCGATGGCTTCAGCCCGGCCAGCATCAGTACCTCGGTGAAATGTATTGCGGTATATTGCGATCCGGCATCCGAGTGATGGATCGCATCGTCAAGCGGGTGGCCTTCGCGGGCCCGGAAGGCGGCGGCGTTTCGCAGCGCGCGCTCAACGAACTCGGTGTCTTTGCGCAGCGAGCACTCCCAGCCAGTGATCACCCCGGCGTAGGCGTCGATCACAAACGCGGTGTAGCCGAACCCGGCGGCCATTGGGACATAGGTGAAGTCGGCCACCACCAGACGGTTCGGTGCCGTCACCCGCCACCGTCGGCGCACCAGGTCGGGTGCGCGGGCCGCGGTTGGGTCCGGCTCGGTGGTGCGCGGGGTGCGCCTTGCTCGGCTCACCCCGCGCCAGCCGTGGGCGCGCATAATCCGCTCCACCGTGCACCGGGCGACCGGGATGCCTTGGCGCTGAAGGTGCGCCCACATCTTGAGGCTTCCGTACAACAATTCCGGCGGGCGTTTTCCGTCGATGCCTGGTTCATAGATGCTGGCCAGGATCTCGGTGATGGTGGTGTCCCACAGCGCCCGCTTCGACGGTGCCGCGCTTCGGTGGGCCCAGTAGGTGCGCGGGGCGATCTGCACACCATGGACGGCCAGCGCCCGACAGATCGGTACGACCCCGTAAGCCTGCTTGTGCTTGTCGATGAATTGACAGATCAGCGGTGTCGCGGGTCGCACTCCCGCGCGAAGAAACCTGTTGCTGCTTTAAGTATTTCGACCGTTGACTCAAGCTCCTTGCATTTGCGGCGTAGATCCCGGATTTCACGCGCAGCATCGGTTGTCATGCCCGGCGCCACACCGGCGTCAACTTCGGCTTGGCGCACCCACTTGCGCAACGTCTCCGCGCTCATCCCCAACCGTGGCGAGATCGCCTTCATCGGCCGCCCACTCGGTCTCGTAGTCGCCGGCATGCTCGCGGACCAACCGCACCGCCCTCGCCTTGGTGTTCTCGTCGTACCTGCTCGCCATCGTGCCAACCTTCCCTCAACAGAAGGTGTGCACGAAACCCGGGATGATTCAGTTCTGTACGTCAGCTCTACTTGGCTGCCGTCACTATGATCGGCTCGGCGGAGCGTTCTCGGATCATCCGGCGAAGGCTTGTACGTACGGCGCCAAGGTCATCCTCGGCCTTCTGCAGCCGTTGGTGCGTGTCGTTGAGGTCTAGCGCAAGCCGGGCATTTTCACTGCGGTACCGGTCGTTGGCTTGCGTCAACTCATCGATGCGCCGCTGCAAGGACTGGGCTGACGCTACCTCCAGCTGCGTACCGAGTCGTTCCCGCAGAGCACACTTGAGTCGATCAACTTCCACGCGCAATCGGCGGTTGTCCTGTTTGGCGAGCGCAAGATCGGTACGCAAGCTAGTCTCACTAGCTGTTTGGCCTGCGCGCTCGGCGGCTAACGGTTCCGCAGCTTGTACGTCCCGGGCGGTCACGATGTATTCACGTACGCCTTCTGCGTAGACGAGCCATTGTGAGACCTTGGCTGATCGCGCAACGGAGGCGAAAGTGATTGGTGTGCCTTCGCGTTTCATCGCATCTACTGCGCGGAATACTTGATCCCTCTTGCGGTCGGAATCGCGGCGGCGTGCGTCACGAAGGACATCCGCAGGTTTCCGTTTGGCGTCTTGTGTCATGGCGTTTCCTTTCGTCGGGTGATGTCTTCGAGCGGGAGTCGGGCACCGGCGCGCGCTTTCCGGAGCGCGGCGGATGCCCGCTCGACCTGGTCTCGTTGCTCGGCGTCCAGTCGGTCCAGGGCGGCTCGCATGGTGGCGAGAACAGTTCGGAACGCGTCGATCTGTGCGTCGAGGTTAGCGACGACGAATGGTGCAGCGTCCATGGCCGAGGCTATTTCGCGGTCAGCGGCGAGCGAGTTGATGTGCTCCTCAATGCCTGGAATGTAGGAGGGGTCAGGGCGATAAAACCCGCAGCCGGCACACTGGAATCGGATAGGGCAAGCTTTGCCGCCAGCTTTGACGTTGGATGGTTCGATGCAGTTGCCGAACGGTACTGCAACAGAACGCATCTGATATGCCATCGATCCGGTTAAGGGAGCAGATCTACCGTTCTTGTCGATAGTGAACTTACCGACAGTTTCGATAGCAGTTCTCTTCCGTTCGGCGGTGATCGTGTAGTAGCCCCCGGTGGTTTGGATTGATCTGTGGTCCATGAGCTGCCGCAGAACGTCGACGGGGGTTCCATTGTCGGCGTGGCGCTGCGCGTATGAGTGGCGGAACGCATAGGGGTGGATCTTGGTTCGGTCGAATGGCAATAGGTCACCGTTCGGGTCGATTTCGCCGCTGTGCAGCGACGGGAGGCCGCGTATCCAGGTGCGGATCGCGTGGCTGAGGCCGTTGCTGCTGAGGTGTTTCTCATTGATGGTGCTGCCGGGGAACAGATATTGCTGTGATGATGTCGGGATTGTCGTGCGGATCTCTTTCCACGCGTTGATGGCGTTCGCCGTCGACTCGAGTATTGGCAGGCGCCTGCCTAAGCGCCGCGCCTTGTGATTGTCGTATAGGAGAACGGGCCCTGTGGCATCCCGGGATAGACAGTCTGTTGGGAGGCTGGCGACTTCGAGGGTGCGCCGACCTGTATCACGGAGCACGATGTATGCAGTCAGGAACATGGTGTGTGTCTGCTCGGGCGTGAGGACGCCATGGGTGAAGCCGCGCCCGAGGGAATCGGTTTGGGCGTCGAGCTGCTGTTGGACGGTCTCTGGGATTGCCTTGCCAGCATTTTCGATGACGGGATCGGCTGGTAGGTGGATTCTCGTCCGTGAGGGTTCGAATGATGCTGGCAGGCCGTCGAGCATGCCCTGTCGCCGTCCCCAATTTATGAGATCGAAGAAGACCGCGAAAATATGTCGCTTGAAGGATGTTTGGCACGGGTCGCCGTTGTCCGCCCGGGTAAGGACGCGGATGCTCTCGGCGATCGCGTCGACGTCGCGATTGCCTAACGCGGTCATGTCGCGGCCGCGGTCGGGTCGCTGCTCCAGCGCTTGGGAGGCAACCATGGCGGCGCGATGGGTCTTGACGATCAGGTAGCTCTGTGCTTCTTGGCGTGACCAGGTGAGCGCCACATCACGCAGCCAGGGCTGGGTGATTAAGCCGAAGTCGAGGCATTTGCGTCGGCGGGGGCGCGGTCGGCGGCCGCTCGGTTGCGGTTCGAAGCCGACATCGTCGAGATCCCAAACGAGTGCGTCCATCGCGCTACGTCCGAGGCATGCGTCGTACGCGTTTCGGAGTGCGCGCGCAAACTGGTGGAGGTGTACGGCGACTGTGGTGTGATGGCGTTGGGCGATCAGGTCAACGTCGGCCTTACTCATTGTCGCAATGCTCGGGTTTGCCTCCATGATGCGGATGACGGCTTTGGTGTTCTGCGGGTCAATGCGACCGCCTCTGGCAGCTCGCTGTTGCACGGCGTAGAGAACCTCCCACCGCAGCCGCTCTGGAAGGTTGAGCAGCATGAACTGGTGAACACCAATGTGCGGCAACTGTTGTCGGACCCACTCATCGATAGGCTCGAGCCGGAGGTCCCGCTTATAGCGGGACCAATGCAGGCGGCAGACTTTCGTCGTGGCGTTCATCGACTCGCGACCACAAGCTGCGACGCTACAGTCAGCTAGCGGCTCCTCGGGGATGGTGAGCTCGCCAGATGTCATCCATTGTTCGAAAGTGATCAAAGGGCGACGCCGACAGCGCTTATTCCACTGCCGGTAATGGGCCTCGCAGATATTGCGGATGGCACCCTTGCTCGGGCAACGACGCCCACTGACCTCCACGACACAACGAACGGGGCTGGACCGTTGCGCGGTGGTCAGTCGCGGCGTAGGCCGACGGTAGGTCTTGAGAAATTCATCGACACCGAGGTTTGACTGCTTGAACGCTTTCGCGCAGGTTTGGCAAAGCGTCCCGTGCAGGATTACTGCTACGCAGTTGCCAACTGCGCAACAGGTCGCCAGTGTCGTCGGGTCGTCAGGGGAGCAAGTGAACAGCCAGATTTCAGGATCCCATTGTCCAGGCCGCCAGTGCAGGTCGGTATGGTCGCGTAGCCAGGTCAGCCACGCGGACTCGTCCTGAACTGCTTGCAGGGGAGACGTATTTGGGGTGAACGCCGCGAGTGCCGCGTCAGCACTCATGGTGTGCACCGCTCGGCCTCAATTGCGAACGCTCGATTGCTGCTCGCATCGTCTCGTTAGTTGGATGGAAGTAGACCGACATTGATCCGGGCGAGACGTGGCCCAGCAGGGCCTGGACCACATCTCGGGGCGTGCCGGCTTCGAGCCATCGCGTTGCCGCGCTGTGGCGGAACATGTGAGGGCTCACGCTGAATCCCACTGCATCAGAAGTTCGTTCGAAAAGCTTCTTGGCGTTGTGATAGCGCAGCGGTCCGCCGACCGGCGGCTTGTAAAGGTTGACGAAAACGAAATCGCTGGCGTCACCCTCGGTAGTCTCAGATCGCTCGAACTGATAGTCGGCGTAGAGGTTCACGAGTTCGGTCGTAACTGGGATGGATCGCGGGAATCGGCTCTTGGCCAGCGAGCCATTGGTGTTCGCCCGGCGGCGCACGTGGAGATGCGGGCCGCGGATTGGGCAGCCCAAGGTGTTATTTGACGCCAGCAAGTGCATGTCTTCGCGGCGCAGCCCGAGTGCTTCACCGATACGGATGCCCGATTCGGCAAGGATGGCGACGAGCAGTCTGTCCCGTAGTCGAGGTAAGGCCGTCATGACGGCGGCGATCTGATCGGCTGTCAGGGATAGGGGAGGATCATCAATCTCCGTCAGTCTTAGGGCACGGGATCTGACGGTGCGAAATTGATTGTTCTCGCCGAAGTCGTATCCGACAGGACCCCGCCGCAGGTACTTGGGTTCGATAATCTGCGCAGCGAGTTCCGACGGATACCAGCCTCTCGTAGAGGCAAAGCGCAAAAATTCGCAGACCGAGGTCAAGATCGCATTTGCAGTTTTGTTGGATCGCAACCGTTGCTGGGCCCTCGGGCTGCGATGCTCGATCGGCGCAGTGATCAACCAAGTCTGGAAATGCGCCAAGTCGCTGACGGTGATCCGCTGCCAGTCGAGCCGGCTCTCTGCGCAATAAGTGAGGAATAGGGCAAGGCGACCGGCGTAGACGCGCTCGGTGTTAACGGATCGGTCGCGAAAACGCAGCGACGCAAGGTATTCACACGATTCGGAGTGCAGGACGTACGCCTCGTCCACGACGACGAACGACGAGGAGCCATCGGTGGGCGAGATCGCGCGTTCGGCGGCGAAACGCTGCGTCATGAATTAAACGTAACCGACGTGACCGACAAGGGACTGATAACGCTGCGGTGTGTCCTCAGAACGCATTTCATCCACAGGTGCCTGCGGGTGTTGGGCAGGGGGAGATAACCGTCGTGGGAGTTGAGGGCCGCCAGGTAAAAGTCGGTGCGGTCCTTGGATCCGTCTTTGCCATCGAAGACCATGGTGCTGGGGAGCTTCATGGTGACGAAGGTTTCTCGCCCATCGCGCAGGGCGCCGGCGGTTTCGAAGTGCGCTCCGCCGCTTTGGTCCACGAGAGCGTCGAGCAGCTCGCAGGAGGCCTCGTTTTGGACGGGCTCGTACTTGCTGCCGACGACGCCGAGGACGTCGAGCCTGCCGTTGATGGGGTTGGTGCGCACGGTGGCGTAGAAGTCGGGCACGGCCAACGGTGCCCGGTGCGGTGACACCGGTGTCGTCGAGGACGGGCTCCTGGGTACTTGCAGCGGCATCTTGCGGACGTTCCAGCCCGCCAGGTGCGCGGCTTCGAGAGCCTCGCGGGCGGTCATGGTGTGGCCGACGGATTGGCCGAGTCGGTGCCAGTGGTCGGTACGGGAGTTGGCGAAGGAGACTTGACCCTCGGTGATGTCGAGCTCGTGTGCCATGGTTATGTTCCCTTTCGGTTAGTGACCGGGTCGATGTGCCGGTCGGTGCAGGTGCGGCCGAACCGGTGAGGTGGGCCGGTCAACCCCGCAAGAGTCCGCGGGGCGGGGAGGCGGCTTTTCGGCTCAGGGCTCGCCGGGCGCGCAGCGCCGTGCGGCGGGCCACGGTAGGGCCGGAAAGGTCACTTGGCCGCCGCTGCCGGGCCGCGGCGTGGGTTGAGCGGGCCGCAGTCCTCACCGGTTACGCTCGGGCACCTGCTGACGGCTAGAGATGGTGAGGGGCTACGGATTTGGGCCACCGCGAGGTGGCCGTTGTGTTGACTGCTTATCTGTAAGAGAACGTGGTAGTTCGCATATCTGCACAGGTAGCGACGTCAGTTACATGTGTTCTACGTGAACAGGATCGGGCGGTGTGCTGCGCATGTCAGCCACGTTCGTGAGGTCGTCATCGGCAGACACCCGCAAACTGGCCCGCTAGGGATGACGTGGGTCAGGCACTGCTCTGATCGCAAGGAATCCGTCGGTTCGCGTGTCAGTCGCTCGTAGTCGTCGCGGTCGATGTCGGCCGCGGCCGCGGTTGGGCGCGGTTCGTGTAATCGCTCGATGAGGAAGCCGGCCTCGTGCAATTCTTCGCAGGTCCGCTCGAGTGGCGCTAGCCAGTACCTCACCTGCCAACCGCGGCTCCAGACTTCTTCGATGACCCGCACGTCGAAGTAGTTGCCGCCGTGACGCAGCCAGACCCCGGTGGGATGCTGTCGCGACAGGACGAGCGCACCGGTGGGCCGTACCACGCGCCGAAGCTCCCGCAGTGCTTCTGTCCGATCAGACCTGTCGTAGTTTAAAACAGCTGGGCGCCAATACCATCGGGGCCGCCGCGGTTGCTCGGCGGTTGGAAGCACGATCAGGGCCGCTCGAAGTGCATGTAGTCGATGGGAGACCGCCAGTAGCCGCCCCACTGCCAACCTCGATCGGTGAAGACGTGTACGGCGGGATCGCCGCTATGCAAAAGGCCCGGGTCGGTGCGGCTGCGGTCCAGGTATGCCGCCGCATTCTTCGGTTGGAATGCGCCCGTGGCGCCAATGTACGGATTGAGAAGTGGGTTGACGTCAATAGCCCGACCGTAGGCGTGCTGAGACCATCGGCCGGTTCCCGGGATGTCTCGGCAGCTGAACGCCGACGTGTTGTTGTCTTCCATCTGTAGCTCATCGGAAGCGGCCGGATACTGGTCAACCGTACGGATCTTCTCGATGGGATACCGCAGTTGGTAAAGCTGCTCGAAGATTGTGATGACCTGCGACACCAGTTCTTCGTGCACGATCAACTGGCCACGGTGCGTCTGGCCGTCGAAACCGATGTGGTCGACGCCAACCCGCCGCAGCTGCTCCGGTCCCACCGGCATCCCGGACGCCAGCTCGCGCCGAGTTCGGCGGCAGTGACGGGATCAATGGTCGGCGGGTCGGCAGGTGCGGGCGGCGCGCTGGCAGGCGGCGAAGCCGCGGGAGGGGGTGGCGGCCCGGCCGCAGGAGGCGGTGGCGCCGCGGTGCACTGCACGAGCACGACACTAGCTGCGGTCATTATCGCCAGTGCCGCGACACTGCGCCTGACGAACGTCGATCGGTGACGAGTCCTGACCGTTTCGTTCTATCTCCACAAGGCCGCTGCAATCGGCGGTTTAGCTGGACAAGTCCACATGCCGCCAACGCTAGCTCAGACAGATTTCCGCGTACGGCCGACGGCAGCCGGCACGTCGGCGCGGGCCAGCTCGATCGCCGCAGGCATGGCCGCCCCAATTACTCGACATCGTCCACAGCCGCAACCTCCAAACCGTCACCCTCAACGACATCTTCAGTGGCAGACCCGTTCCTTAGCGGCCGCCTGGTCGGCGGCGCTGTATTGCGGCGGTTGGGCCGTCGGTGTCGGCGGCGAAGCCGGGGTAGCAGGCGCTGGCGTGCTCGTGACCGCGTGGGGCGCGCCTGGCGCCCCATTCGAGCGGAAGAAAAGGGGGCCCGGCCAGCCCCCGGTGGGGAGCTGGTCGGGCCCTGGGCGCGGTCAGGCCGCGCGGTAGTCGGGGTCGGTCGGGTCGGCTTTGTATTGCTCACCGTCGGCAAAGACTGCGATGGCGGTTTTGTGCACGCGGGTGAGCAGCGCGATCATCGACAGGATGCCGGCCTGGTCGCGCAGTTGCCAGGTGAGGGGACCGGTGTAGAGGTCGACCCAGTGGATGCGGGCGGTCTTGAGTTTGTTGAGGGCGGAGTGGGCGACGACGGCGCAGGTTGGCCGCCTGGTCCATTCGACGGAGACCACGACCCGCGCGGCGGGCTCGTCCTGGGAATCGGTACGGGCGGCGGGGATTTGGGCGGGGACGTGGATCATTTGCCGGGCGGCGATGAAGGCCTCGAGCAGGCCTTGGGAGGTCTGGCAGTTGTACATCCCCATGTGCATCCCGCCGCTGAAGGTGATGCCGATCCGCGCATCAGGTGTGCGGGCGTGGTGGACGGTGATGTCGACGTCGTGTTGTTGGCCTTTGATGACCACGGTGCTGTAGGTGATCAGGCCTGCCGGGATGACGTGGGTTGCGGCCGCGGTTATGGGCATGGCTGTTCTCCGTTCTGGGAAGGTGTTTGATTCGCGCCGGTCAGCGCTGGGCTGTGGGGGACCGGCGGGGTGGCGGTGTCAACCCCGAAGAGCCCGGCGGAGAGGCAGGAGGCGGATTTTCGGCCCGGCGAGCCCGGCGCGCAGCGCCCTGGGGCGAGCTCGCATAGGACCGGTAAATGCCGCCGGTGCCGCACGGGCGCAGCGGGAGCCGGCCATCAGGCCGGCGGGAGCGAAGAACGGGCGAGCCCGCCGGGCGTGGGTTGACAGCGACG
>NZ_JBKQTQ010000086.1:0-8601 GCF_052143115.1 Mycobacterium sp.
CCCGACACTCGTACGATAATTTCTCACTGGGGCCTCCCACATCTTGTGGCTCTACCGGCCAGGACCACATTCCTGACGGCAACCCACGTTCACATGTGAGCGAGGCCCCAGCCCCTCATACCGTCTATAGGGGCTGCTCAAGGGCCCTGTCAGCCGACCCAAATCCCGAGGACACCTGCGTTTTCGGTACGTTCGGCACACTCTCACAGTTCGGTGCCGGTGCGGCTGTGGTTCGGTGGCGTTCGGGGTACGCACGGGGTACCGCCCGCCAATTCGGCAGGGAGCGGCAACCCTAACCCCTACCCGGTGCATGCGCACAGGTGCACCCCGCGGACAATTTTGCAGCCGCATCGCGCGCGTACCGCAACCGTACTGGCAGCGACCGAAATCGCTGTCGAGAAATGGCGAGGCCGAAACTTCCCGTCGACCATCTATAGATGGCAAAGTGCGACGTTGGAAAGCCATCTGTCCGATGGCCATCAAGTGGATGACGGGAGAGCGGCGTGGCGGAGGCAATCGCCAATCCGATCCTCAACGGCCCGTTTGACGAACCGACGGCTCACTTCAAGATCGGTCCACACGGCCCGACGGGCGAGTTGATCCCCGGGCGACGACCAAGCGAATCGTTCATCCCAATTGCACAGTCACGAAAGGCACGAAAGGCCAGGGAAGCCCAACAGGAGGCCCTCGACTTCGACCGCACTGGCGAACGCATCGAACGCAACACGTTGATAAACGATCTACGCCGAGAAGTACAACGATGGCGACGACGCGACTACGAGCGGGCCACCCCGATCAGCCGCAAGCTAATGCAGCATTGGGCCGATCCGACACGCGAGAACCGAGTGCTCTTCTGCCAGCGCGAGGCAGCGGAGACTGCGATCTTCCTCGCTGAGGTGGCCGGCGGCGGCCGCAAAACACCGAACGATCTCCGACTCTGACCATGTCGCCGCAGCGAAAGTGTTGCGCCGCAGACGCATCCACATCTCTCCTAAGCGATGCGCCGACCACCGGCCGAGTAGTGGGCGCGATAACGGTGCAAACTCATCGGTGCACACGCACAGCGAGGTAGTACCCGTGCCGTCGGGTGTGGTCGACGGTATAGCCGATCGCCTTCGCGACGCCGTCAGTATCGAGATCCAACCAACGCTCGGTGCGCTGGCGCTCAAATTCGCTCCAGGACGCGACGGTGAACCTTTCGAGGAACGTGTCGGGTTGTCCGACACTGTGATACAGCCGCCAACTGTGGCCACCCGTTCGCATCCGTGATCGCCTGACCGCGCTCATTGCCTCGACGAAGCTTTCGAAGTTCTCGGCCGGCACTCGATAGCGGACGGCCACAAGCACCGGTCCATCGTTAGGACATGGTTCAAACACCAGCCTCGGTGTCGGCCAGGCAGTGGAAACCTCGACGCTCAGCTTCCCGGTGGACGGCCGCAACGGCAGTGCGGGCACGCTCAGCGCAACAGCGCCCAGCACCACCGCCGACCAGAGCAGCGCGGTGTCAAGTCCCGCCCGGGTGGCAACGGCACCCCACATGTAGGAGCCAATTGCCTGAGATCCGGTGGAGACCAGCAGATACACCGACAACCCCCGGGCCATAACCCATCGCGGTAACGACAACTGCGCTGCCGCGTTCAACGTCGTCAACGTGATCAGCCAGGCCATCCCCGACAACACCAAAAAAGGCATTGCCGCCGCGAACGGTAGCCAGATCACCGCCAGCGGCGCACTACCGTAGGCGGCGGCGGAGGCCGCCAGCAGCACGTTGTGTGACACTTTCCAGCGCAAGCGTGCGGGAAACGCCACAGCCAGTACGGAGCCAAAACCGATGGCCCCTAGCGCCATACCATAGCCACTGGCTCCCAGGTGCCATCTGTGGGCGGCGGCCATTGGCAACAGCGCCAACAGGGCAGAGGCGGGAAATAGGAAAAGGGCTGCGCGCGACAAGATCCTGCGGAAAATTGGAGCGTTACCAACGAATAGCAGTCCGCTAATGATGGCCTGGCCGAGGTGCTCTCGTTCGATCGGCGCGAGTTGCTTGGGTCGCTTCCACCCTTCTAGGGCAACGATTATTCCCGCGAACGACACAGCGTTGATTGCGAAGACTGCGGCGGGGCCGACCAACGCCACGGCGATGCCGCCAATTGCCGGTCCGATCGCTCGGGAGGCGTTTGCCGAGACGCTGGCCAAAGTCGCGGCGGCCGGTATCTGCTCGCGCGGGACTACCTCGGGCTGAATCGCCTGCCAGGCCGGTCCGGCTAGCGCAGAAGCGCAGCCGATGGCCACGGTAAACATCAATAGTGACGTCGGGCCGAGGCGACCGAGGTGTGTCAGGACTGCCAGGGCTAGCGTCACTAGCACTGCATACGACTGCATAAATATCAGGTACCGGCGCCGGTCGAACAGGTCGGCCAGCGCTCCGGCGAACAATCCCAAAAGCAGCGTCGGGCCGAGACTCGCCGTCTGCACCAGTGCGACGATGACGGCGCTGCTGTGCTCTTCCACTAAGAACCATTGGGCCGCCACACTTTGCATCCACGTCCCGAGGTTGGAGACGAACGACGCGATGAACAGGTTGCGATAAATGGGATTGTGTAACGGCGCCCACGGCGATGGTTGTTCGGCGTCGGCGCGCTCCTGAGTCTGAGTCACGCCGAACTCATTGTCGACAGCAAAGGCAGACGGAGTTTGATGTGTGACATACGGCCAACGCCCTTTCGCGTTGTACAGGGATAGAATTCTAAGACATGCGCACCCGGCGCGCGCACCACGGATCATCACCCTGACAATGCCCTTGTAAACGATGAATGATCGATGAGTTGGCGTCGGCGAACCGACAAAATGGGCTCTGAAGTGGGGCGGGCGGGGCTCGAACCCGCGACCAACGGATTATGAGTCCCTAGCCAGCGCCTCCGAGACCAGGCGAAACGGTTAGCTGAAATGGATCAAAAAGCCTGTTCCAGAGCCGTTTTAGTCCGTTCGCGGTGCGGCTACGGTCCGAGGTCGGCACGACCTAGAATCGCCCGTGGGCGCCGCGTAAGCCCGTCCTTCCAGCGGCGAGATGCATGGGACCGTGGCCGCAAGAGTCGATATGTCGAATCGCTCGCATTAGTACTGCAGCCGTAGATCGGGGCTGCTGATTCTGGCGTGTCTGCGCTGGTCAAGGCGGTGACCGCGGCATTGTTCAGAGTTTGTGAAGACAACCAAATATGCCGCGGTCGCCGCGACTCATAGCGTAGACCCTGATCGGTGGCAGGCGGAGTTCTCGGCGGTGCTGGATCGGATCGCGCCGCGTTTCGCCCGCTACGAGCCCCTGCGCCATGCCGGTGAACTGATGGCCGGGATGGTCTCGGGGCTGGACAGAAAGAATTGCTGGACCATTGCTGAGCACCGCGGTGCGGCGACTCCCGATGGGCTGCAGCATCCTCTGGCGCGGGCCAGCTGGGACGCCGATGCCGTGCGCGATGATTTGCGAGATTACGTCGTCGACGCCTTCGGCGACCGCAGCGCGGTCCTGATCCTTGATGAGACCGGCGACGTGAAGAAGGGCGTGCATTCGGTGGGGGTGCAGCGTCAGTACTCCGGCACCGCGGGCCGTATCGAGAACTCCCAAGTCGCGGTGTACTTGACCTACGCCGCCCCGCGCGGGCACGCCCTGATCGACCGCGCGCTGTACTACCATGATCGTGGGCCGAGGATTCTGATCGCTGCGATGGCGCCCGAATCCCTCGGCACGACAGAACCTTTGCCACCAAGCCGACGCTGGCCACGGCGTTGATCGACCGCGCCGTAGCCGCCGAGGTCCCGCATCGTGGGTGGCCGGCGACGAAGTCTACGGGGCCGACCCACGACTACGGGTCGGCATTCGCGGCCATCGTCTGGGCTATGTGCTGGCGGTCGCGGCGAATCGGCGGGTGCCCACTCACGCCGGCCCGATCCGCGTCGACGCGCTGCGCGCCCTGATACCCGCACGGACCTGGCAGCGCCACTCCGCCGGCGCCGGGGCGCACGGGCCGCGGCTGTACTCGTGGGCGTGGTTTCGGCGCTGGCCGAAGACGACGCCGACACCGGCGTTCATCATTTGCTGATCCGCCGCAACGACGCCACCGGCGAGCACGCTTACCTGCGCTGCTACTCACAGCGCCCGGTGCCGCTGCGCACCCTGGTCACCGTCGCCGGTCAGCGCTGGCGCATCGAGGAATCCTTCCAAGCCGCCAAGGGCCTCACCGGGCTCGATCAGCACCAGGTCCGGCGCTGGCGATCCTGGTATCGCTGGACCACCCTGGCCATGCTCGCCCATGCCTTCTTGGCGGTGGCCACCGCCATCGAACGCGACACCGCACCCACCCCCGCTGGTCTGATCGCGTTGACCGTCAACGAATTTCGCCGACTTTTCGACGCCCTGCTCCTGGCCACACTCCAGAGTCTCACCGCTCTGTTGGCCTGGTCACGATGGCGCCGACGACACCAATACCGAGCCCGCCAATCCCACCATCGGCGACGGGAAAACCGACGATCCCGATCTACGATTAGGCCCACCCGTGCCGCAGATCAGCTTCGCCGAACCGTAAACTGCATTAGGTGACTCCGGATTACCGCTTGCGGCGTCGGAACAAGTATAGTCACGCTGCGTCGCCGATTGGCGAATCCGGGTGTGAACGTGAAGTCGTCAGTTCGATGAAAGAGGTGTCCCTCAAAGAGGACTGCCCGGTTCGCGCGATAGGGAATGACGGTCGATTCAGCGTGTTGATCCCGGAGGAACTGCCTGACCCGTTCTCCTCCAGAGTTGTAGTCCTGATAGCTCCAATCGCTAGGTGCCGTCTTGTCCCAAAAAACAAGGCCGCCCGTGCTCGGGTTAAGGTTCGCAGAATCGGGGGTGATCCATAAGTTCAAAGAGAAGTCGGCGTTGTCACCGTGAATATCAGTTCCGGGCGGTTTGGTGTCGTACGCGAACGCCCACCAGTCTGCTAATTGATATCCAGCAAATGCCTCACCGAGTGCTGCTGAAAGTTCTTCTGCTATGGCGAACAGTGAGATGCTAACGAATCCATCTTGAGGAAAGGCGCCCAGATAGCCGGACTTATATGGGCGACGCCAGACTGTAGATTCCAAGCAGAATTTTTGCACCTGATCTAAGCCTTCTGGGGTCAGAAAATCATCTATAACTTGTACCTTCGGCAGGCCGGTCACGATTGCTTGTTGTATTGGCCTGTAGTCGACACCCGTATTGAGGTATCTTGGCAGCTTCTTCTCTGAAACCCTCACGAACGGCGGGTTGGCGAGGATCCGACTGCTTGGCCCGTGGACGGATACCAGAGGTGCCTCGCCGTTTGCCCCGTCGATAACGTCCGCGAGGTGGCGCCGCAGGCCATGAAGCTCTTCAGTGGAGACGTCGTCGAACGCTTGATGATCAAAATTTCCGCTGGCCAGAATATGCTCAAGTTGCTCAACGTTATGCAAGGCGAAGTGTGCAGGGATTGAATAATTGTCGGGCGGTATCGGACGCTGTTCGCAACAGAGGGCGCCAAGAGCGGTGTAATCTGACAACGCGGAGGCATAGTCCTCCAAAGCCACATTCACCTTCGCAAGGACATCTCTGGCCGGTACAGAGGAAGGTTCCTTTTCCACCGCGAGCGAGGCGTAGCGAAGTGCTTTGTCATGTTCTCCCAGTTCGAGATAAAAGGCAGCGAGCGTGCACATTGCGGAAAGCGACCCCCCCGCCTCAACGACGTTCGCGAGGATGTCCACTACTGACCCAAGGCTTCCGCCCTGCGTCAAACGCTCAACCTGACTGAGGGCCGCACTGCTCGAATCCGGCACAAACGTCATGACGAAGACCTCCTAAGCACACCCTGCCACGAGCAGAACCGATGTGCACAAGGTGCACCCGAGCGATGTGAGCCGGGCGTGGGCGCTATGCCGCCCGGCCATTTCGCTCCGAAATCCAGATCCATCGAACGGATGCCGCGGAACTCTTCGACGTGGAGCTTTTCGAGCTGAATCCTACGGGCTGATCTCCAACGGTCGTCTTGATACTTTGGCCCGACGACGCAAGTTAGCTAGTTTCCCGACCTCGCCGCCACCGTCCGCCATGCGCCGCGCCGACGCCGCGACGAGCGCTACCAAGAAGCTCAGCGGCTTCCCGTCAACTCGCTATAAGCATGCCTTATTCGGTGGGGCGGGCGGGGCTCGAACCCGCGACCAACGGATTATGAGTCCCTAGTCAGCGCCGGTGCGACCAGGCGAAATGGTTAGCTGAAATAGCTCAAATCGCTGGCAAGAGAAATTTCGGGCCGTAGCCGGTACGGTCGCGGTCCGCCGTCGGTGCGGCTGAGGATCGCCTTCGGACGCCGCGTTGAAGCCGCGCGGCGAGATCGCCATAGGGGCTGTTTGCTAGCTGGACACGGCGACGCGAGCCGCCGGGTGCCCGGTTCGGCCATAACGGCGCGGTTAGCTCGCCGGCGCGCGGGCGCGTTTTATCGACCTAATGGCGCATACTGTCCGCGAGCCAGCTTGTAGGGGTACCGTGCGCTCACTCTTCGCGCTCTTGAGCATGTCCGACACCCAACACCCGCTCGGCTCTGCTTGGTACGGCCGGCAACGCGATGGCGGCATATCCAAGTTCAGCATCGGTACGGCGAACACCCGTTGTTAAAAGGAATTACTGCCTTCGTTCACACTTACGGGGGCTGGTGTTTACTTTGAATCATATTGCGGTCACAGAGGATTCGGCGATAGTGTGTGCCCATGATTCGGACCAGCACCACGAAAATCATCATTGGCGGAGGCGGCGGCGGCCGCATCCTCGGCGGTGGGGGTGGGGGCGGCCGCGGCGGCGGTGGCGGTGGCGGCCGTTAAGGCCAAAAACCGCTTTCCCCTTACGATTGCGCCCCTTTGGTCCCCGCGGCGGAATCGTGGGGCGCTCGGCCCGCGCGGCGCTTATCCCGCGGAGGTATCTGCGTCTTAAGCGAGTCACCCGTGAGCCGGGCTTTCACGGCCATCGAGTACGCCTTGGTGGTGTCGGGGCTCACGCGGAAGGCGGCCTCCCATGCCTCGGCGAGACGCCTACCGGCATCAGAGCCCCACAACCTAAAACCGTACGCCAGACGCAGTTCGGTCACTCAAATCGGCTGGAACGGTCGCTCTTCGATGTCCTCGCCGATAATCAGTGCGGTCCCGGCGGGCACTTCCCGCCACACCCCGGGCAGATGGGTCAACGGCTCAGAAACCACTACCCGGGCATCATCACCGAAGTGCATCAGGCGCTCGTTGTCGGGGTAGAGCATGCGCACTGACTCCGGGTCTTCGCTCACAAACAGCGTGTTCACTTCCCGTCCGCTGGCATAACGGGCCGCGTACAGGCGCACGCCGTCGCTGATCCCGATCGTCATCTGCAGCGCGGGTTCATCCACGCCGGCCGCCGCGGCGGCCGTTTCGACGAAACCTGCCATCCGGGCGATCCCCGCGATCGGATCATCCGTGAGACCGAAGGTGAGTGCGAGGTGAAACAGCAGCTCCGAATCGGTAGACCCCGCTATGTTGCCGAACAGGTCGGGGCGCACAGCGAACAGCAGATCGCGGCGCAACCGCTGATATCCGCCGACGTGTCCGTTGTGCACAAACAGCCAGTTGCGGTAGCGGAACGGGTGACAGTTGGTCTGCTGCACAGGTGTCCCAGTCCCCGCGCGAACATGGGCAAGAAACAGTCGGGTGCGGACCTCGGTGGCCAGTTCCAAAAGATTCTCGTCGCCCCACGCCGGGGTGACGCTGCGAAATAGCGCCGGTTCGGCACGGTGCTCATACCAGCCCAGCCCTGTGCCGTCCCCGTTGGGAATCTCCATGTTCGGCGCGTGCCTACGGCTTTGCTCGATAAGTGAGCGCTCCGGGTCATATAGCAACTCCCTGGGCGCGATCGAGCCGCCCAGGTATGCAACCCACCGACACATCCGACTCTCCTTGTTGCACCTTGTCTCAGCCTGGCATGCCCGCGCTCGTCGCTTCCGGGTACTAGTGACCAGCTGCCGCTGTGCGAGCCGTCTCGCGAATCACTTTGTGTACGAACGCCAGCTTGCCGACCACCGCCTGCGGGATGTCGAATGGGTAAAGCGGATTCTTACCCATGGCGGTGTTCACCCGATTGAAGCACAGCGACAACCACTTCCAGTCCTCCAGCAGCCGCTCGATCGGGGCGTCCTCGTAGGACGGGAGCGGAACGACGTCCCCCTGAACCGAGAAACGGACCCTGTCGGCATGCAAGATCAGTCCGGACTCCCGGGCGGTGTCGATGGTGCCAGTGATGTGCAGATAGTGGGCGAAGCACTCGGCAAAATCCTCCCAGGGGTGCATCGTTGCGTACTCGGAAATGTAGAAGTCACCCCAGTTCGCCGGCGCACCGAATTTGTAGTGTCGTGCGATCTCGTCTTGATAATCGGCGCGCTCATCGCCGAAGATCTCGCGGCACTCGTCAAGGTAGCGCGTGGCTCCGGGATCGGTTTCCACCAGCATGTTCTGGTAATAGTGGCCGACCTCGTGGCGGAAATGACCCAGCATGGTGCGGTAGGGCTCACCGAGATGGACTCGAAGCGACTCACGGTAGGC
>NZ_JBKQTQ010000087.1:0-7761 GCF_052143115.1 Mycobacterium sp.
GGAGGACGACTCGCATCGGCGGGGCCCGGGTTGTTCCTGATCTACGCGATCTGCGGCGGCTTCGTCTTCCTGATCCTGCGCGCGCTCGGCGAACTGGTGCTGCACCGCCCGACATCGGGCTCGTTCGTCTCTTACGCTCGCGAGTTCTACGGGGAAAAGGCGGCCTTCGTTGCGGGCTGGATGTACTTCCTGAACTGGGCGATGGCGGCCATCGTGGACAGCACCGCGATCGCGAGCTACTTCCATTATTGGACCGCGTGCCAGGCGATCCCGCAGTGGACGCTCGCGCTGATCGCGCTGTTGCTGGTTGCGTCGGTGAATCTGATCTCGGTGAAGGCCTTCGGCGAGTTCGAGTTCTGGGCGGCGCTGATCAAGGTGTTGGCGCTGACGACGTTCCTGGTCGTCGGAATCGTATTTCTGGCCGGCCGCTTCAAAATCGAAGGACGGAACACCGGGCCCAGCCTCTGGGCCGACCACGGCGGATTCTTGCCGACCGGCCTGCTGCCGCTGGTGCTCGTCACCTCGGGGGTGATATTCGCCTACGCCGCAGTCGAACTGGTCGGCACCGCCGCCGGAGAAACCGCGGAACCGGAGAAGGTCATGCCACGAGCGATCAACTCGGTGATCGTCCGTATCGCGGTCTTCTACTGCGGATCAGTTCTCCTGCTGGCGCTGTTGCTGCCCTACACCGCCTACAAACACCAGGAGAGCCCGTTCGTCACCTTCTTCTCGAAAGTCGGTCTCACCGGCGCCGGCAGCATGATGAACGTGGTGGTACTAACCGCCGCGTTCTCGAGCCTGAACGCCGGACTGTATTCCACCGGCCGGATCCTGCGGTCGATGTCGGTGAACGGCAGCGGTCCGAAGTTCACCGCACGGATGTCGAAAAACGGTGTGCCGTACGGCGGGATCCTGCTCACCGCGACCATCGGGCTGTTCGGTGTCGTGCTCAACGCGGTCAAACCCGGCCAGGCCTTCGAAATCGTGCTCAACATCGCCGCTATAGGGGTGCTGGCGGCCTGGGCGACGATCGTGCTCTGCCAACTCCGGTTCTACAGCAGGGTGAAGGCCGGAACGATGCAGCGGCCGCATTTCCGGATGCCACTCGCCCCTTACAGCGGCTATGTAACGCTGGTTTTCCTGGCGGGCGTGTTGGTGCTGATGATGTGCGACCCTGAGAAGGGTTCCTGGATCATCGCGGCGCTAGTGGCCGCCGTCCCGGCACTGATCGGCGGCTGGTTTCTGGTCCGCAACCGCGTGACAGCCGCGGCTGAAGACGTTGCCGACCACGCCAGCGATGTCCCGGACGAGCTGCCGCCGGAGCGGGCAAGCCCTTCAGCGGGAGTCTAACCGTGGCAATTAGCCTGACCTACGAGGACAAGATCGCCGTCCTCGACCTCGGTTCTGACGAAAATCGTTTTTCACCAAGCTTTCTCGACGAGATTGACGGACACCTCGATGCGGTCGTCGGCGCCGGCGCGCAGGGTTTGGTCACCACGGGTGGTGGCAAGTTCTACTCCAACGGCTTGGATCTGGATTGGCTGGCGGCCAACGGGGACCAGACCCAGTGGTATGTCGGACACGTCCAGGGCATGCTGGCTCGGATACTCACCCTGCCCGTCCCCACCGCGGCCGCGCTGGTCGGCCACGCTTTCGGCGCCGGGGCAATGCTGGCCTTGGCGCACGACTTTCGGGTGATGCGCGCTGACCGCGGCTACTTCTGCTTTCCCGAAGCGGACATCCGCATACCCTTCACACCCGGCATGGCCGCACTGATCCAAGCTAAGCTCACCCCGCAGGCGGCGGTCGCCTCAATGACGACCGGACGCCGCTTCGGCGGCGCCGACGCCGCGAACCTTGGCCTTGTCGACGCCGTCGCGCCCGAGGGCGCGGTGACGCCCGCGGCCGTCGACCTCCTTCGTCCCCTCGACGGCAAGGACCCCGGCACGCTGGGCGCGATCAAGCAAACCATGTTCGGACCGGCGGTGCGTGCGCTGACCGCCAGTGACTAAGAGCCACAAAGCAATTAGCTTCTCGTGAAAACGCTGGACATCGCGTGGTTAAGCGCATAACGTACGCCTTGTACGGCACTCTATTTTAATAGATACGCGCCGTACCTCGAATTCGCAGAGACGCGAGAAGGGGAGACCCATGACGGTGCAGGCTGTGTTGGACGAGGTCCGTGAACGTCCCGGTACCGGTGACGTCATCCCAGTCTTCGATCCCTCCACCGAGGAACAGATCAGCCAGTTCACCGACTGCGGCCCCGAAGCGGTCAACGCCGCGGTCGCCCGCGCGAAGGCCTCCGCCGAGTCCGGGGTGTGGTCCGGCAAGCCCGACTACGAGCGGGCCAAGATCCTCTGGCGCGTCGCCGACCTGATCGACGAGAACGCCGAGCTCCTCGCCGAGCTCGAAATGCTCAACGCCGGTATGTATCCGGCTCAGGCAAAGATGCAGGTGGCCGTCGGCTCGGAGTGGTTCCGCTACTACGCCGGCTGGTGCACCAAGATCGATGGCATCGCGCGTGACGTGAACACCGGAGGTCTGACCGGCGTCGACTCGCACATGCACACCTACACCCTGCGGGAGCCCTATGGCGTGGTCGGGCTGATCTTCCCGTGGAACGGCCCGGTCTTCAATTTCTGTGCCAAACTCGCGCCATCACTGGCCGCTGGTTGCAACAGTGTCGTCAAACCCGCTGAGGAGACACCGCTTTCGGCGCTGGTCCTCATGCGACTGCTGGCCGAGGCGGGGGTCCCCGACGGGGTGGCGAACCTGGTGAACGGCTACGGCCACACCGTCGGTGCGGCCATCACCGCGCACCCCGATGTGGAAAAGGTCGCGTTCACCGGCTCGACCGAGGTCGGTCGGGCGATCGTGCACGCGTCGGCGGACAGCAACCTGAACAAGGTCACCTTGGAACTGGGCGGCAAGTCGCCGGTGCTGATCTTCGACGACGCGAGCGTGAAGAAGGCACTGACGCTCGCGGCTTTCGGTGCATTCGTACATTCCGGGCAGGCGTGTGTGTGCGGGTCGCGCATCTTCGCCCAGCGTGGCGTCTACGACCGAGTTGTGGAGGGCATGGCGACGATTGCGAACGCCATGAAGATGGGCGGCCCCAAGGAGGAGGGCACGATGAGCGGTCCGCTGATCAGCCAGAAGCAACTCACCCGCGTGCTGGGTTATCTCGAGCAGGGCAAGTCCGACGGCGCCGAACTGGTCACCGGCGGGCACCGGCTCGACCGCAAGGGGTACTTCGTGCACCCGACGGTCGTCACCGACGTCGACCCCGATTCGAGCCGGCTGTTCCAGGAGGAGATCTTCGGGCCCGTGGTCACGATCCTGCCGTTCGACGACGAGGACGAAGCCGTCGCGCTGGCCAACAACAGCACCTATGGGCTGGCCTCCACCGTCTGGACGAAAGATCTCGGCCGCGCGCACCGGCTGGCCAAGCGGATCAAGGCGGGAACCGTCGGGCTCAACTGCCAGTTTCAGTACGACCACTCCATGCCGTTCGGCGGCTACAAGCAATCCGGCTGGGGTCACGAGTCGGGTAAAGCCGGCATCGACACGTACCTGCAGACGAAGATCGTCTGGGCGCAGATGTAGAACTCGGCCCGTTCCCGATCGGCTATAGATTGAGCCATGGCTTCGATCACTCGGCGAACGGTCCTGACAGGGGCGGCCGCATTCGGCTTCGGTGGATACGAATTGCTGCGCAAGCCGGGCCCGAGCGAGTCGGCGACGGCCGGAGGCAACAAACCCAACATCCTGGTGATCATCGTGGACCAGATGCGTGCACCGCATTGGTTTCCAGAACCAGCCAAGTTCGCAGCCCTGCTGCCCAATATCGGTCGATTGCAAAGGAGCAGCGTCTCTTTCGACTCCCACTACACCGCGTCGAACATGTGCACGCCGTCGCGCGCGGTGATGACCACCGGACTGTATTCACACCAGACCGGGTGTTTGTTCACCGGAGCGGGACCGGTTGAATCGAGCCTGGCGCCACAGTTCCCGACCTGGGGCACAATGCTGCGACAGCGAGGCTACCACACCTGGTGGTGGGGCAAGTGGCACCTGGGGCATACGAGCGACACAACCCCTGAAGGTCTTGAGGCGCACGGCTTTTCCGGTGGCACCTATCCGTCGCCGAACGGCGCGCCTAACCAGGGGCTGCAGAAGGACCCTGACATCGTGCACCACCGTCTCGCTGGTCAATCCCCACGACATCTGCTGGTGGCCGAAAAACCCTCTCCCCGAAGATGTTCCACATTGGTTTGATTCCGCGCCGGTCAACTTCGAGACACCTGACGATCTGCACAACCGCGGCAAGCCCCAACTCCAGGTCGACTACCTCAATTTCATGTCGCCACTGCTGACCGGCGCGCTGTCGTATTCGGGACCGGAGCTCTCAGCCCAGTGGGCACGCTGCCTGGACATGTACCTGTGGTTACAACAGCAAGTGGACACACAAATCGGACCGGTGCTCGACAAGCTGGCGTCGCGGCCCGAAATCGACCGCAACACCGTCGTCGTCTTCACCTCCGACCATGGTGAATACGGCGGCTCACATGGCTTGCGCGGCAAGGGCGCAGCGGCCTACGAGGAGTCGATCAGGGTACCGCTGTACATTCGCGACCCGCACGGCCACCTCACCCCTAAGCCCGGCGACACCCGGACCCAATTCACGTCCAGCGTCGACTTGGCGCTCCTGCTGTTGACCATCGGATACGGCGGAAACGGGTGGCGCGGCGACGCGCGGTACTCCTACCTGGCCGCCCGTGCAGATCTCTCCGCGATCGCGGCAAACGCGGCGGCGCCCGGACGGCCGTGGGTTGCGCACGTAACCGACGACATGTCGGTCGAGGAGATGACCACACTGGTGAACTCGCCGATTATGCGCGCGGTGTTCGGAATCCGCGAAGTGCCGACGAACATCCCGACGTCCGCGCCGCACCACATCGTGGCCGTGCGGACCCGCGACGCCAGACTGGCTGTGTACTCCTTTTGGAAGCCTGGTGACATGGACATCGACACGTCCCGGCCGATCGAGCGTGAACTGTACGACTATTCAAGTCCTCTGGGCGGTCAGGAAATCGACAACCAGGCCGGCCGCAATGCCAAGCAGGCGGCGCTGCAGGCGCTCATCGACCACCAGGTCCTGCCCCCGAAGTGCGCGCGCCGCTGCCGGCCAGCCTGAACAACGCCCAGGAGCACGGCCTCGCCGACATGCGGCAGCTCGCCGCCATCCGCGGCGGCTGACGTAAGTCGGTCAGCAGGCTTGAGCAGACGCCGCAATGGCCTGCTAGCCGCGCAACGCGGGCGCGTCACTACATTCACTTGCGTCACTTCATGCGTAGGCTTGGCTGTGAGATGTTTTCCGAGAACGCAAACACGGCAACGGTTGGCGGCCGGCTGCTGCTGGCAGGCCTGTTGACGAGCGCTGCGCTGGTGAGCGGATGCAGCTCGCTCATCCACGGCAAGCCGGTGGCCAACCCGGGCGCCGGACCAACCGAACCGTCGTTCCCGAAAGCCAAACCGTCCGTTCCCTCCCCGACCTCATCGCAACCCGCGCCACCGAGCGCCAACCCGCCGGCCGGCGCCATCCCGTTGCCACCCGACCAGAACGGTTACGTATTCATCGAAACCAAATCCGGTCAGACGCGCTGCCAGATCGACACCGACAGCGTCGGCTGCGAGGCGCAGTTCACCAACTCCCCGATGGAGGACGGCGAACGCGCCAACGGCGTCAACATCACCGCGCGTGGTTCCGTGCAGTGGGTAGTGGGCAACCTCGGCGATATTCCGACCGTCACGATCGACTACCGCACCTACGATGCGGAGGGCTGGACGATCGCCGCCAGCGAAAGCGGCACCCGCTTCACCAACAAGGGCACCGGCCACGGCATGTTCGTCAGCGTCGAGAAGGTCGACACCTTCTAAGCCACGCGGCAGTCCGGCATAGGCTGGCGCTCGTGGACTTTCGGGCATTCGTTGAACCGCAGCAGGGCGCGAGTTACTCCGACCAGCTTGCCGTCGCGCAGACCGCCGAATCGTTGGGATTTTCCGCGTTCTTCCGCTCCGACCACTACTTGGCGATGAGCGGCGATGGACTGCCCGGGCCGACCGACTCCTGGGTGACGCTGGGCGGCATCGCCCGCGAGACGTCGTCGATCCGGTTGGGCACGCTAGTCACGTCGGCAACATTCCGCCATCCTGGCCCGTTGGCCATCTCCGTCGCCCAGGTCGACGAGATGAGCAACGGGCGAGTCGAATTCGGAATCGGTACCGGCTGGTTCGAAGCGGAGCATGTGGCCTACGCGATCCCGTTCCCACCGCTGCGTGAGCGATTCGCCCGGCTCACCGAACAGCTCGAGCTGATCACCGGCCTATGGACCGCCCCCGTCGGGGAAACGTTCGACTACGCGGGCGCTCATTACGCGGTCAACGACTCGCCCGCTCTGCCGAAGCCGGTGCAACGGCCCCATCCGCCGATCCTCATTGGCGGGTTGGGCGCCAACCGAACGCCGTCGCTGGCCGCGACGTTCGCCGACGAGTTCAACGTGCCGTTCGCCTCCTTGGACGCCATCAAAACCCAATACGAGCGGGTCCGCGAAGCCGTCGATTCGGTCGGCCGGCCCGCCGACTCGATGACCTATTCCGCGACGTTTGTGGTGTGCACCGGACGCGACGAGGCGGACATCAGCCGCCGAGCCGACGCCATCGGACGCGAACTCGACGAGCTGCGGTCCAATTCGCCACTGGTGGGCACGCCGAACGAGATTGTCGAACAGCTCGGACCGTTCGCGGACATCGGCGTGCAGCGGGTATATCTGCAACTGCTGGACCTGTCCGACCTCGAGCACCTGCAACTTTTCGCCGACGAGGTGAATCGCCAGCTCTGACGGCGCTGCAAGCCGACGCGTCCGCCGGATGTCAGTAGCATCGGGGCGTGACAGGCGGCGGTCTTCATGGCCCTCCCGACGACCCGAGCAATCGGCCGACTCGGATGGCCAGTTACAGCGCGGACGACATGCAGCCGCCGGATTCCGACGACAACCCGGATTACTCCGAGTCACCTGAACCGGAATCACCGCCGGACCCCTGGTATCGGAATCGGTTGTTGCTGGCCGTCTGGGCCACGATGGTCGCGATCCTGATCGTGCTGATCATCTACGGGCTCATCCAGCTCTCCCACGGCAGCGGCGGCGGTCCGTCCACAACGACGCCGTCAACGACTCCCGCGCGGTCGTCGACACCCACGCGATCATCGACACCCACCCCGTCTACGACGACCACCACTCCGCCGCCACCGCCCCCGACGTCGGAAGGGGAGGAGCCGCCGGATGGCAACTCTCCGCCCCCTGCCGGGTCCCCGCCCCCTGCCGAGCCGCCCCGGCATCACCACCATCTCCCACACATCCCGTCGACGATCACGTTGCCGCACACCGTGATTACGCTGCCGCCCGGTTTTTGAGGCGCGGCCGCTCCAGGCTCGGTGGCGAAGCCGCCAGCGTGCACCGCTAAGATCGGCGCCCGTGACGGGCTACGGATCTCAGGGACCTCCAGAGGACCCAAGCGAAGCGCCGACCGGCCAATTCGACTACGGCGATTACGGGCAACAACACCCCGAACCCGGGTCCACCCCGTGGCGTCGCAAGCCCGCCGTATTGGTCGGTTTAGCCGTGCTGGCCGCGATCCTGATCGCGCTGGTGATCTTTGGAATCGTCGAGCTGACGAAGGGCGGGGGCTCCACCTCCC
>NZ_JBKQTQ010000088.1:0-6951 GCF_052143115.1 Mycobacterium sp.
GGCGTCAACCCTGCCGGCGCTCGCCATGCCCCAGACGCGGCTGCCGACGACGATCGGAACCCCGACGATCGATTGGACACCCACCTGTCGCATTCGGTCGGCGATCGCACCGCTGGCGTCGTCGTGGTTGTCCATCCGGGCCGGAAGCCCGGTGCGAAACACCCTCGTCGCAACGTTGTCGCCGTCAAGCGGCAAGCGCTCACCCGAAGACATGCTCTCCGGAACCCGCGCCAACGCCAGAACGGTGATCGCGTCGTCCTCGTAGCGGGACACCGCCGCGCCGGCGACGCGCAAACATCGGCCCATTTCCTCGGCCACCGCGCAGAACACCTCGTCGGGGCTCACGCCTTGAGCTACCAGCGTCGCGATCCGCCGCAGCGCCGACTGCTGTTCGGCGAGCGCGCGCAACGCGTCGCTGCTGGCCTCGAGCATGGTCTGGGTTTCGCGTAGCTGCTCTTGTTCGGCGCGCGGCCGCGTGACATCGCGGCCAACGGCATAGAACAATCCCTGGTGTGGCGCCACGCTCCATTCGATCCATCGCGGGGAGCCGTCGCGGCTGGTGGCCCGATTCTCGAAACGAACGGGTCCGCGTCCATCGGTGAGCTCGTTGATCGGCTCTCGAAGCCTGGCCAAATCTTCCGTCGGCACTAAGTCGAATGGCGCGGGCGCCAAATCGTCGACCTGATAGCCCAGGGTCCGTTCGAAGGCAGGGTTGACCTGCAGCAGGTGGCCCTGGTCGGAAATCACCATGAGGTCGGACGACAGGTCGAAGAAACGCTCGAGCCTTTGACGGCTCTCGATCAAGCTCTTGTTGATGTTCTCCCGGTCCCGGGCGGCGGCGAGCAAGGCCTCGAGGGTGGGCACCACCTGGAGCAGGCGTTGCCGCGTCTCTCGGGCGAGATCGTTTGGTACCTGAAGGACGCCAAGCACCCCGTCGTCGTCATGCAGCGGGATAGCCGATCGCGAATACTCGCCGGCCGCCTCATTCAGGTCGATGCCCGCGAACTCCAATCTCAAAGAAGTAGCAAGGTGCTGGGCGGCAGCCTCGGCCGCGGACCGCAGATTGGCGGCGCGCAGCATCAGGTGAGCCAGGTCGGCCGCTAGTTCGGCCTCGCGGCGCCGGTCGGCGGTTGCGGCAGCCGCTACCGCGACACCGGCCACAAAGTTGCCCACCAGTGCGACGCCCATCAGGACGGCGTAGACGATCCCAACCGGGTCCCGGGGATCGACTTGCTTGAGGAGAACGGTGAGCACAGCTTCGACGATCAGAAACCCAGTAGCACCGGTGATCACCAGCCTGCGAGCAGGAACTGCCGACGGCCCCAGAAACGCACCCAGGCGCGCAGCCGTCAACCGCGGACTAGCAAGGCGCCGACTTCGGAGCGGCATGCAGTAAGTATGTATCTTTCGAGCGCCGAGCAAAGCCTCTCGCCGCGAAATGCCCCGCCGGCTGTGGTTGGGAACGCGCTACGACCCGCGTTCTCGGTCCGGCGCGGCGGCGCCGGTTAGTGGCTGCGGCTGAGGGCGGCGTCGAGCTCGTGGCGTGAGCCAATACCGAGCTTGGTGAAGATGTTGCGCAGATGCCACTCCACGGTGCGTGCGCTCGGGAACAGTTCGGCGCCGATCTCGGGGTTCGTGCGTCGGGTCCGCGCGAGCTGGGCGATCTGATGCTCTTGAGGGGTCAGT
The DNA here is from genome assembly GCF_052143115.1 of Mycobacterium sp. Classification (GTDB taxonomy): domain Bacteria; phylum Actinomycetota; class Actinomycetes; order Mycobacteriales; family Mycobacteriaceae; genus Mycobacterium. The sequence continues at coordinate 1,687 of NZ_JBKQTQ010000088.1, forward strand.
TCGACGCCCGGCTCCTCGCGGTGCGTGCGTACCTTCTCCCCGGTGGCCTCAAGCTCGCGGCGGGCGCGGTCGGCAAATGCGTTGGCGCCCATGGCCGAAAACGCGTCAAACGCGGCCCGTAACTGTGTGCTCGCCTCGGCGGCACGGTTGCTGCGCCGCAGCCACTCGCCGTAGCACAGCCGCGCCCGCGCGAGGTGCGACGCCATCCGGGTGTGACTGAGCAGCTCGATGGCCTCTCGGTAGAGGTCGTCGGCGACATCGCCGTCGGCCAGCAGGGCCCGCGCAAGCGCCGCCGCACCACGGGCCCAGTCGGTCCCGCTGCCCGCGGCCACCGCCGATAACCGCTCACACGCCACGGCGGCGCGATCTGGCTGGCCGCTTCGTACCGCGGCCTCCACCAGTTCGGGCAGCGCCCCGTTCGCGTTCATTATCTCGTTCGCACTAACGGCGTCGTCAGCGGCCGCGGCGGCCCTGCTGTAGTCAGCTAGGCCGTTGTAGAGCACCGCCTTCATAAGGTCCACAAACGCCAGTGCCACGCCCTCACCCCGGGTAGCAGCACTGACAGTCATCTTATCCATCAGTTCGCTTGCCCGGGGGACGTCTCCGCGCCACACCGCCAGCATCACCGCGCAATACAAATCGCGCTCCGGGCTCGTCGGATCAATGCTCGCCTGCTCCGACATCAGTGCCTCGGCCTGAGCGAACTCACCTGACTGCACGTGAAACATCACCAGATGGCCGAGTGCAAACGGGAGCCAGCTCAGGGTGCCGCTGGAGCGGGCGAGCTGAACCTGGCCGCTGGCCAGCTCGAACCACGCCTCGTCGTCCCTCAGCTCGATGGCCACGAGGTTGTAGGGGTGGCACAGCGCGTCCAATCGCTGCGGCTGGGCACGATATTGGCGCAGCGCCTCTTTCAGCAGCGGCGCTGCGGCGACATATCCGTCGAGTACCCGCACCGCGAGCCCGCGCAACAGCAGCTGAGGATAGGGCAGCGGCTCGGGCCCCAACGGGGCGGATAGGGCTGCCCGCGCTACCTCCGACATGCCTGCCCCGACGGCGAGGCGCCCGGCGTAGATGCCGGCCACCACAGCTTCCAGGTAGGTATCCGATGCCTGGTCGGCAGCCACCCGCTGCAGCCGATGCGCGGCCTGGAGCAGCAGCGAGGGCGCCTCCCCGCCGCAGTTGAGCCCAAATGCGATCTGCGCGTGCATCCGCTTAACCCGCGCATGGCCCAGCTCATCGAGCGGAGCGACTTCGGCGGCGGCCAGCAGTTTCTCGGTGGCCACGAGATCCCCGGCTGTGTACTTGGCCTGGGCCGCCTTGAGTGCTCGCCTGGCCCGCTGACCCGGATCGGGGGTCAGCGCCACCGCCCGCTCCCAAAACGCGGCGGCCGCTGCCACCCCGCCGCGCCGCTGGGCGCGATCGGCCGACCCGATCAGCTCGGCGGCCACCTCCTCATCAGCGGCCTCGGCTGCGTAGGCGCGATGCCAGGCCCGCCGATCCGGATCACGTTGCGGGTCGGTCGCTTCGACCAGCGCCGCGTGGGCTGCCCGCCGCTCCTCGACGTCGGCGGTCCGATACACCGCCGAGCGCAGCAGCGGATGCCGAAACCGCACCCCCGCACCGAGGTCCAGCAGCCCGGCGTCGACCGCCAGCTCCAGCGCACCCACATCCAGGTTCAGCTGGTGAGCCGCGCGCGCCAGCAGAGCCGGGTCCCCGACCGGATCGGCGGCGGCAACCAGCAGCAACCGCTGCGTGACCCGCGGCAAACCGCGCAGCCGCGTCAAAAACTGGTCCTCGATACGACGCGGAACGCTGAGGCGGTCGGGCATCGCGAACCCGCCCGCGAAATCCACCACGCCCAATTCCCGCAATGCCAACGGATTTCCGTGCGCTTCCTCGAGAATCCGGCTCCGCACGCTCTCGTCCAGACGCGCCGTGCTCACCGACGCCAGCAGCGCGCGAGCCGACTGCTCATCTAGCCCGGACAACCGCAGATCGGGCAGACCCGCCAGCGGATCCTCCGACGCCGACGTTATTCGGGCGGCAAACACCAGCCCCACCGGTTCGGCCAACAGTCGCCGCGCCACGAAGCCGAGCACCTGACCGGTGGCCTGATCCAGCCACTGCACATCGTCGACGATGCACAGCAGCGGCCCGTCTTCGGCGGCCTGCGCCAACAGGTTCAGCGCCGCCAGCGCCACCAGAAACGTTTCCGGGGGCTCCCCAGACGCCAGTCCCAGTGCCACACTGAGCGCCTCGCGCTGGGGCTCCACCAACGCGTCCAAGTACGAAAGCATCGGTGCGCAAAGGTCGTGCAGCCCAGTGAAGGCCAACTCCATCTCCGACTCGACGCCCATGCACCGCGCCACCCTGAAGCCCGCGGCCCGCTCGGTCAGATAACCCAGCAGCGCCGTCTTGCCGATCCCGGCCTCCCCGCGCAACACCAGCACGGCGCTGCGCCCACCACGCACCCGAGCCAGCAGCCCGTCAAGCGCCGCGCACTCGTTTCGCCGCCCATGCAACGACGTCAACGGGTCCGCGTCGCGATGGAGATCGCCCACCAGCAACCACCGCCCTCACCCGGCCAAGCGCCCAACACCTCGGCTGTAATGCGGCAACACTACTCCGTCAGTGCGGCTTGCGGGTTCGGTCAGCGTGCTGATGGCTACCGTTGGCCATAGGCAGCTGCCGTTCATTCTTAATTCCGTTGCGCCGCAGCGTTTTCTGCCCAAGACAGTCCTCAGACCGGATCTGGTGTGTCCCACGGAAACATCGGCGACAACCAGTGAGTGACCTCCTCCACTTGGTCGTTTTGATGGAGGTGCCGGGGTGGCTGGGCGAAAGTCGCGTAGGGGCGGCAGCGCACGACGACTCGATCCTCTTTGTCCGCCATCTGCGCGACGTACGGGCGGGCCTCGTTACCGAGCGGCTGGCCCGACATGCGTCCGGCCACGGCCATCATCACATCGACGACGAGGTCGCGGTCGCGGTCGATGACTGCATCGGCGTACACCTGCAGATAGACAAACGGCCACCGCTCGTCGAGCACGCATAGGCTCACTTTGCCGTCACGTGCCACCGCACGAGCCTTGCCGCGTGGGGCCATCGTCGAAACCAGCAGTTCGTCGTCATCGGTGGGTATGTAATACACGACCGACATGGCAGGGCCGTCGTGGCGGCGACGGTACCCGTAAACACAGGTGCGGTGCGTGCGCACGAATTCTCGCCGCTCCGAAGGCAGCATGTCGCGATCAGTGGGAGCCGTGTATGGCTCTGATGCCAGGGGAAGCAACATCTTCCGACGATCCTCTTGTCCGGGTCGGGGCGGTGGTGGTCTTACGCCACGATGGTGAGTATCACCAAGGCGACGGCTGCCAGTCCAGTGATCGCCGCGGGAAGCAGTGCGGCGCCATTGTCGCGCGCCTTGAGGTGGTAACCAAGGGCGCCGGCCATGAGAAGTACGACTGCGGCGGCAGTCACGATGGCAAGAGGCTTGACCGCGATCCCCGCGAGCAGTCCCACCACAGCGGCCAGTTCGGCGACACCGATGACGCGGCTGAGCCGCAAGCTAATTCCCAGATGCTCGGCATTGGCGCGTGCGGTGCCGGTACCGAGGATTTTGATGAGCCCCGTGAACGCGAACTCCACAGCCAGAAGTACGGATAAGACGACGGTTGCAAGGTGCATCGCTGATTCCCAGAAGTGAGTAGTTGGATCCTAATTGACGCAGATGGTGCCCTTGAGATGCGTGCCGTCCCCGGTGAGGCATCCGTTGGGCGGATCCTTCGGCAACCCAGGGGGCAGGCAATTTTGCCTCCCGTTGTCCCAGTACCAACCCTCGGGACAGTCTGCGAGGTTCACCGAAGCCGGAGTCGTCAACAGCGAGCCAAGCCCGACACTCGCCACAGCCAACGCGATGGCCGCCGATCGGGCAATTCTGACGTTCTTCATGGTCCCTCCTTCCCTTCAGATGGATCGCGTCCCTGACCGTGGTTTCTGCCAGGCTCCAACGCGCTGCCACCAGTGTCGGCGTCGACGGCGGTGAACAGGTTCATGCCAGCCGCAGTCCTGTGTACCGGCTAGCTGCAATCTTCATGATCTTTGAACCCGAAAAGTCTGTAACACACCTAGATTCGACCCTCTACCATGAGGCCAGCGGCCTACGGCGCGCGGGAAGGTTGACGCGCATCGGCCCGAATGTCAAATGTCTTGGCAGCCAATGCAATCCTGACGAACCGTCAGAAGCTCAGCACTTCGGGCACTTTACCTGCTGGCAGGTATGCCCCTTTGACGGTGGCGGTAACGACATGCCGCCGCAGAACCCGGATGCTGAGAAGCAACACCGCGTCAGCAGGGAGCTGCGCGGAATCGCGTGCGAAGAGCGATGTTCAGAAACGAAGCACGACATCCATAACAGCGGCTGAAGTGCCGCTCCGACACAGATGGAGTAAACACCATGGCATACCGGACCGTTAACCCGTACAACAACGAGGTCGTAACTACCTTCGACGACCTGACCGACGCGGAGGCGATGAACCTTCTTGCGCAGGCGCAGAAGACCTTTGAGTCCTGGAGCCAGACGTCGTACGCCGAGCGCGCCGCAGTGTGCCGCCGTGCCGCAGCCATCCTCACCGAACGCCCCGACGAGTTCGCCCGCCTGCTGACGCTGGAAATGGGCAAGCTCTATACGGAGAGCTTGGGCGAAGTTGCGCTGGCCGCCGACATCTTCACCTACTACGCCGACAACACCGAGGCGTTCCTGGCGCCCGAGCGTCTTAACACGGTCAGCGCCGACGACAACGCAATGCTCGTCAGCGCCCCGCTCGGGGTGATCCTGGGGATACAGCCGTGGAACTTCCCGCTGTACCAGCTGGTCCGGGTCGCGGCGCCCAACCTGATGGCCGGCAACGTGGTCATGGTCAAACACGCCTCCAACGTGCCGCAGGCGGCGGCCGCCTTCGAGCAGCTACTGCTGGAAGCGGGTGCCCCGGAGGGCGCGTACACCAACCTCTTCGCCACCAAGGATCAGATCAACATGCTGATCGACGACCCGCGCGTGCGCGGCGTTTCGCTTACCGGCAGCGAGGGCGCGGGCTCGGTCGTCGCGGCCCGGGCCGGCAAGAACCTCAAGAAGTCCACCATGGAGTTGGGCGGCTCGGACGCGCTGATCGCGTTGGCCGACGCCGACTTGGACAAGACGGTCCAGTGGGCGCTGTGGGGTCGGATGAACAACGGCGGGCAATGCTGCGTGGCCTCCAAGCG
>NZ_JBKQTQ010000089.1:0-4120 GCF_052143115.1 Mycobacterium sp.
GAGAAAATCGCGGGTCAACGGATGAGGCGACGTCCGCGGGCGGCGAATGCACGAAATCACTCTGGTCTCTCCATATCTGGCGCAGCGCAATCAGGCGTGTTTGTTCAGCCGGCAGCGATATCGGCGCCTTATGTTGCCATACACGCCTTAACTCACGGTACCGAGCACTTTGACCATCGCACTAAAGGTTCTTAAAGACCAAACCCGCCGGAAAAAGCTGGAAACGGCCAGGTAAATAACGTGATAACGCGCAGCGCAGATAACCGAAACGGGAGTAACCGACCAGATTAAAATGCTGTGAGAATGCTGCCAGTCTTCAGTGCAACGCCTGATCGATGTCGGCGATGAGATCGTCGGTGCCTTCCAGGCCGACTGAGATTCGGACCACGCCATCGCCCAGGCCAATAGCGGCGCGCCCTTCGGGTCCCATTGCCCGGTGGGTGGTCGTCGCCGGATGGGTGACAAGGGATTTTGAATCACCCAGATTGTTGGAAATGTTGATTACCCGCAGCTTGTCCAGCACCTCGAAGGCTCGTTGTTTGGCCGCGCTGTCGGGCACGTTGAGTTCAAAGGTGACGACCGTACCGCCGCCTGACATCTGTCGCTTGGCCAAGTCGTACTGCGGATGCGACGCCAGAAATGGATAACGCACCCACCTCACCGCCGGATGCCCCTCCAGGTACTCGGCGATTCGCTGCGTCGAGGCGTTTTGATAATCGACCCGAATCGCCAGTGTTTCAAGGCCTTTGAGCATTACCCAGGCATTGAACGCACTCATCGCCGGCCCGGTGTGCCGCATCAGTTTCTGCACGGGGCCGTCGATGTACTCCTTGTCCCCAAGGATCGCGCCGCCCAGCACCCGGCCCTGCCCGTCGATGTGTTTTGTGCCCGAGTAGACCACTACGTCGACGCCGAGCGGAAGACCCTGCTGCAGCAGCGGGGTCGCAAAGACGTTGTCCAGCACGACTTTTGCCCCCGCGCCGTGAGCGAGCTCGCTGACCGCAACAATGTCGACCAGCGATTGCATCGGATTCGACGGCGTTTCGAAGAACACCGCCTGGGTCGGCACGGAAAGTGCCTTCTCCCACTGGGATAGGTCATCGCCGTCGACAAAGACGGTCTCGATCCCCCAGCGCGGCAAGATCTCATTGCACACAACGAAACACGAGCCGAACAAGCTGCGCGCGGCGACCAGCCGATCGCCAGCGCCCAGCAGCGCGCCCAGCGAGGTGAAAACCGCCGCCATCCCGCTCGCAGTGGCGAACGCCGCCGGCGCGCCCTCGATCAACCGCAATCGTTCCTCGAACATCGTGACCGTCGGGTTGCCGTAGCGGGAGTAGACATAGCGGTCGATCTCGCCAGCGAAGGCCTGCTCGGCAGCGGCGGCAGTGTCGTAGACGTAACCGGACGCCAAATACATCGCTTCGGCAGTCTCTTCGAACTGCGACCGCAAGATGCCGCCGCGCACTCCGATGGTGGCCTGGCTGACACCGTCGGGCAGCGGCTCCGGCGTGCGGACCGAGCGCGCGGCGCTCATGATTGCTTCCAGGGCAATCCGATTGCGCGCCAACCGACCCCGCCGCGATGACCGTCGGCGTCGAGATGTCCTTCGAAACCGTCCAGCACGTTGTACGACGGGGCGATACCCGCCTCGGTCGCGGCCTCGGCTGCACCGATGGAGCGGTTGCCAGAGCGACACAGGAAAATCACCGGCCGGTCCCCGGTGGCGGCCGGCAGTTGTTCAGCCAGTTCCGCCACGAACTCTTCATTGCGCGCGCCGTCGACGCTGTTCCACTCGATGTAAACGACCTCGTGGTTCAGGCTGGACAAGTCGGGCACCCCGACGAAGCGCCATTCGGCGTCGGTGCGCACGTCGACCAGCACCGCCTCGGGGTTTTCGCCGAGCAGCTTCCACGCCTGCTCCGGTGTGATATCTCCTGCGTAGCTCACCCGCGTGAGTGTCGCATACCTGACTGGGAGAGCCACTGGTGGGCGCTGGCGCGGAACGCCGGGCAAGGACTTCACCAGCGTCTACCAGAGCCTGCGCAGTGCCGCCGACACCTCCCGGGCGCGGGTACGCGCAGTGCTCACGTCTGAGGCAGTAACAACGGCCACGCCCAACGGGCGGCGCCCTTCGGGCTCGTGACGGCCGAACACCCGGGCATCGCTCTCCGGCACCCGCAGCGCATCGGCCAGTACGCCGACGGCTTTTGAGCTCTGGACCGTCAGGCCGGACCCGTCATGGCCGGCGTAGATCACCTCCGCGGCGCCCGGCGAAATCATGATGGCGTCGGTCGGCAGGCCCAGGATTGCCCGGGCTTGCAGTTCGAATTCCGAAAGCCGCTGGGTGCGCAGTGTGACCAGACCGCTCTCGAAGGGCCGGGCCGTGACATCGCTGAAGTACACCTCGTCGCCGCGGACCATCAGCTCCACCCCGAACACGCCGCGCCCGCCCAGCGCCTTGACGATACGGGCGGCGATCGACCTGGCAGTGTCCAACGCGGCGACGCTCATGTCTTGCGGCTGCCACGATTCCTGCACGTCACCGATGGCCTCACCATGTCCGATCGGGGCGCAGAACTCGATCGTGGGCCCCGTCGGTCCAACGCTGCGCACCGTAAGCAGGGTGACGTGAAAGTCGATCTCGACGAGGGTCTCGGCCAACACCCGGTTGTGGGCCAGCCGACCACCGGCCGACGCCGCACGTTGCCAGGCCGTCTCGATGTCGGCCGGTAGCAGAACGACTGACTGCCCCGCGCCGACCGTCGCGGCCACCGGTTGCACCCGCAGCGGGTAGCCGGCGTGATCGGCCACCGCCCGCAACTCGTCAAGCGATCCCGCGAACCAGAATGGGGCGGTAGGCAGGCCAAGCTCGTCGGCGGCCAGCCGGCGCAGTCCCTCCCGGTCGGCGGTGAGCCGAGCGCAGCGGGCGGTGGGGAAAACCTCGGCTAGACCGGCTTCGGCCGCGACAATCAACGCGTCGGTGGCGACCACGTCGGATGCCGTCACCACGAAATTCGGCTCGAACCGCCTGATCACCGCGCCCAGCTCGTCGGTGTCGGTCATGTTGACCACCAGTGACTGATCGGCGACACCGTGCGCGGGCGCATCGGCATACCGGTCGACCGCGATCACTCCAGCGCCGAGTCGCTGAAAGGCGAGCGCCAGCTCGCGGCTGAACTCTCCCGAGCCCAGCAGCATCACCGTGGTCCGGTGCAGCTGGTGGGCCGGCGGCTGCTCGCGCTTTCCGCGAGTTGACTCGTCCTGCGGCACGCCCTCGGCCACCGGTTTCACCTTCTCCCTCAGTCACTGTGCTGCACGCACTGCTGCACGCTGCTCAAGGATAGGGCGGCTCACGGGAAGGGCGGCGAACGGCGATCCGGCCGAGGTGGATGCCGAGCGCATCGACGACGAGGCGCTGCGAGCGGTGCTGCACGGGCTGGACCTGGAGGTGGGGTCTCCGCGGCTTGTGGGCGCGACACCCAACCTTTGGGCTGATGACAAGCGTGTGAGTCGTCAGAGTCCCGCGGCGCACTCGAGCAGGCGGAGTTCGTCGTCGAGGTGCCCGGTCATCGCGCCCAGCCCGGGGACGGCGTGGCGGCAGCCGGTGAGCCCGAACGCGATCGTATCGTCAGTGCTGGTGCAGGTGATGTTCAGCGCCTGACCGGCAACCGGGATCGACAGCGGGTAGAGGGCGTCGAGGCGGGCGCCGTTCCAGTACAGCGGCGCCGGGGACCCGGATACGTTCGAGATCATCACGTTCGGCGGGCGCAACAGCCTGTGGTGACCGACCAGCATGCCCAGCGCCAGCGGTGCGGCCCCCAGCGCGCTCATCTCGAGGACCTGCAGCTGACTGCGCGCGGCCAGCGCGGATTTGCCGTCGCGCATGCCGGCCTGCACGGCCGCGAGCCGGTCGCCGGCGTCGGCCAAGTTGGTGGCCAGCCCGCATGTCAACGACCCGATCTTGTTCCCTGCATCCGTGGTGCCGCCCCGGCCGCCCTCGGGCCGGGTGCCGTGCAGCGAGACCGGCACCATCGCCACCAGCGGCGCCCACGGCAGCGCCCCCTTACTGGTCAGATAGCTGCGCAGCGCCCCGGCGCACATGGCGAGCACCACGTCG
>NZ_JBKQTQ010000090.1:0-28206 GCF_052143115.1 Mycobacterium sp.
TTGTCGATCACATCGAGGCGGGCTCGCTGCATCGTCTCGGGGCGCAAACGGTTCACGACCAAGCCGATGATCGTCAAGGTGGCCAGCACCGGGCGCACGAAGATCGCCGACAACAGCGCGAGCAGGCTGGACTGCCAGCAAGCAGGCCCGAAGTGCGACGTCTCGGGTCGATCGGGCCAGTCGGATGAGTTCACGATACTGAGGGTATCGGGTAGTTGGGCGTCGCCAACTGTGAGCTTGGCATCGGCTCGCGGCGATTGTTGCGTAGGCCACTCGCGCGCCCGAACGTCGGCCGACCGTTAAGCAAAGCGTTGCAATTCCTGTCGCGGGTCGCCACGATTTTGCGCCGAACAAGATCGGATCGGAATAGGCTCGAGAATTGGGCGCGTCGACAGCGGCGAGTCTTATGTGATTCGAAGGTACTCGAGAGGAAGAAATGCGCGCGATAACCAAAAGAACAGCGCTGTTCTCGATCGGAATTGCGGTGTTCGCGCTGGTCGGCGTGGGTTGCCACAAACAGACCAACTCCAGTCAAGCCGCAAGTTCTGCAAGTTCGTCCGCGTCGTCCGCGATGTCATCGGCTGCCGCGGAGCCGACATCCAGCGCGGCGGCACCAACCTCGACGCAGATCGCCGGGAAAAACGGCACGGAGTACACGGTTGAGGGACCGATTCTGGCGAAGTGGGACACGCTCACCGACGATCAAAAGAAGGAGTTGGGCGCCCCGTACGACAACCAGAAAAACACCTTGGACAACAGCGGCGTCTACCAGCAGTTCGATGATGGCGTCCTGATCTATCGGAATGGGCAGCCCGTCTACTTCGTGTGGGGCAAGATCCGCGACACGTGGAATGACAACCAGGCTTCGCAGGGCAAGCTGGGTTACCCGACCTCGGACGAGGTGAAGGAACCCGACGGCACCTACAAGTCGACGTTCGAGCACGGCACCGTCACCTGGAAGGAAGGCGACGAGAAGGCCACCGCCACTTTGAGCTAGTCGGTCCTCACGTTCACCTCGGAAGGTCGGGCAATCCACGCGGGTCGCCCGACCTTTCCTGGTTCAAGACGATGGGGAGCCATGCCGTATTTGCGTGACCGTCGTAGCGTGGAGAGGTGACCGCACCGAACCACTTGCCCCGCACCGTCGGCGAACTGCGTGCCGGCGGGCACCGTGAACGCGGAGTCAAACAGGAAATCCGGGAAAACCTGCTGACCGGGCTGGCCGAGGGTGACGACGTCTGGCCGGGAATCCTGGGCTTCGACGACACCGTGCTACCGCAGCTGGAGCGGGCGCTGATCGCGGGCCACGACTTCGTGCTACTCGGTGAGCGGGGACAGGGTAAGACCCGGTTACTACGGGCACTGGTCGGCCTGCTCGACGAGTGGACCCCGGTGATCGGGGGCGCCGAACTCGGCGAGCATCCCTACTCGCCGATCACCCCCGAGTCGATCCGGCGGGCCGCCACGCTCGGCGATGATCTGCCGGTGGAGTGGAAGCACCGCAGTGAGCGCTACACCGAGAAGCTGGCCACCCCCGACACCAGCGTCGCCGACCTGGTAGGCGACATCGACCCGATCAAGGTCGCCGAGGGCCGCAGCCTGGGAGACCCCGAGACGATTGCCTACGGCCTGATCCCGCGGGCGCACCGCGGCATCGTCGCCGTCAACGAATTGCCCGACCTGGCCGAGCGCATCCAGGTGTCGATGCTCAACGTGATGGAGGAGCGCGACATTCAGGTGCGCGGCTACACCCTGCGGTTGCCACTGGACGTCTTGGTGGTCGCCAGCGCCAACCCCGAGGACTACACCAACCGCGGTCGCATCATCACCCCGCTCAAAGACCGGTTCGGCGCCGAGATCCGCACGCACTACCCGCTGGAACTCGACGCCGAGGTCGGAGTGATTCTCCAGGAGGCGCATCTGAGCGCCCAGGTGCCCGACCATCTGATCCAGGTAATCGCCCGGTTCGCGCGCTACCTTCGGGAATCCAACTCGGTCGATCAGCGATCGGGGGTCTCGGCGCGCTTCGCGATCGCGGCGGCCGAGACGGTTGCAGCCGCTGCGCGGCATCGCGGCGCGGTGCTGGGCGAGACCGATCCGGTGGCGCGGGTGGTCGACCTGGGAACCGTGATCGACGTGTTGCGCGGCAAGTTGGAGTTCGAGTCCGGGGAGGAAGGACGCGAGCAGGCCGTCCTGGAACACCTGCTGCGCCGCGCCACCGCCGACACCGCATCCAGAGCGCTCGGCGGCCTCGACGTCGGTCCGCTGGTGGCCGCGGTTGAAGGCGGTTCCGCGGTGACGACGGGTGAACGGGTCTCGGCAAAGGATGTGCTGGCGGCGCTGCCGGAGTTGCCCATCGTTGAGGCTGTCGCCAGACGGCTGGGCGCGGAATCCGAGGGTGAACGCGCGGCCGCGCTCGAATTGGCCTTGGAGGCGTTGTATTTGGCCAAGCGCGTGGACAAGGTGTCCGGGGAAGGCGAAACTGTCTATGGCTAGCCGTCACTCGTCGCGGTATTCGGCGTATACCGGCGGGCCCGACCCGCTGGCACCGCCGGTGGACCTACGCGAGGCCCTCGAGCAGATCGGGCAGGACGTGATGGCGGGCACCTCACCGCGCCGGGCGCTCTCCGAGCTGCTGCGCCGCGGCACCAAGAACATGCCCGGAGCCGATCGGCTTGCCGCCGAGGCTAATCGCCGACGGCGAGAGCTGTTGCAGCGCAACAACTTAGATGGGACTCTGCAAGAGATCAAAAAACTCCTCGATGAGGCGGTGCTGGCTGAGCGCAAGCAACTGGCGCGAGCTCTGGACGACAATGCGCGGTTCGGCGAGCTGCAACTGGACGCGCTCTCGCCGTCGCCGGCCAAAGCCGTGCAGGAGCTTTCCGACTACGACTGGCGCAGCAGCGAGGCGCGGGAAAAATACGAGCAGATCAAGGATCTGCTCGGGCGGGAGATGCTCGATCAGCGCTTTGCCGGCATGAAACAGGCGCTCGAGGGCGCAACCGACGAGGACCGCCAGCGGGTCGGCGAGATGCTCGACGACCTGAACGACTTGTTGGACAAGCACGCTCGCGGCGAAGACACAAGTGCGGACTTTGAAGAATTCATGCACAAGCATGGCGAGTTCTTCCCGGAGAATCCCCGCAATGTCGATGAGCTGCTGGACTCCCTGGCCAAGCGGGCGGCCGCCGCGCAGCGGTTCCGCAACAGCCTGAGTGCGGACCAGCGTGCCGAGTTGGATGCGTTGGCACAGCAGGCATTCGGTTCACCGGCGCTGATGCAGGCGTTGGGTCGACTCGACGCGCACTTGCAGGCAGCCCGGCCCGGCGAGGACTGGGAGGGGTCGGCGCAGTTCTCGGGCGACAACCCGCTGGGCATGGGCGAGGGCGCCCAGGCGCTGGCCGATATCGGCGAGCTGGAGCAACTGGCCGAGCAGCTGTCGCAGAGTTATCCCGGAGCGACCATGGACGACGTCGACCTCGACGCGTTGGCGCGCCAGCTCGGTGATCAGGCCGCCATCGACGCCCAAACACTCGCCGAGCTCGAGCGTGCGCTGGTCAATCAAGGGTTCCTGGACCGGAGCTCGGACGGCCAGTGGCGGTTGTCGCCGAAGGCGATGCGGCAGCTCGGCGAAACGGCGTTGCGTGATGTGGCACAACAACTTTCCGGCCGTCGCGGTGAACGCGATCATCGGCGCGCCGGCGCTGCCGGCGAGCTGACCGGCGCCACCCGGCCCTGGCAGTTCGGTGACACCGAGCCGTGGAACGTCACCCGGACGCTGACCAATGCGGTACTCCGGCAGGCTGGAACCGCAACCCTCGGCGGCCCGAGCCCGGCCATTCACATCACCGTCGACGACGTCGAGGTCTCCGAGACAGAGACTCGGACCCAGGCTGCGGTGGCACTGCTGGTGGATACCTCGTTCTCGATGGTGATGGAGAACCGCTGGCTGCCGATGAAGCGAACCGCGCTGGCGCTCGACCATTTGGTACGCACCCGGTTTCGTTCGGATGCGTTGCAGATCATCGCGTTTGGTCGCTACGCGCGGACGATCACCACCGCGGAGCTGATGGGGCTGGAGGGAGTGTACGAGCAGGGCACAAACCTGCATCATGCGCTGGCACTGGCCGGGCGGCATCTGCGTCGACACCCGAACGCGCAGCCTGTCCTGCTGGTGGTCACCGACGGCGAGCCGACGGCGCACCTGGAGGATTTGGACGGAGACGGCTCGGCGGTGTTCTTTGACTATCCGCCGCATCCGCGGACCATCGCTCACACCGTGCGCGGCTTCGACGATATGGCGCGGCTGGGCGCGCAGGTGACCATCTTCCGGTTGGGCAGTGATCCCGGGCTGGCCCGGTTCATCGATCAGGTAGCGCGGCGGGTCGAGGGGCGGGTCGTGGTCCCCGATCTCGACGGGCTGGGCGCAGCGGTGGTGGGCGACTACTTGCGATCGCGGCGCAGACGTTGACTATTGCTGGGTCGTGCGGTTCTTCCGCTTGATGCCAACACCGCCCCACAGCGAGAAACCGCGGATCCGCACGGTCGGCGCACCCGGCGTGCCTTCGCCCGTGACATGGTGGTCGAACCCGCCCATCACCCCGTGGCCGTGGATCTCGACGTTGACTTCGGGCGGCAGCAAGATTGTTTGCCCACCCATAATTGAACACGCGTGGATGTCGACCTCGGTGGAGGTGAAGTCGGCGTAGCGGAGGTCTATCACCCCGCCACCCCACAGCGCGAACGTCGTCAACTTCTTGGGCACGTTCCACCTGCCGCGCCGCTCGAACGCACTCATGATCGCCAGCAGCACCATCGACGGAGCGGGCTTGCCCGCGCCGCCACCTGGGGGGCCTACCGACGACCCAATCAAGTCGGACCGCAGGCTATCTAACTCCGCATAGGTCCGCGCCGCGTATGCCCTGGTGAGTCGGTCTTCGTAGTCGCTCATCTGCAGGCGACCCTGAGCGGCAGCGTCAGTGAGCAACTGGGCGACCTGAATGCGATCGGTATCCGCGGCACGCGTCGGCGCATCCCGCTCATCTCGCACGCCCCGCTGCGCCTTTTTGCTCATCACTTACGAGCGTACGACGAACAGATTTTGCTGCAAGGCAACTTCGCTAAACTGTGTCCCCACCTTGTTGGGGGGCCCAGCGTGGTGGGCGTTTCTGCAGGAAAGCGAGCATGCCCTCGCGGGCTTCTTCCGAGACGAACAGTCGCGCCGAGTCGGTGCTGAGCCGCTCGGCGTCGCGGTCAAAGCCGTCCAGGATGGCCGCGGTGGTCAGTGCCTTGGACGCAGCCAACCCCTGTGGTGAGGCGCGCCCGATGTCGGCGACGAGCGACGCCACCGCGGCGCGGACGTCGTCGGCGGCCATGGTGATCAGCCCGATCGCGGCCGCCGTGGCGGCGTCGAACGTCTCGCCGGTCAGGTAATAGCGTGCGGCGGCGCGGGCGGACATCTTCGGCAGCAGGGTCAGCGAGATGATCGCCGGCGCGACGCCGATCCGGGCCTCGGTCAACGCGAAGGTGCTGCGCGGCCCGGCGACCGCGATGTCGCCCGCGCCGACCAGGCCCATCCCGCCGGCACGGACATGGCCGTCGACGGCGACGATCACCGTCAGCGGCGACTCGACGATCGCGCGCAGCAGTGCGGCCATTTCGCGGGCCCGCTCGGCGGCCATCTCGCCCGGATCCGCACCCGTTGCTGCCGAGCCTTCCGACAGGTCGGCCCCCGCGCAGAAGGTGTTCCCGGTGTGGCCGAGCACGACGGCCCGGACCGCGGGATCGGCGGCCGCATCGCGCAGGCCCTGATGCAGCTGGCTGACCAGCGTGGTGGACAGCGCGTTGCGGTTATGCGGCGAGTTCAGCGTCAGCCGTGCGATGTGCCCCTCGACTGTGTACTCAACCAGCCTGTCCATCAGTAGGACCGGGGCAGGCCCAGCGACGTCTGCGCCACAAAGTTGAGCACCATCTCCCGGCTCACCGGGGCGATCCGGCCCAGTCGGGCCGACGCCAGCATGGCGGCGACGCCGTACTCCTTGGTCAGACCGTTGCCGCCCATGGACTGCACGGCCTGGTCGACCGAGCGTGTCGCCGCTTCGGCGGCAGCGTATTTAGCCATGTTGGCGGCCTCGGCCGCGCGCATGTCGTCGCCGCTGTCGTAGAGCATCGCGGCCTTCTGCATCATCAGCTTGGCGAGCTCGACCTCAATGTGGCACTGCGCCAACGGATGCGACAGACCCTGGTGCGCACCGATCGGGGTAGACCACACCTGGCGGGTCTTGACGTAGTCCGCGGCCCGTTCGAGCGCGAACCGTCCCATGCCGACGGAGCTGGCCGCGCCCATGATGCGCTCAGGATTCAGTCCGGCGAAAAGCTGTGCGATGGCAGCATCTTCGGCGCCGACGAGGGCTTCGCTTGGCAGCCGTACGTCGTCGAGGAAGACCTGGAACTGGCGTTCGGGGCTGATCAGCTCCATCTCGAGAGGGGTGTAGCTAAGGCCGGGGGCATCGGTCGGTACGACGAACAGCGCCGGTCGCAGCTTGCCGGTTTTGGCTTCCTCGGTCCGCGCAACCACCAGCACCGCCTGCGCCTGGTCGATGCCGGAGATGTAGACCTTCTGGCCCTTGAGGATCCAGTCCCCGCCATCACGACGGGCGGTGGTGGTGATTTTGTGCGAGTTGGATCCGGCGTCCGGCTCGGTGATCGCGAATGCCATCGTCAGTGAACCGTCAGCGATGCCGGGAATCCAGCGCTGCTTCTGTTCTTCGGTGCCGAACTTACTGATGATCGTGCCGTTGATGGCGGGTGACACCACCATCAGCAGCAGCGCGCTACCCGCGGCCGCCATCTCCTCCATCACCAGCGACAACTCGTACATCCCGGCACCGCCACCGCCGTACTCCTCTGGAAGATTCACCCCGAGGAAGCCGAGTTTGCCTGCCTCCTGCCACAATTCGTCGGTGTGCTCGTGTGCACGGGCCTTCTTCAGGTAGTACTCGCTGCCGTATTTGGACGCCCACGCGGCTACGGACTTGCGCAGCGCTTGGCGCTCTTCGTTTTCGATGAAGCTGGTGTCGGTCATTGCGGATCTCCTTCTTGAACGCTTTCGGGCGACTCCACCCTTGCCAGGACGGCGCCCACTTCGACTTGCTGGCCTGTGTTCACGTTGAGCTCGACGAGCGCACCGTCGGTCGGGGCGGTGATAGTGTGCTCCATCTTCATCGCTTCCAGCCAGATCAGCGGCTGGCCGGCTGTGACGGTATCGCCGACCGCGGCGCCCACCCGGATGACGTTGCCGGGCATGGGCGCTACCAGCGAACCCTTTTCTACGGCCGATCCCGGCTCGGGGAAGCGAGCCAGCGCGACCAGGTGCACCGGGCCGCGCGCCGAGTCGATATACATGTCTGGGCCGTAGCGCGCGATTGCGAAACTGCAAGCCACACCGACGCCGTCGGCCAACACGACCTCGTCCGGCGTCGCCGAGACCAGTCGGGCCGGCTCGTCATCAGTCAGCACCAATCCCGTTCTGGTGAAGCGGTATTCGACTCTGTACTCGTGGTCGGCATCGTCGCGGTAGGTCTTCACCTGGTATCCCGACGCAAGGTTGCGCCAACCGCTGGGAATCGAGCCGAGGACGGTGGCGGTGGCGCGATTGTGTGCCGCGTCGGCGAGTGCGGCGGCGATAGCCGACAACCGGATCGTCGCGTCGTCGGCCAGCGGAGCCGACAGCTCAGCCAGCCCGTGGGTGTCGAAAAAGGCTGTGTCGGTAGCGCCATCGAGGAATGCCGGATGACGCAGCACATTGACCAGCAGCTCGCGGTTGGTGCGCAGGCCGTGTAGGTGGGTTCTGGCCAGCGCGTCGGCGAGCACCAGCGCCCCTTGCGGCCGTGTCGGAGCGTACGAGATCACCTTGGCCAGCATCGGGTCGTAGTGAATCGACACTGCGAACCCGTCGGCGATGCCCGAATCCAGCCGAATCCCGGTTCGCCCACCCAGCGACGAGAACTCGGACCGAACGACCGGCACGTCGAACGTGTGCACCACGCCCGCCTGCGGCTGCCAGCCTCGGGCGGGATCTTCGGCATAGAGGCGGGCCTCAATCGAATGTCCTTGAGCGGTTGGCGGTTCGGCGTCAAGCCGACCGCCGTCGGCCACCGCGAGCTGCAGCTCGACAAGATCCAGGCCGGTGGTCTCCTCGGTGACCGGATGCTCGACCTGCAGCCGGGTATTCATTTCGAGGAAGTAGAACTCGCCGGCATCGTCGGCGAGGAACTCCACCGTCCCGGCACCGGTGTAGCCGATCGCCGCGGCAGCCAGCCGGGCCGCCTCGAAAAGTTTGCCGCGCATTCCCGGTGTGCGCTCAACCAGAGGGGACGGGGCTTCTTCGATGATCTTCTGGTGGCGGCGCTGAATCGAGCATTCCCGTTCGCCGACGGCCCACACGGCTCCGTGGCTATCGGCGAGTACTTGGACCTCGACGTGGTGGCCGGTGGGCAGGTAGCGCTCACAGAAGACCGTCGGGTCGCCGAATGCAGACTGGGCCTCACGCCGCGCCGCGGCGACTTCACCAGGCAGAGTGGACAATTCGCGTACTACCCGCATCCCGCGACCGCCACCGCCCGCGGAGGCCTTGACCAGCACCGGCAGCTGGCCTTCGGTGACGGTGTCGGGGTCGAGTTCGTCGAGCACCGGCACACCGGCGGCAGCCATCATCTTCTTGGACTCGATCTTGGAGCCCATCGCCCGCACCGCATCTACCGGCGGTCCAACCCAAATCAGGCCCGCGCTTTGCACCGCGGCCGCGAACTCGGCGTTTTCCGAGAGGAATCCATAGCCCGGGTGCACCGCGTCGGCGCCTGCCGCGCGGGCCGCGGCGATGATCGTCTCGGCGTTGAGGTAGTCATTGGTCCGCGGCAGCCGCACCCGAGCGTCGGCTTCGGCGACGTGCGGGGCTGCGGCGTCGGGATCGGTGTAGACGGCGACGGTGCCCAGTCCCAGCCGACGGCAGGTCGCGAACACCCGTCGGGCGATCTCGCCGCGGTTGGCAACCAGAACTCGAGTGATTCCCATCAGCTCACATCCGGAAGACGCCGAAGTTCGACGCCCCTTTGATCGGGCCATTGGCTATGGCGGACAAACACATTCCCAATACGGTGCGGGTGTCGCGTGGGTCGATCACCCCGTCGTCATAGAGCATCCCGGACAACACCAACGGTAGCGACTCGGCCTCGATCTGGCCTTCGACGGCGGCCCGCATCGCCGCGTCGGCTTCCTCGTCGACTTGCTGACCCCGTGCCTCGGCAGCGGCCCGGCTCACGATCGACAACACCCCGGCCAGCTGGGCGCCGCCCATCACGGCGGCCTTGGCGCTCGGCCAGGCGAACAAAAACCGCGGATCGTAGGCCCGGCCGCACATGCCGTAGTGGCCGGCGCCGTACGAGGCGCCGATCAGCAACGAGATGTGCGGCACCGTGGAGTTGGAGACGGCGTTGATCATCATCGATCCGTGCTTGATCATGCCGCCCTCCTCGTACTCCTTGCCCACCATGTATCCGGTGGTGTTGTGCAAGAACAACAGTGGCGTGTTGGACCGGTTGGCCAGCTGGATGAACTGGGTGGCCTTTTGCGACTCCTCGCTGAACAGCACACCGCGCGCGTTCGCCAGAATGCCCAGCGGGTAGCCGTGCAGCCGGGCCCAGCCGGTGACCAGCGACGAGCCGTACAGCGCCTTGAATTCGTCGAATTCGGAGCCGTCGACGATGCGGGCGATTACTTCCCTGGGATCGAACGGGATGCGCAAATCGGATGGCACGATGCCGATCAGCTCCTCGGCGTCGAACAGCGGCTCGACGACCGGTGCGGGTGCGGGTCCCTGTTTGGCCCAGTTCAGCCGCGCTACGATTCGACGCCCGATGCGGATGGCGTCGAGTTCGTCGACGGCGAAGTAGTCACCCAAACCCGAGATGCGGGAGTGCATTTCGGCGCCGCCCAGCGACTCGTCGTCGGACTCCTCGCCAGTGGCCATCTTCACCAGCGGTGGGCCGGCCAGAAAGACTTTCGAGCGTTCCTTGATCATCACGACGTGATCGGACAGCCCCGGAATGTAGGCCCCGCCCGCGGTGGAGTTGCCGAACACCAGCGCGATCGTCGGGATCCCGGCCGCCGACAGCCTAGTCAGGTCCCGGAACATCCGCCCGCCGGGGATGAAGACTTCCTTTTGGGTCGGTAGGTCAGCCCCGCCGGATTCCACCAGGCAGATCAGCGGCAGACGGTTCTCAAAAACGATCTGGTTGGCCCGCAAGATCTTTCGTAGTGTCCACGGATTGCTGGTGCCGCCTTTGACGGTCGGGTCGCTGGCGAGGATCATGCATTCCACCCCGCTGACAGCGCCGATGCCGGCGATCTGGCTGGCGCCCACCTGGAAATCGCTGCCATAGGCCGCCAGCGGGCACAGCTCCAGGAAAGGGGAGTCGGGGTCGACGAGCAGTTCGATGCGTTCCCGGGCGGTCAACTTGCCGCGGGCGTGGTGGCGCTCGACATACTTGGGCCCACCACCGCCAAGCGCTTTGGCGAGCTCGGCCTCGATTTCAACGAGTCGTGTGCTTGCTGCCGCCGCCGCGTCGGAATAGGCGTCGCCCGTCGGGTCGAGCGCGGATCGCAGGATGGTCATGACTGGTACCCGAGGGTTTTCGCGGCCAGCGAGATCAGGATTTCGGTTGTGCCGCCGCCGATACCGAGGATCCGCATGTCCCGGTACTGGCGTTCGACTTCTGACTCGGACATGTACCCCATGCCGCCGAACAGCTGAACGGCTTGGTTGGCCACCCATTCGCCCGCCTCGACGGCGGTGTTCTTGGCGAAACACACCTGCGCGACGAGGTTGGTCTCGCCGGCCAGTTGGCGCTCCACCACATTGTGCGCGTAGACGCGGGCGACATCGATGCGACGGGCCATCTCGGCGAGCGTGTTCTGCACGGCTTGGCGGGAGATCAGTGGCCGGCCGAACGTCTCGCGGTCGCGGCACCACTGTACGGTGATGTCCAGGCACCGCTGGGCGCTCGAATATGCCTGTGCCGCAAGGGCGATGCGTTCTGCGACGAATGCCTGCGCGATCTGGGCGAAGCCGCTGTTCTCCGCCCCGACCAGGTTGGCCGCCGGAACGGCCGCGTCGGTGTAGGACAGCTCCGCGGTGTCCGAGGACCGCCAGCCCATCTTGTCCAGCTTGCGGGTGACTTGAAAACCAGGAGTACCCCGGTCCACCACCAGCAACGAGACCCCGCCCGCGCCGGGTCCACCCGTGCGCACCGCGGTGACGACGTAGTCGGCGCGCACCCCGGAGGTGATGTAGGTCTTGGCGCCGTTGACGATGTAGTGGTCCCCATCCCTGACCGCCGTGGTGCACAGGTGCCCAACATCGGAACCGCCGCCGGGCTCGGTGATGGCCAGCGAGCCGATCTTGTTGCCGGCCAACGTTGGCCGCACGAACGTCTCGATCTGCCGCTCATCGCCGGAGGCGATGATGTGCGGTACCGCGATGCCGCAGGTGAACAGCGACGCGAAAACGCCGCCTGGCGCGCCGGACTGATGCATCTCTTCGCAGATGACCACCGCGTCCGCGCCGTCACCGCCACCGCCGCCGACGGCTTCGGGAAAGTTCGCACCCAGCAGCCCGGCCTCGCCGGCCCGGCGGTGCAGGTCGCGGGGCAGGTCGCCGGTGCGTTCCCAGTCGTCGACATGGGGCAGGATTTCGCGTTCGGCGAAGGAGCGCACTGTCTTTCGCAACTGTTCGCGCTCGGGCGTGTTCCAGATGTTCACAAGAGCCCTTCCGGGATGTCCACGTGGCGGCTGCGCAACCATTCGCCCAGCCCCTTGGCCTGCGGGTCGAATCGAGCTTGGTAGGCAACCCCCTGGCCCAGGATGCCCTCGATGACGAAGTTGACCGCGCGCAGGTTGGGCAGCACGTGGCGGGTGACGTCGAATTCGGCCGCCTCGGGCAGCAGTTCCTTGAGCAGCTCGACGGTCAGGGTGTTGGCCAGCCAGCGCCATTGTTCGTCGGTGCGGACCCAGACCCCGACGTTCGCCGAGCCGCCCTTGTCGCCGCTGCGGGCGCCGGCGATCCGGCCCAGCGGCGCCCGCCGGTTCGGGCCGGCGGGCAATGGCTCCGGCAGCGGCGGCGCATCGGCCGGGGCCAGCTCGAGAGTATCGGTGGCAGAAGGAATCTCGATTCGGGTGCCATCGGCGTGAACGGCGATGTGCGGCACCTGGGTGGCGTCGACATAGCCGGGGGTGAACACCCCGTACACCTGACCGTCGCCGGGCGGAGCGGTGACGGTAAAGCCCGGATAACTGGCTAGTGCCAATTCCACTGCGGCCGCAGAAAACTGGCGTCCGACGTTCGCAGGGTCGGGGTCGCGGACCACGCAGCGCAGCAGGGCGCTGGCCGCTTCTTCGGTGTCGGCGTCGGCGTGGTCGGTGCGGGCCATGGTCCAGTCCAACTCGGCGGGCTTGACGGTGAGCGCACCCTCCAATTGGCGACGCACCAACTCGGCCTTTTCTTCGATATCGAGGCCGGTGAGCACGAACGTCATCGCGTTGCGGAACCCGCCGATGCTGTTCAGCGAGACCTTCAGCGTGCGCGGCGGTGGTTCGCCGGCCACCCCGCTGATCTTCACCCGATCGGCGCCGTCGGCGGACAGTTCGATGGTGTCCATCCGGGCCGTGACATCCGGGTTGGCGTAGCGAGCGCCGCCGACCTCGTAGAGCAGTTGCGCGGTGACGGTGTCGGCGCTGACCAACCCGCCGGTGCCCGGGTGCTTGGTGATCACCGACGAGCCGTCGGCGTGGATCTCGGCCAGCGGGAAACCGGCATAGGTCAAATCCGGGACCTCGGTGAAAAAGGAGAAATTGCCGCCGGTGGCTTGGATGCCGCATTCGATCACGTGGCCGGCGACCACGGCGCCGGCCAGTTGGTGATAGTCGGTCCGGTGCCAGCCGAAATGTGCGGCCGCCGGCCCGACGGTCACCGACGCGTCGGTGACCCGGCCGGTGACGACGACGTCGGCGCCGCTGTTGAGGCAGTCGACGATGCCCCAGGCGCCCAGGTAGGCATTGGCCGTCAGCGGCGCGCCCAGCCCCAGTTCCTCGGCGCGTGGCGCCAGGTCGTCACCGTCGACGTGGGCGACCTGGGCCGGCACACCCAGGCGCTGGGCCAGGGCGCGTACCGCGTCGGCGAGGCCGTCGGGGTTTAGGCCGCCGGCGTTGGCGACGATGCGCACCCCGCGGTCGTGCGCCAGGCCCAGGCACTCCTCGAGCTGGGTCAGGAACGTCTTGGCGTAGCCGCGATCAGGGTGCTTCATCCGGTCGCGGCCAAGAATCAGCATGGTCAATTCGGCCAGGTAGTCACCGGTGAGGTAATCCAGCTCGCCGCCGGTCAGCATCTCGCGCATCGCGGCGAGTCGGTCACCGTAGAACCCCGAGCAGTTCCCAACCCGGACCGGCGCAGAGGAAACACCAGAAGAAGCCATGCCTGTCGTCCTCCCTCCAGCCGCCACCCGGTCGTTACCAACCAACCGGTAGGTTAGCGGGTACCGCCGGTGTCACGTCAAGGATGCTCCTTCGGGATGGGGCCTGCGCCTGCCAGGTCCGGGCGCCGATTTTTGTGCGCAGCAGGTCACCGACTATTATTGATTGCAACTTCGCCGTCGAGGCTGCTTGCGCGGCGACCCCCCTACCAGTAGTAAGGCCCGATTATGGCTGTGCCAAAGCGCAGGATGTCACGCGCGAACACCCGGAGCCGGCGCGCACAGTGGAAGGCTGCCAAGCCCGAACTCGTCGGTGTGACGGTGGCCGGCCAGCACCACAAGGTGCCGCGCCGGCTGCTCAAGGCGGCGCGCCTCGGACTGATTAACCTGGACCGCCGCTAACTTTTTCGCCATGAGCCTTGCCGCCCGGCAACGACGCGGGCCGCACCGCGGCCCGGCGAAGAGCTGGGCAATTAGCCCGCGCGCCTCTCAGGCCGCTCTCAGGCGATTGGATGAAACTGGTGGCCGTGCGAATTCTTGTCGTTGACGACGATCGAGCGGTGCGCGAGTCGCTTCGCCGCTCGCTTTCCTTCAATGGTTACTCGGTCTCGTTGGCGGAAGACGGCGTCGAGGCTCTTGAGATGATCGCCGCCGACCGGCCTGACGGGCTGGTTCTCGATGTCATGATGCCGAGGCTGGACGGCCTGGAAGTATGCCGTCAGCTGCGCAGCACGGGTGACGATCTGCCGATCCTGGTGCTGACCGCCCGCGACACGGTCTCCGAACGGGTTGCCGGCCTCGACGCCGGCGCCGACGACTATCTGCCGAAGCCGTTCGCGCTTGAAGAGCTGTTGGCCCGTATGCGGGCGCTGCTGCGCCGCACCAGAATCGAAGACTCCGCCGAGGCCGTGGCCATGACGTTCGGAGATCTCACCCTCGACTCGGCGACCCGTGAAGTCACTCGCGGGCAACGCCAGATCAGCCTCACCCGCACCGAATTCGCTCTTTTGGAGATGTTGATCGCCAATCCGCGACGGGTGCTGACCCGCAGCCGGATTCTCGAGGAGGTGTGGGGCTTCGACTTTCCCACCTCAGGTAACGCGCTGGAAGTGTACGTCGGATACCTGCGTCGCAAGACCGAAGCAAATGGAGAGCCGCGATTGATCCACACCGTGCGCGGGGTGGGTTACGTGCTTCGCGAAACACCGCCCTGATGCCCTTGTTCCACCAGCGGAGTCGAGCTCAGCTGCGAGCCAGCACCTCGCTGTCGCTGCGGTGGCGGGTGATGCTGCTGGCGATGTCGATGGTGGCGATGGTGGTCATCCTGATGGCGGTCGCCGTGTACGCGGTGATCTCCGCGGCACTGTACAACGACATCGACAACCAGCTGCAGAGCAGAGCTCAGCTCTTGATCGCCAGCGGATCGTTGGCGGCCGATCCTGCGAAAGCCATCGAGGGCACCGCCTATTCGGACGTCAACGCGATGCTGGTGAACCCCGGCCGATCGATCTTCACGGCCAACCAGGAGGGCCAGACAATGCCGGTCGGACCGGCGGAGAAGGCGGTCATCCGCGGCGACCTGTTCATGTCGCGGCGCACGGTGGCCGATCAGCGGGTGCTGGCCGTTCATTTGCCGAACGGGAGCTCGCTGCTGATCTCCAAGAGCTTGGCGCCGACCGACGCGGTGATGACGAAGCTTCGCTGGGTGCTGCTGATCGTCGGCGGGGTCGGCGTCGCCGTGGCCGCGGTTGCCGGTGGGATGGTCACCCAGGCCGGGCTCCGTCCGGTGGGCCGGCTGACCGAGGCGGCTGAGCGGGTGGCCCGCACCGACGATCTGCGGCCCATCCCGGTGTTCGGCAGCGACGAATTGGCACGGCTGACCGAGGCATTTAATTTGATGCTGCGAGCCCTGGCCGAATCTCGGGAACGCCAGACACGTCTGGTCGCCGATGCCGGCCACGAGCTGCGCACCCCGCTGACGTCGCTGCGCACCAACGTCGAGCTGCTTATAGCCGCGATGGAACCGGGTGCGCCGCCGCTGCCTGAACAGGAGATGGTCGACCTGCGGGCCGATGTGATAGCGCAGATCGAGGAATTGTCAACGCTGGTAGGCGATTTGGTGGACCTGACCCGAGACGACGCCGGCGAAGAAGTAGCGCACGAACCGGTCGACGTCAGCGAGATCATCGACCGTTGCCTCGAGCGAGTACGGCGGCGCCGCAACGACATTGAGTTCGATGTCGACGTGACGCCCTGGCAGGTCTACGGCGACTCCGCCGGCCTGTCGCGTGCGGTGCTCAACCTGATGGACAATGCAGCCAAGTGGAGTCCGTCGGGGGAGACGGTAGGTGTCAGGCTCCGGCAGCTGGACCCATCGCACGCCGAGTTGGTGGTGTCCGACCATGGGCCGGGGATCCCGGCGCAGGAGCGGGCACTGGTGTTCGAACGTTTCTTCCGCTCGACCGCGGCGCGGGCGATGCCCGGATCGGGTCTTGGGCTGGCGATCGTCAAACAGGTGGTCCTCAATCACGGCGGCGCGCTGCGCGTCGAGGACACCGTCCCGGGTGGCCAGCCCCCGGGGACGTCGATCTATGTGTTGCTGCCCGGACGGCCGATCCCGCCATTGCAGTACCCGACTCCTGAGGCGGCTGCGGCGGATGTTAACTCCTTGACAAAAACGGGGAACTCTCCAGGTCCAGCGAACGTTATCTCAGTCGAATCTCAGACCACGCAGGCAAGGTAGTTCTCCAGTTACTGTTTGAGTCTGAACCGACCGTTCAAGGAAAGAGTGACCTAGCGACATGACGAATGACCCGAGGTATTCGCCACCGCCGCAGCAGCCCGGGTACCGCCCGGTGTCCGATCAGCGCGGGGCCCCAGGCTATTCCGGTCACGGACAGCAGCAAACCTATCCTCAGCACTACGACTGGCGTTACGGTCAGCAGCCGCACTACCGGCAGCAGCCGTACGGCTCGTTCGGCAGCGGCCAGCCCGGCCCTGCCGGCGGCCCGCCGACTGCCCAATTGGGTATACCCCGAAAGCGTTCCCGCGGAGGAGCTTTGGCCGTCGGCGCGTTGGCGATCGCGGTCGTATCGGCCGGCATCGGCGGTGCCGCGGCGTCGGTGATCGAGCACAACGGGCAGCTTCCGATCGCCAGCGACGGAACATCACTGGGTGGCGCGGCTCCAAGCCTGCCGGCCGGGAACGCCCCGGTCGGCACCGTCGAACAGGTCGCCGCCAAGGTGGTACCCAGTGTGGTCATGCTCGAGACCGATCTCGGTCGTCAGTCCGAGGAGGGTTCGGGCATCATCTTGTCTTCGGACGGGCTGATCTTGACCAACAACCACGTCGTCGCCACTGCGGCCAATCCCGGTCACGCCGCTCCGCCGCACGCGCCGCCGCCTGAGGGAATTGACCCCAGGGACCCATCTGGCCCCCCGGAGCCACGTGGCCCCCGAGAGCCGGACAGCGACCGGGCCAACGGAAAGCCGAAGACCACGGTGACGTTCTCCGACGGGCGCACCGCAGAGTTCACCGTGGTGGGAGCAGATCCCACGACTGACATCGCAGTGGTTCGGGTGCAAGGCGCTTCAGGATTGACGCCGATCAGCCTCGGCTCCTCAGCGAACCTGCGCGTCGGCCAGCCGGTGATGGCGGTCGGGTCGCCGCTCGGCCTGGAGGGCACGGTGACCACCGGCATCGTCAGCGCACTCAACCGCCCGGTGTCCACGACCGGCGAGACGGGTAACCAGAACACCGTTCTCGACGCGATCCAGACCGACGCCGCGATCAACCCTGGTAACTCCGGCGGCGCGTTGGTCAACATGAGTGGACAGTTGGTCGGCGTCAACTCTGCGATTGCCACACTGGGCGGCGACTCGCCCGACGCGCAGAGCGGTTCGATCGGACTTGGCTTTGCGGTCCCGGTCGATCAGGCCAAGCGGATCGCCGACGAGTTGATCAAGACCGGAACGGCGTCGCATGCGTCGCTGGGCGTTCAGGTCACCAACGACAAGGGCACACCAGGCGCCAAAGTCGTCGAGGTGGTACCGAATGGTCCGGCGGCAGCCGCCGGCCTGCCGGGCGGCGTCGTGGTCACCAAGGTCGACGACCGTACGGTCAACAGCGCCGACGCCTTGGTCGCCGCCGTGCGTTCCAAGGCACCCGGCGACAAAGTCACGCTGACGTACAAAGATCCATCGGGCGACAGCAAGACCGTGCAGGTCACCTTGGGCAAGGCGCAGCAGTGATGAGAGTCGCTGCATCGTGGTCGGACCCCAGATATACGGTTGCAACCATGGAACAGAGCGCCGAGTTGGTCGGCAGGGCACTCGTCGTGGTCGTCGACGACCGGACCGCCCACGGAGATGAGGATCACAGCGGGCCACTGGTCACCGAACTGCTCACCGAAGCGGGCTTCGTTGTCGACGGCGTGGTCGCCGTCGCTGCCGACGGGGTGGAGATCCGCAACGCACTGAACACCGCGGTGATCGGGGGAGTGGATCTGGTGGTATCGGTCGGCGGCACCGGCGTAACGCCGCGCGACGTCACCCCGGAAGCCACCCTGGAAATTCTCGATCGCGAACTACTCGGCATCTCCGAGGCCATCCGGGCGTCAGGCTTGTCGTCGGGCATCATCGACGCCGGCTTGTCACGTGGTTTGGCGGGCATCTCGGGGAGCACCCTGGTGGTCAACCTGGCCGGTTCGCGATACGCGGTGCGCGACGGCATGGCGACGCTGAATCCGCTGGCGGCCCAGATCATCGGCCAGCTCTCGAGCTTGGAGATTTGACTCCGGCATGACCACGCGGGGCAACGACCGGAACTTGATCGACAAGGTGTTCGGAACCGAGTTGCCGCACGAGTCGACCGACGAGCGTGATCGCGACGCCGATGATCGCGAGCAGTGGCTGAGGGAGAACGTACCCCCGCACCACGGTTGACCGACGACTCGCCGATGTCACGGCATGAATACCCTTGCGTGACTAATTCGCCGCAAAGCCCGCAATCGCCGTCATACGGACTTACGGTTTTTTCGGGCGATCTTGCGTCGCCTTATTAATTTCGTCATGACGGAGGTGGCTTTCGTGTTCAAAGGATTCAGAGATTTCGTAATGCGGGGTGACGTGATCACCGTTGCCGTCGGGTTGGTCGTGGCCTTGGCGTTCTCGAACCTGGTCAAGGCTTTCACCGACAGTGTGATCAATCCGCTGGTCGCCGCAGCACAGCCCCATACCACCTTCGGGTTGGGCTGGCAGCTCGGCAATGCAGGCAACAAGGAGACTTTCGTCGACATGGGAGCCTTCATCGGGGCAATTGTCTACTTCATAGTCTTCATGACCACCATCTACGTCGTGATCGTGTTGCCCTACAAGCACATCCAGAAGCGCCGCGGGGTAACCGTGTTCGGTGATGAGCCCGCGACCAAGGCGTGTAACGAGTGCATGTCGGACATCCCCGAGTCCGCACACAAGTGCAAGTACTGTACCAGCGACCAGCCGGCGGCCGCCTGAAACATCTTCCCCGCACTCAATGCAGGGTGAGGGTCACGGTCTGTGTCAACGCGGCGCCGGCCACGGCATTGGCTGCGGCGGCCGGCAGCGCCACCAAGACCACGCGCTCGCTGGTCGCGGCCTGAGCCTTCTGCTTCGCCGAGACCAGGACCACGATCGCGCTGGTGGCAACGACCCTCGCGGCAGCTGCGGAGTTGGTCTCCGACGCGGCAATGATGTCGACGACATCGCCGGGTCGCACCAGGTCCGCCAGTGCGCCGTCCACCGGATGCACGGGCACGATCCGCGCGTCTGGCCCCGCGGCCGACTCGGCCAGCCGGCGGCCCAGCAACCGGACGTCGGTCAGTACTTCACCGCGCCGGGTCGGCCCGGCCAGTGTCGAACCGACGATAGTGTCGATGTCAGATTGTGAGCCGTCGGGAATGGTTGGTGCTAAACGCTTTTCGAGTCGCAGATCGTCGGCAGTCAGCGCGGCTCCCGGGCTGAGATCGCGGGCTGCCACCACCACCTGAGCGCGGTCGCCGTCGGGGTTGGGCCGCAGTGCCGCAACACCGGCAAGGACGACGAGCCCCGCCGCGGCGATTCGCCGGGCCAGTACGGTTCGCGACCAGTCCGGGCGCAACCACTGCGAGATCCGGGCAGGTGGCGACGGATTCAGTGATTTCAGGGAATCCCCCACGCCGCAACGGTAAGTGCGGCTGGGTACTGCGCGCGGCCGACGGGAAGCCGCTTGTGGATAACCGGCTAGCTGGCGGCGGCCGTCGCTGACTTCGAGCTCGCCGAGTCCGACTTGTCGCTGGAGGTACTCGACTTTTCCGATGAGCCAGACTTGTCGCTGCTGCTCGATCCCTCCGTGCTCGTCTTGGCGGGCCCGTTGACCGAATTCTTCGCCGACTCACGGCTGTCGGTGCGGTAGAAACCGCTGCCCTTGAACACCACGCCGACGGAGTTGAACAGTTTGCGTAGCCGACCAGAGCACTGCTCGCATGTGGTCAGGGCGTCGTCGGTGAAGGCCTGAACAACATCGAAGCGATTGCCGCACTCGGTGCACGCGTAGCTGTAAGTCGGCACAGAAACCTCCGTGATGGTCTAAACGGTTAGCACTCTACAGTCTCAAGTGCTAGAACCGCTATGTGGCGCGTGTCATTCCCGCCCGGCGCGGCCGGTGGAGGGACACGCTGGCGCTGCTGATCATCGTCGTGATCGCCGCCGGTGTCGGGTGGCTCTACGTCCGCGACATCCGAAGCCGGGAACCCGCCCCGCAGGAGTTCCCCGCCAGCCCGGCCTACGACACGGTCCGGCGGCAGCTCGAGGCGCTGCCCGTCAAGGGGTGGGATCGCTTCGAGGACTTCAATCGCGCCCGGTTCGGCGAGCCCTGGAGTGACGACGTCAACGTGGACTTCGGTCACAACGGCTGCAACACCCGCGACGACATCCTGCGGCGCGACCTGGTCGACCTGCAGGTGCGGCCCGGGACCTGCTTCGCGCAGAGTGGCATCCTGCACGACCCCTATACCGGAGCGACCATCGTTTTCGTGCGCGGCCCGGACACCTCGCCCGCCGTGCAGATCGACCATGTGGTGTCGCTGTCCGATGCTTGGTACAAGGGCGCACGCGGCTGGGACGACCAACGCCGCCGCGACTTCGCCAACGATCCGCGCAATCTGTTGGCTGTCGCCGGTCAGGTCAACTTCGACAAGGCGTTTCGCGACGCCGCTTCATGGTTACCGCCGAACGTGGCATTTCGGTGCGCGTTCGTCGCCCGTCAGGTGGAGGTCAAGACCGACTACCAGCTGTGGGTGTCGGGCCGGGAGAAAGACGCGATGCGACGGGTGCTGCGGGGCTGCTAGGTGCCGCCGAGTCCGATCAGGCCGCGGCCGGGAGTCAGCGCATGCGTCATCGACACGTCGTGCGGCTCACGCGGCAACTCGTCAAGCAGCTCCTGGTCGCGGATCACGGCGATCAGGAGCGCCCGCGGATCCCGGTGCACCAGCGTGCGGTCGTAGAAACCGCGGCCGCGGCCCAGACGCACGCCGGCCCGGTCGACGGCGAGCGCGGGAACCAGCACGACGCTTGCCTCGGCCAGGGTCGTCGCCGGCAGCCACGGCCGGGCCGGTTCGAGCAGTCCGAAGCGGGCGGCCACCAGCTGACTCGGCCGGTATTCACCCCATTGCAGTGCCACCGGGGAGTCGTCGGCGGTAGTACGCGCGACCGGCAGCAGCGCGCGGCCACCTCGTCGCAGCACGACATCCAGCATCTCGATCGATCCTGGCTCGGTGCCCACCGGCACATAGGCGCACACGGTGCTCCCGCTGCTCACTAACGCTTCGAGGTGTTCGGCCAACGACCGCGCCTCGTCGGCCCTGATCTCGTCGGTCACCGAACGGCGGGCCGCCAGCAGCCGTTCGCGCAGTGCGGCCTTGGCCGTCGTCGCCATACCGTCAACGATGACAGCCGCGCCTTACACCCCGCCACAGCGACTGCAGAGCAGGCTGCGATTATGGTGTGAACGATGTCACGCTCACAGGGTCTGGTGCCTCGCACCGCGATCGTGCCCGCGGCCGGGTTGGGTACGCGTTTCCTGCCCGCGACCAAAACCGTGCCCAAAGAGCTGTTGCCCGTCGTCGACACGCCCGGCATCGAATTGGTCGCCGCCGAAGCCGCCGAGGCCGGCGCCGAGCGGCTGGTGATCATCACCTCCGAGGGCAAGGATGGCGTCGTCGCACACTTCGTCGAAGACTTGGTGCTCGAAGGCACGCTCGAGGCGCGCGGCAAGGAGGCCATGCTGGCGAAGGTGCGTCGTGCGCCACAGCTGATCAAGGTCGAATCCGTCGTGCAGGCCGAGCCGCTCGGACTGGGACACGCCATCAGCTGCGTGGAGCCTGTGCTGTCGGCCGACGAGGATGCTGTAGCGGTGTTGTTGCCCGACGACCTGGTGCTGCCGACCGGCGTGCTGGAGACGATGTCGAAGGTGCGTGCCGAGCAGGGCGGCACGGTGTTGTGTGCGATCGAGGTTTCTCCCGAAGAGATAAGCGCATACGGGGTTTTCGACGTCGAGCCGGTGCCCGGCGCGCACGAGGACGTGCTGAAGGTCAACGGCATGGTGGAAAAGCCGAAGCAGGAAGACGCTCCGTCGATGTACGCGGCGGCTGGCCGCTACATTCTCGACCGCGCCATTTTCGACGCCTTGCAACGCATTGATCGGGGCGCTGGCGGTGAAATGCAGCTCACCGACGCGATCGCGCTGCTGATCCGCGAAGGGCATCCGGTACACGTTGTGGTGCATCGTGGCTCCCGACACGACTTGGGAAATCCGGGCGGCTACCTCAAGGCTGCGGTTGACTTTGCATTGGACCGTGACGATTACGGCCCGGAATTACGGCGGTGGCTGGTGACTCGATTGGGCCTGGCCGAAGACTAGCGGCGGCGCCCGGCGACGATGCGGGGCCGCGTAGCGGCCGGAGGAGGACGCGGGCAGTCGGATCAGTCACTATCGGAGTCTGAGGCCCGTTTGTGCCGATACCGGTTGACGGCAGAAAGGCGCGCTGTGCGTTCGGTGGAGGAGCAGCAAGCCCGGGTGTCGGCCGCCGCGGTGGCGCCGAGACCGGTGCGCGTTGCTATTGCCGAGGCGCAGGGGTTGATGTGCGCCGAAGAGGTTGTGACGGAGCGTCCGCTGCCTGGTTTTGATCAGGCCGCGATCGACGGCTACGCCGTACGCAGTGTGGACGTCCTCGGCGTTGGTGAGTCCGACCCGTCCAGCGATCAAACCGGCGACGACCATCTGCGCGCAGTCCCGAGCGAGGCGGTGGAATCGCCGTCCGCGCCCGGTGGAGTCACCCTGCCGGTAATGGGCAACATCGAAGCCGGCACACGTATACCCAGCAGGCTGCAGCCGGGGCAGGCCGTGCGAGTGCAGACCGGTGCCCCACTGCCGACGCTGGCGGATGCGGTCTTGCCGCTGCGATGGACCGACGGCGGGCAGTCGCGGGTGCGGGTGCTGCGCGGCGTGCGGTCGGGTGCCTACGTGCGGCGCACCGGCGACGACGTTCAGCCCGGTGATGTGGCGGTGCGAGCCGGGACGATCATCGGTGCCGCCCAGGTCGGGCTACTGGCCGCGGTTGGCCGCGACCGGGTTTTGGTCCACCCGCGCCCGCGGGTGTCGGTGCTCGCGGTGGGCGGTGAGCTGGTCGATATCTCGCGCACTCCCGGCAACGGACAGGTCTACGACGTCAACTCCTATGCCCTGGCGGCCGCCGGCCGGGACGCGGGCGCCGAGGTAAACCGTGTCGGCATCGTCAGCAACGACCCCAAAGAGCTCGGTGAAGTCGTCGAGGGTCAGATAAACCGTGCCGAGATCGTGGTGATCGCCGGCGCGGTCGGTGGCGCAGCGGCCGAGGCCGTGCGCTCTGTGCTCTCCGAGCTCGGCGAGATGGAAGTCACCCGGGTTGCGATGCATCCGGGATCCGTCCAGGGGTTCGGGCAGCTGGGCCGCGAAGGTGTCCCGACGTTTCTGTTGCCGGCCAACCCTGTCAGTGCCTTGGTCGTCTTCGAGGTGATGGTCCGACCGCTGATCCGGTTATCGCTGGGTAAGCGGCAGCCGATGCGCCGGGTAGTGCAGGCCCGCACGCTGTCACCGATCAGCTCGGTGCCCGGCCGCAAAGGCTTTCTGCGGGGCCAGCTGATGCGTGACCAGGACACCGGCGAATACCTGGTGCAGGCGCTGGGCGGCGCACCCGGCGCCTCGTCGCACTTGCTGGCAACGCTGGCTGAGGCAAACTGTTTGGTTGTGATTCCCCGCGAGGCCGAGCAGATCCGCACCGGCGAGGTCGTCGACGTGGCGTTTCTGGCTCAGCGTGGCTGAGCGACACGGTGGCTGCTGCTCGTGAACTCGTGGCGCTCCAGCTCCCAGCATCCCGGCTGGCCGACGGTCGTGGGACCGCTGCGGGTTTCCGCCGGTGTGATCCGGCTGCGTCCGGTGCGTATGCGCGACGCCGCTCAGTGGAGCCGCGCCCGGCTGGCCGACCGAGCCCATCTGGAGCGTTGGGAGCCCAGCGCCGAGGCTGATTGGACTGCGCGCCATACGATTTCGTCTTGGCCGGCGGTGTGTTCGAGTCTGCGTTCAGAAGCCCGCAAAGGCCGCATGTTGCCGTATGTGATCGAACTGGAAGGCCAGTTCTGTGGGCAGCTGACGATCGGCAACGTCACGCACGGGGCATTACGGTCGGCCTGGATCGGCTACTGGGTGTCCAGCTCGGTCACCGGTCGCGGGGTCGCCACCGGTGCGTTGGCGCTGGGCCTCGATCACTGCTTCGGCCCGGTCATGTTGCATCGGGTGGAAGCCACCGTGCGACCGGAGAACGCGGCCAGCCGGGCAGTGCTGGCAAAGGTCGGGTTTCGCGAGGAGGGCCTGTTGCGCCGGTACCTCCAAGTCGACGGGGACTGGCGAGATCACTTGTTGGTGGGTTTGACAGCCGAAGAGGTCTACGGGTCCGTGACGTCGGCTCTGGTGCGCGACGGGCACGCCGGCTGGGCATAGCCGGCGGGTCTTTGTGTTGCAAATGTGACATTTGTGACTGATGGTGCTTGTCAGCAGCAAATTACAGGTGTGTAATTGTCCTGGGCGCGCCTCGACCGGATGCGCCGGTTGCCGGCCTAGCCTGGCGGGGAAAGGAGCAGGTCACCATGCCAAGCATCCCGCAATCGTTGTTGTGGATATCACTCGTGGTGCTCTGGCTGTTCGTGCTGGTTCCCATGCTGATCAGCAAGCGCGACGCGGTGCGGCGCACCAGCGATGTGGCTTTGGCGACCCGCGTGCTCAACAGCGGAGCGGCATCTCGGCTGCTCAAGAGGGGGGGACCTGCGGCAGGGCATCGTAGTGACCCTGACTGGCAGCCCGAGGAAGACGAACACGACGAGGACCTGGACGACCTCGACTCGGATGACACCGAGGAAGTGCCGCTGGCGCGCGGCGTTGTCGTCACGGTCGCAGCCGCCGTGTCCGTTGAGCAGACCGGGCCTGACTATGAGGACGCCGCAGTGGTCGACACCGACTCCCCGGCGCTTCAGGCGGGCGAGAGCCCGGTGATGGCGGAAGCGCCGCCCACGGCCGAGGAGCAACCCGAGCCCGTAGCCGAGGACGAGATTACGGATGGCGACGACGCCGAAGTAGAGTTTGAAACCGAGGATGCCGACGACGTCGACGACGACGCCGATCAATACGAATACGTCGACGACACGTCGGGGATACCGGTCGCCGAGGAACCGCCGGCGACCGTCACTCACGCATTCTCACGGCGGCATCGATACGACCCGGACACCGCCGCTGCGGTCATCGCCCGCAAATACGCCTCCCGTAAGCGGGTGCTGATGGTGATGGCGCTGACGTTGGTCGGATCGGCGGCGGCAGCATTCCAGCTGACCCCAACGGCGTGGTGGTTCTGCGGCAGCATCTCCGCGGTGACGGTGCTCTACCTGGGGTATCTGCGCCGGCAGACCCGGATCGAGGAGCGAGTGCACCGCCGCCGGATACAACGGATGGCGAGGTCGCGGCTGGGGGTGGAGAACACCTACGACCACGAGTTCGACGTGGTCCCGTCGCGACTGCGGCGCCCGGGTGCCGTCGTTCTGGAGATCGACGACGAAGATCCGGTCTTCGAGCATCTCGACTATGCGCCCTACGCGCGCGATTACGGCTGGCACCGGGACTTGCCGCGAGCCGCCGGGCAGTAATAGTTCGGCAACTCCAACGACGACTGGTAGCCTGCTAGCGATCAGGGGCTATGGCGCAGTTGGTAGCGCGACTCGTTCGCATCGAGTAGGTCAGGGGTTCGAATCCCCTTAGCTCCACCAGTGCGATGTCTCGGGACATCGTGCACATGTGTCTTGGGACATCGTTCACGGTTTGGTTTGTGGTTGGTAGTTTTTCGTCGGGTCGAGTTGGAGTTCTCGTAGTAGGTGGCCGTCGGTGGTCACGACCCGGATGTGTAGGTCGTGGACCAGGAGCAGGACGTTGGTGCCGGCGTGTCTGCGGCCCATGCCGATGTGGTGTAGGCGGCTGTTGTGGCGCAGGGTGAGCTTGCCGTTGCTGTCGATGCGGTCGTGGCGGATGCGGTAGGCGCCGGTGTGTAGTGGGGTGCCGGTTGGGGTTGCTTTGGGTTCTTGACCAGACTGGTCGGCCCGGCGAAGGCCAAGGAGCTTTACTACTTGGTCAGTCAAAGATATTGGCACCCATACCGTTCCGCCGCCAGGCGCATTTACGCTGGTGGGGCACAGCGCATATCGGGCCCTAGTGCGCGACTACCTGGACTGAGGTTCCGCTAGGCGGGCCCCAGTCGCTCTAGTGAGCCGCTCGGGTCGTAGTACAGCTCCTGGCGAGCGATACGGCCGTCGCGATAGCGGTAGATCACCACGTACGTTGAGCGCAAACGTTCCCCGCCCCCCGTCCAGTCGAACTGCACCCGCACGAACGCCGCGTCGCCGCCGGCCGTGATGGCTTGCTCCGCCGCCTCGTAGCGGATGGCCGAGCATGCACGGATGGTGAGTGCAATGAATTCCATTGTGCGCTCGATCCCTTCGATCCGGGCCGGCCAATCGAAGAGGCGCACCGTCGGGCTCACGTACACCACGTCGGGCTGATAGAGGTCCCGTGCGAGCGCCGGATCGCCGTCCGCGAATGCCCGCGCGAAGCGCGCCTCCTGCGCAAACAGCGCGTCCTCCGAGATCTCGCGCGTGGTCATCGGCGCTCCTTCTGCTACACGACCCCGGTGCTGCCGAGCGACCATGCTAACCGGCCGCGATGCCGCGTACCGGCACGTTCGGCAGCATGAGCGCCATGGCTATATACGGCCTCAAGGCTCCGAACGGCGAGATCATCGCTGCCAGCCAGGGTTACGAGACGAAAGCCAGCGCCGAGAAGGGCATTGAGGCGATCAAGACGCACGCGCCCAACGCCAAGGTCGAAGACCACACCGAAGCCAAATCCAGCTAGCGCGTTACCTATTCATCCTCTGTCTGCTGCGGGGGTTCCAACCGGGTGCGGCGTCGTCGGCTCCTAAACCAGTCAAAGGCCACGCCGCCGATCATGATCGCCACGACCGCGAGGTTGACGTAGCGATGCCTCTCGGTCTCGACAGCATCGATTATCAGGAGCGCGGCCCCCAGGACCAAAACGGCGAGCAACACCGCATACCGTCTGCGAGCCGCCTGCTCTGGGTTGGCTGCGCCGCGCCCCGCCGCGCCAACCGCGGTGCGGCCAATGATCAATCCAGCCACCGCAGCAGCTATTCCGAGCGCCAGGTAGATCGTCATGGGCAGGTTTCCAAGCCGTCGATGCCGTTATAGATCAGTGGACCGCCACCCAAGATCCCCGCGGTGGAGGTTCCCAGGCTGGGTGCCTCGGCCGCGCCTGATGCACCGACCAATGCTCCTCCGGCCAATATTTCCAGAAGATGCCCCAAAATCTTGTCGCCGGGGCATAGCGGCGTACCCGTGATCGTAGTGGGAGGCCCTGGCGGGACCTCCGGCGGTTCAACGGTAATGACCGCTACGGGCGGAGGCCCGGTTGGCGGCGGCAATTTGATCGCGGGAGGGTCCGGCTGCGGAGCCGGAGGTGGCGGTGGTAGCTGCGGATCCTGCTTGGCGCCGAATCCGGCGAGCTGAATCGTCCCGTGGTTTTCAGGCTTATAGGTCGGTTTCGCGGTGTCGCCGACGCCGGCAGCGGTGGCGGTGAGGTTGCCCGCAACCTCGTTATCAGCCCCAATCAATGCGCCCGCGCGGCTGCGAATGTCTGCGGCGAAAACCTGGGCCTGGGCTTGGCGAGCGACCAGCTCGGTGGTTGTGCGGCTGGTTCGGGTGTCGGTGACCAACAGGTCTTCCCCGACGGTGAAACCGGCGTCGTGAGCGTCCTCGACCGCATAGAGAACCCGGTTGCGTAGGCGCTCCAACTCGCCGGCCTGTTGACGGGCGATGCGTGAGGTACCGCGCAGCTGGTCGGCATGGTCGCTAGCAACGGTGTAATCCGATGCTGTGCGCGCCCGCAAGGCATCCCCGGCGAAACCCCGCCAGTCCAACGAATGGGCCTGGTTGCGGACCTGCCAGTGGGCATCCTCCCAGC
This sequence comes from Mycobacterium sp., assembly GCF_052143115.1. Taxonomy (GTDB): domain Bacteria; phylum Actinomycetota; class Actinomycetes; order Mycobacteriales; family Mycobacteriaceae; genus Mycobacterium. The sequence goes on from NZ_JBKQTQ010000090.1 coordinate 28,149, forward strand.
GGTCGGCCAGGCCATCCCAATAGTCGGCGGCGTCGACCAGGTGGTCGGTGGTGTAAAC
>NZ_JBKQTQ010000091.1:0-35862 GCF_052143115.1 Mycobacterium sp.
CGGTGCCGGCTTGTCCGAGTACGTCGGGCGGAATGGTCGGCCAGATGACGCCGCGGGCTTCGTCGTCTCGGCGCGCTGATGCCAGCCAATGCTCGAGAACCTTGTCGGCCGTTGTCCCCTCGGGCAATTCGTCAACCAGCCGCTTGGCGGCGTTCACCAGCGTCTGAGTGGTGGTGGCGTTGGTCTGCTCCATCGTGTACACCTGCATCTCCGCCGTCGACACACGCGGATCGGCGCCGATGCCGAGGCGGATCTTGGACTTGGTGGCCTCCAGATCCTCTGGCGCGTCATAGCCGATGTTGCTGTGTTTGCCCTGCGCCCTGGCCCATCCCTTGAATTCGCCGAACTTGTTGAACTCCGGATGGGTTGTGTAGACGTGGTAGGTCTCGTTGAACGCCTCCAGTGCGACCTTCCAGTTGCAATCGAAGTGCAGCCACTTGCGCCACTTGTAGCGCATGTTCTCGAGGCCGAACGGGTCGAGAATCTTCGCGGCGGGAAACAGGTAGTCGGCCAGCGGCTCGCAGTCGGGGTCCATGTTGATCCACAACCAACCACCCCAGGTGTCGACCTTGACCGGTCGAAGGTGGGTGTTCTCTGGTGTCAGCGCTCCCTGCCAGTCCTGCTGTTCGCGGATGTGCGTGCACGCCCCGTCCAGGCCATAGGTCCAGCCGTGGAAACCGCAGACGAACGACTTGCGGGCGCGGCCACGGGCGTTCTTCACCCCCTCGGGTGTGTCGATCAGGCGGCGGCCGCGGTGCATGCAGACATTGTGGTGCGCGTTAAATTCGTTGTCTCCGGTGCGCACCACGATGATCGAGTCGTCGAGAATGTCGTAGGTCAGGTAACTGCCCACCTCGGGCAGCTCTTCGACACGGCCAACCTGCTGCCAGACCTTTCGCCATAGCCTGTCGCGCTCGGCGCGGGCGTAGCTCTCGCTGATATACGCTTCGACGCCGATCGTCGTCGGTTTCGAAAGTTCGTCCGCCGCTGTGGGATTCACATCTTTGGCTAGATCCGTCATCAAATCCTCCTGATCGCCGCTCGGAAGGAGTCGTCTTTGAGGAAAAGCGAGGTGTTGTCGGCGTCCAAATGTGTCCACTTGAGGTCCAGGCCGCCGTCGACCAGAAGCGTTTGGCCGGTGATGTAGCTGGACAGGTCCGACAACAGGAACAGGATGGCGCCGGCGATTTCCTCGGGACGGGCGCGCCTGCCCATCGCGATGGCCCGGCGATCACGCTCGGCGTCTTCATCGACGTAGGTGCGCGAGGCCGGCGTCGCGGTAATCCCCGGGGCTACCGCGTTGACCCGAATTTCGTCGAGGGCCAGTTCTACGGCCAGTGTGCGGGTCATCGCCGCGACCGCTGCTTTGGCCGTGCCGTAGGCGATGTGGAACGGCGCGGTGTTCATCCCGCTGATCGAGGAGATCGAGACGATCGACCCGCGACGTTTGCGTGCTTTCAGTTCCGCGGCAATCGCCTGGCTCATGAAGAACGTGGTTTCCAGGTTTTGGGTGAACAAGTCGCGCCAGTCGCTGCGGGTCACCCGGGTCGACGGCATCCATGTCGACGGCGCGGCCCCGCCGGCCACGTTGACCAACCCGTGCAGGTCGCCGCCGGCCCGCACCGCCAGCTCCATCGCGGCCGCCACCCCGTCGTCGGTCGCGACGTCGGCGGCCACCGGGACGATCGACAGCCCCTGCTCGATGAGCGGGCCAATATTGTCGTCGAGATTTTCCTTGCCCCGGCTGACCGCGATCACCGTCGCGCCGGCCTCGGCGACCATCCGGGTGACGGTGGTGCCGATGCCGCCGCCCGCGGCACCGGCGACCACCACGACGCGATGATCAAGACTGAGCAGGCTATCGGCCACTGTAGTTTTTGTCCGGACAAAATAGACAGATACGCATAATTTAGAATATGATTCTCTGCAAATGGCTGGGCGTCAAGGGGTGCTGCTAAGGCCACCGCGAACTATTGTCTGGACCAGACTCGGTTGCTAAGGTCACCGGCCGGAGGTCATCACCGATGTTGCTAGAAGAACGGCGCTGCGGTGCCGGAATATCACCGAGCGTCGCAGAGGGCTGGCGCCTGGAGCGGCTCACCCCGCCGAGCCGGCTGTTCGGCGCGAATGGCCTGCGGACAGGCCCCGACGGGCGGATCTACATCGCGCAGGTGACCGGCAGCCAGATCAGCGCCCTCGACATCGACACGGGCCGAGTGGAAACCGTCAGTCCCAAGGGCGGCGACATCATCGCGCCGGACGACGTGGCTTTCGACCCGCGCGGCAACCTCTACGCCACCGAGGTGATGGACGGCCGGGTCAGCGCGCGCGGCACCGACGGCCACACCCGGGTGCTGCGCGACGATGTGCCGTCCGCCAACGGAATCACCGTCCACCAGGGCCGGTTGTTCATCGGCGAATGCCGGGAGGGCGGGCGCCTTCTCGAGCTTGACCTGAATGGTGGCCCGCCGCGGGTGCTGCTGGAAAATGTCCCGTCGCCCAACGCGATGGAGGTCGGCCCGGATGGGTTGTTGTACTTCCCGGTGATGGGCGCCAACGAAATCTGGCGGATCGGCCTTGACGGCGGCGCGCCCGAAACAGTCGCCACCGGCCTCGGCGTGCCGGATTCGGTGAAGTTCGATTCGACGGGCCACATCGTTTCGACCCAGGTGCACAGCGGCCAGGTGCTGCGCATCGATCCGCGCACCGGCGACCAGACAGTGCTGGCCGACCTCAACCCGGGCCTGGACAACTCGACCTTCGTCGGGGACCGGCTGTTCGTCTCTAATTTCACCGGCGAGATCACCGAAATCCTCGATGGCGGCAAGACTGCGACCGTGTTGCCGGGCGGGCTGAATTGGCCGCTGGATCTGGCCGTCGGCCCCGACGGCAACCTCTACGTCGCCGACGGCACCTATTTCTACGTCGTGGCGCCCGATCACACCTTGCACACCGTGGGCATGCTGTTCAGCCCGGGCTACCCGGGTTTCCTGCGCGGCCTGGCGCCGACGGGACCCGGCGAGTTCGTCGTCACCACCTCGGGCGGCCAGGTGTCGCGCTACCGGCCCGCCATGCACGAAACCGAGGTGCTGGCAGACGGATTCGATCAGCTCTACGGTGTGGCGATGGCCGCCGACGGGGCCGTGGTGGCCGCCGAACTCGGGACGGGACGAGTGGTGTCGATCAAGTCCGGGCGGACGGACGTGATCGCTTCGGGCCTGCATTATCCGATCGGAGTGGCGATTGCCCCCGACGGCGCATGTCTGGTCTCCGAAGCGGGCGCCGGTCGTGTGGTTCGACTTGCCGGGTCCGGCGTGCACACCGTGGTGGACGACTTGCAACGGCCGCAAGGCATTCTGGTGCTCGGGCGGCAGTTGTACGTCGTCGACGCCGGCGCCAAAACGTTGATCGCGATTGATCTGGAAGACGCAAGGCGGCACACCATTGCGTCCGGCTTGCCGCTCGGCGCTCCGCCGGGCGTGATCCCCAAGCCGCTGAAGGGCATGCCACCGTTCTCCGGGCCGCAGGGACCGTTCGCCGGCATTGCCGCCGGGCCCGACGGAACGCTCTATGTTTCGGCCGACGCGGAGGGCAGCGTGCTGGCAGTTCGGCGGGACCGTAGAGAAGTTAGCCATGGCTGACGACCGATCAACCGACCACCGCTACCTGCAGGTCGCACGGGCGCTGCGGAAAGAGATCGTCGACGGGGTGTACCCGGTGGGATCGCAGCTTCCTACCGAACATCAACTGTGCGAACGTTTTTCGGTCAGCCGCTACACCGTGAGGGAGGCGTTGCGGCGGCTACGCGACGACAATCTCGTGGCGTCGCGGCCGCGGGCCGGCACGCTCGTGGTGCCGCGGCCCTCCTCGGACTCCTACGTCCAAGACGTCGTCTCGATCAACGACCTACTGGCCTTCGCGACCGGCGCGCAATTCGCCATCGAGTCCACCGGGATGGTCGTGATCGACGACGAGCTGGCGGCCCGATCCGGGCTTATCGGCGGGGAAGAATGGTTGGCCGTGTGCGGTTTCCGGCAAATCGAGGGCGCGAAGTTTCCGGTGTGCCGAACCGAGTACTACATCAACCGGGCGTTCGCGGCTGTCGGCAGATTGCTGCAACGGCATACCGGTCCGATATTCCCGCTGATCGAAGACCTCTTCGGGTTGAGCATCGTCGAGGTTCGTCAGGAGATCGCCGCGGTGCTGATTTCACCCGTACTCGCCCAGGAGCTCAGCGTCGAAGGCGGCAGCCCTGCCCTCGAAGTACACCGCACCTACACCACGTCCGACGGCGAGGTCGCGCAGGTGACGATCAATACGCATCCCGCCGCGCGTTTCCGTCACTCGATGACGATGCGACGGGTCCGCGGCTAACCTCAACGCGTAGATCGGCTTAGATCGGCAATGTCAAGCAACGTGACCGGAAAACTGATCGGTGGACGACGGGTCCGCTGGGACGACGAGCGGGCCGCCGACGCCTATGCACGCGGGTGGTGGGTGCGTGGCACCCTGGCTGACTCGTTAGTGGAGGCCGCGCGGCGCACACCCGAGCGGATTGTGGTGATCGACGGTGAATGCCAGCTGGACTGCCGAAGCCTCTACGAACAGGCGTCGGCACTGGCGCAAGCGCTGCTGGCCCGCATGCCGACCGCCAGCGTGGTGTCGTTGATGCTGCCCAACTGGCATGAGGCCACGATCATTTACCTGGCGGCGACGATGGCCGGAATGGTGGTGAACCCGATCCTGCCGTCACTGCGGGATCGCGAGCTGCTCTTCATTCTCAATGACGCGGACACCCGGATGGTTTTCGTGCCATCGGCTTTCGGACGGCACGACTACGCATCGATGTTGACGCGGGTCACGGAACAGCTGGGTTCCCCACCCGAGGTCGTCGTGGTGCGCGGCGACCTTGGGCCCTCGCCCGGTCACACACCCTTTCTGTCCTTACTGCAGCATCGGCAATCGACAGTCGGGTTGCCGATCCTGGATCCGGATGCGGTGCGCATGATCCTCTACACATCGGGGACCACAGGCCGACCGAAAGGCGTTCTGCATAGCCATAACTCGATGCACGCGCTGATCTGCCAGATCCGCGACTACTGGCAGGTGCAACCTGGCGACAGATTTCTGGTGATGTCGCCGATCGCACACATCGGCGGCTCCATCTACGCGTTCGAATGTCCGCTGCTATTGGGCACGTCCACGGTCCTGATGGAACGCTGGAACGCCGATGAAGCGGTTCAGCTCATCCGGTCGAAACACTGCACTCACATGTCCGGAGCAACACCATTTCTGCAGCAGATCCTCGCTGCCGCCGAGCGCGCGGGTACCCGGTTACCGGAATTGAGGCTGTTCATCTGCGGCGGCGCGTCGGTGTCACCGTCGTTGATCCGCAAAGCAAGTGAGTATCTCGACCGCGCCGTCGTCACCCGCGTGTACGGCTCGACCGAAGTTCCGGTAACGACCGTCGGCGCTCCGCTCGACGCCGACCGTGCCGCGGACACCGACGGACGCGCCGGATTCGCGGACGTCACGCTGTGCGGCGACGCCGCCGGTGGCGGCGAGATCCATGTCCGCGGCCCGCAGATGCTGGTCGGTTACCTGCACCCCGACGACGAAGCCGAATCGTTCGACGCCGACGGATATTTCCGCACCGGCGATCTGGCCCGCTGGGTCGATGACGACTACCTCGTGGTCACCGGGCGGGCCAAAGACGTCATCATCCGAAACGGCGAGAACATCGCGCCCAAAGAGATCGAGGACATTCTCATCGACCATCCCGGAATCGCGGAGATCGCCGTTGTCGGTCTGCCGGATCCCCGCACCGGGGAGCGTGCTTGTGCTGTCATCGTGCCGACAGATCAGCCGCGGCCCGACGTCGCAAGCCTGCACAGTTTCCTGCAGGCACACGGGGTCGCCACATTCAAATCACCTGAGCAAGTGGTTATCTGGGAGCAACTCCCGAGAAATGACGCCGGCAAGGTGCTCAAACACCAGATCCAGGCGGCCCTGACGAAGACGGACGGATGACATGCAGGTAGCGATCGTAACCGGCGCAACGGGCGGTATCGGCTTCGGCTGCGCGACCAAGCTTGCCGAGATGGGAATGGCGGTGCTGGCGACCGGCCGCAATGAAGAGCGACTGGCCGAGTTGGCCGCGGCCATCGGTGCTTCCGACCGTATCGCAACCGTTGCGGTCGACCTGACCGACGACGACGCACCCCGACGCATCGTCGAAACCGCGGTCGAACGTTGGGGTCGTATCGACTTCCTGATCAACAACGCCGGGGTGGGAAATCCCACGCCGCTGCACGGAACCGACGACGAGACACTGGATTACTTCCTCAATGTGATGTTGCGTGCGCCGTTCCGGCTGGCACGCGACGTGTTGCCACACATGCAGCCCGGCTCGGCCATCATCAACATCACCTCGACGTTCGCCGTCGTGGGTGGACTTCGCGGCGGCCCGTACTCCGCGGCCAAAGGTGGGTTAACCGCGCTGACCACCCACATCGCCTGCCAGTACGGGTCGCACGGAATACGTTGCAACGCGGTGGCTCCTGGCGTGATCCAGACGGCGATGACCGAGGAGCGTTTGCAGGATCCGCGATTCCGCCGGATCAACACCGAGATGACGCCGCACCAGCGGTTGGGCACCGTCGACGACGTGGCCAGTACCGTCGCGTTCTTGTGTTCGCCCGGCGGCAGCTTCATCAATGGGCAGACCATCGTGGTCGACGGCGGGTGGAGCTCAACGAAGTACCTGTCGAAGTTCGCGCTGACATCGGAGTGGACGGCCCGGTGAACCTGTTCGCGCTGCTGGCGCAGACCGCGCAGCGCTTTCCTGATCGTGGGGCGGTGTATCACGGCGAGCGACGCTGCTGTACTTGGCAGGAGTTGCGGGACCGCGCACTACACCTGGCGGGCTCGATCCGCCGGCATTGTCCGACGGCTGCGCGGATAGCGATCATCAGTGAAAATCGCCCGGAGATCATTGAACTGCTGTTCGGGATTTGGGCGGCGGAATGCGTCGCGGTTCCGATCAACTACAAGCTGCATCCGCGCGAGATGATCCAAATCCTGGAAGATGCCGGCGTATCGCAAGTCTTTGCTTCGCCGACGATTGCTGCCCAACTGGCGTCGGATTGCGGCTTTGCAGTGGAAAGCTTGGAGGCAGAAGCCTATTCACGCCGGCTGGCCGCTGCGCCCGCCACGGCGCCATGCACGGATCCGTCGACGCTGGCCTGGCTGTTCTACACCAGCGGGACGACCGGCCGGGCGAAAGGCGCCATGCTCACCCACCGCAACCTGATGGCGATGACGATCGCCCACCTGGCCGATATCGACGCGCCCGACGAAGGGTGCAGCCTGGTGCACGCCGCGCCGATGTCGCACGGTTCCGGCCTTTATATCCCGGCCTACGTGCTGCGTGGCGCCCGCCAGGTGGTGCCACAGCGCGGCGGATTCGATCCGGGCGAATTCCTGGACCTGTGTGAGCAACATCCGGGCTGCAGCGCCTTCCTCGCACCGACCATGGTGCAGCGCGTCGTCGACATAGCCCGAGCAACCGGCCGCGCATGCCCGAGCCGGCTGCGGACAATCGTCTACGGCGGCGGACCGATGTATGTGGACAGCATCAAGAGGGCGCTGGCGGCGTTCGGACCGGTCTTCGCCCAGATTTACGGGCAGGGCGAGTCGCCGATGACCATCACCGGCTTGCGCCGCGCGGACTACCAGGGGGCCGACGATGCGGTCCTGGGCTCGGTCGGCTACCCGCGGTCGGGCATGGAAGTCGTGGTGCTGCGCGACGACGACACACCGGCGGGCGTGGATGAGATCGGTGAGATCGTCTGCCGCGGCGACGTTGTCATGTGCGGCTACTGGCACAACCCGACGGCCACCGCCGCGACGTTACGCGACGGCTGGCTGCGCACCGGCGACATGGGCTCCTTCGATGCGTGCGGCTACCTGACGCTGCATGACCGTTCGAAAGATGTCGTGATCAGCGGCGGCACCAACATCTATCCCCGAGAGGTGGAAGAGGCGCTGCTGGAACATCCTGGTGTATCGGAAGCGTGCGTGGTCGGAGCACCGGACGCCGAGTGGGGTGAGGTCGTGGTCGCGTTCATCGTCGGCGCCGCCGAACCCGACGAGCTCGACACGCATCTGCTGCAGCGGATCGCCCGCTTCAAACGCCCCAAGCGCTACCTGACCGTCGACCAGCTACCGAAGAACAGCTACGGCAAAGTGCTCAAGCGAGAACTACGCCAACAACTGGCGACTCACCGCAATGACTGAAAGTGACTGCGGATGCCTGACAGCATCGCGATGTGCGCATTCACCGCTTCACGCCGGGTCATCGCAGCCAGCGGACGGGGAGCCGCAATCCGCAGCCGCTCGGTGAGACGAGTGCCCGCGTCGATCGGCTCGAATGTCACGATGCCGTTCAGCCGCACTCGGGGGAACTGACGCGCCTCGGTGATCACGTCTCCGTGCACTGGAACCTCGACCCGGGCCCAGTAGCTTACTCGGATTGCGAACACTCCCAACGGGATACGGTCGCGCACCCGATAGGTGTGCTGGTAACCGTCCGCGGTCTCGATGCGCGATACGGTTTGCACCGAAACGACCAGCGGGTGCACGACTTTGATGTTGTCCAGATCCACGTAAAAGTCGCGCACGGTGTCGGGTGCCGCGGGTATCTCTTCGGTCAGCGTCTCCGCAGCGTGGGTGATCCACAAGCTCACAATGGGCTAACTTAGCCGCTGTCTCAGCGGCCGCGGGCAAGCGCCTCGACAAATGCGGCGATGCGGCCGCGGGTCTCCTCCGCCATCCAACTCGCCCGAACCTTGGTATCCACTTCCGCGCCTGCATCGATCACGGCGCGAGCCGGCTGGTGTAGCTGTCGCTTGGTGGCCGCGTACGCAGCCGGGGAGTACTGACCGAGTTCCCGCGCGATCGCCGTCGTCTGGGGAATCAGGTCGTCACTCGGCACAACCGCGTCGATCCATCCTTGGGCCAACGCGGTGTCCGCGTCGATCGTGTTGGCCCGCAGCGCTGCCCGGGCCACCGATGGCCCCATCGCAAAGCGGCATATCTCGAGCGCGGCCACCGGGAAGGGGACACCGACCGCAAGCTCGGTGAGGCCGATCGTCCCGGCGGACATGAGTCGGACGTCGGCGCACATGGCGAAGACGCAACCGCCGGCGATGGCGTGCCCGTTGATCGCGGCAACCACCGGTGCCGGGTGGTCGAAGACCGCGAGAAAGGCCTCGGACAGCGCAGTGACGAAGCGCTCGGCATACTCGGCGCCGCCGTCGACAAGCGCGCCCAGATCGACGCCGGCCGAGAAACACCGACCCGCGCCGGTGATGACGACGGGCCCCTCGACGTTGCGCATCGTGGCGATGATGACGTCGAGCAAGTCCAGGTCGATTGCATTGACCGGCGGACGGTCGAATCGGACTATCGTCACACCGTCGGCCGCTTCTGCGTTGGTCACGTATCCTCCGCGCTGTCGCTTAGCACTAACTTACGACGGTGCCTCGTTTGTCTAGAACCGCCAAGGTCCGGGCCCGGCCTCCAAACAGGTGACCCTATTGACACGTGACAATCGAGTCACTTATAAAGACTGTGTGGACAGCGAGGACTTGGTGTTCAAGGCCTTGGCCGACGCCACTCGGCGGCTCCTGCTCGACAAGCTCTTCGAGCGCGATGGAATGACGCTCGGTGAGCTGGAAGCCGAAGTTCCCGAGCTGACCCGGTTCGGGGTCATGAAGCACCTGGGCGTTCTGGAACAGGCAGGACTCGTTGTCACGCGCAAGCAGGGACGCCACAAGCTCCACTACCTGAACGCGGTGCCCATCAGGCTCCTCCTGGAGCGCTGGATCGACAAGTACCGGAACAGGCGGGCCGCGGCGCTCCTGGACCTCAAAGATCACTTGGAAGGAACGAAATGACCACCACCGAAGCGGCGACCGCCACTCAGGTCTATCAGCTCTACATCAAGGCGTCCCAGGAGCAGGTATGGGATGCGATCACCAACCCGGAGATCGTGGCGAAGTTTTTCCACGGCGCCCGGGTTGAATCGACCTACGAGGTCGGCTCGCAGCTCCGCAGTCTGTCGCCCGACGGCAGCGATGTATGGGGCGACAACACGATTCTGGAATGCGACCCACCGCGGCGGCTTGTGCACACGTGGCGCAGCCTCTACGACCCCGAGCTGGCCGCCGAACCGGAGAGCAGGGTGACATGGGAGATCGAGGCTCAGCAGGAAGGGCTTTCCCGGCTCACCTTGGTCCACGACCGTCTCGACCAATCGCCCAAGACCGCCGCGCACGTCAAGGGGTGGTCCTACATTCTCAGCAACCTCAAGACTGTCCTGGAAACCGGGGAATCGCTGCCGCCGGTCGTGTAATCCCGCCTGTGGACCGTCGGCTCGACCTTCGCCCGTCGAGCGGAGAGGATTTCCTGCTAGCCACCACCCAGTCCACTTTCGCGACTACGTGAGACCAGAACTGATCACTCTCCGGGCAATCCGGTCACCGCGGGTTTCCGGCATTCGGACTTAGTGGCGCGCCAGCTCACTCTTCGAGCGCGAATAATCGTGCGCTTTCCTCACGCATGTCGACTTTGCGGACCTTACCGGTCACCGTCATCGGAAATTCGTCGACGACGTGCACGTAACGCGGGATCTTGTAGTGCGCCACCTTTCCGGTGGCGAACGCGCGGACCGCGTCCGCGTCGAGTGCGGGCCGTCCCGGCTTCATCCGAATCCACGCACAGATCTCTTCGCCGTACTCGGCGTCCGGCACGCCGACGACCTGCGCCTCGTCGATGTCGGGATGGGTGGTGAGGAATTCTTCGATCTCGCGCGGATAGATGTTCTCCCCGCCGCGGATGACCATGTCGCCGCGGCGGCCCACGATGTTGCAGTAGCCGTCGTCGCGCATCACCGCGAGATCCCCGCTGTGCATCCACCCGTCGCCGTCGATCACCTCGCGGGTTTTGGCCTCGTCACGCCAGTAGCCGAGCATGACCGAATAGCCGCGGGTGCAGAACTCCCCGGGCTGACCACGCTCGACGATGTCGCCAGTGTCAGGGTCGACGATCTTGATCTCCACATGGGGATGCGCCCGCCCGATGGACGCGGTTCGCCGCTCCAGGTCGTCATCAATCAGCGTCTGGCAGGAGGCCGGCGACGTCTCGGTCATACCGTAGGCGATCGCCACCTGGGTCATATTCATCTCGGCCACACAACGTTTCATGACCTCGACCGGGCACACCGATCCGGCCATGATGCCGGTGCGCAGCGACGTCAGGTCGGTGCCGGCGAAGTCAGGATGGCCGAGCATGGCGATGAACATGGTCGGCACGCCGTACAGGGCGGTGCAGCGTTCGGCCTGGACCGCAGCCAGGGTGCGCGCGGCATCAAACCCCGGGGCCGGGACGATTATCGTGGCGCCGTGGGTGGTGCAGCCGAGGTTGCCCAGCACCATCCCGAAGCAATGGTAGAACGGCACCGGGATGCACACCCGATCACCGGGGCCCAGGTTGATCAGCTCGGTGGCGAAGAACCCGTTGTTGAGGATGTTGCGATGCGACAACGTCGCGCCCTTCGGGAAACCCGTTGTACCCGAGGTGTATTGGATGTTGTTGGGCTCGCGGTTGTCCAGCGCGCCCATCCGGGATCGCAGCGCGGCCACCGACACCCGCTCGGAGCGGTCACGCAGGTCTGTCCAATCGCGGGTACCGATGAAAACGACGTCGCGCAGCTCGTCGGCGTTCGGACGCACCTCCTCGACCATCGCTCGGTAATCCGAAGTCTTGAATGCCGTCGCTGCGAGAAGCGTTCGAACCCTCGACTGCTTCAGGGCATATCCGAGCTCGTGTGTGCGGTAGGCCGGATTGATGTTGACCAGAATGGCGCCGATCTTCGCCGTGGCGTACTGCACGATGATCCACTCGGCGCAGTTCGGTGACCAGACACCGACGCGGTCGCCCTGCTGCACGCCCAGCGACATCAAACCCCTTGCAGTCAGATCGATCTCGGCGTTGAGTTCGGCGTAGGTCCACCGCCGGTCCTGTGCGACGTCGACCAGCGCCTCACCGTCCGGGTTGGCCGCGGCCGTCCGCTCGAAGTTCTCCCCGATCGTCTCCTCGAGGATCGGCGGGCTGATCGGCCCCGCGTCATAGGATTTCAGCGCTCAGCCCACCAGGTCTTCGTATCGGTACTCCGCCGAACTCAGTGTGCCGGCAGCATGTGCACGATCTTCGCGACGGCGTAGGTCCACCCGGCGGATCTTCCCCGAGATCGTCTTCGGCAGTTCGTAGAACTCAACCCGCCGCACCCTCAGATGCGGCGCCACCCGGTCGCGCACGAACTCCATGATCGTCCTCGCCGTCTCGGCATTCGCCGGCCAGTCGGCGGCCAGCGCAACGTAGGCCTTGGGGATCGCCAGCCGGGTTTCGTCGGGCTGCGGCACAACGGCGGCTTCCACGATCGCCGGATGCTCGATGAGCACGCTTTCCAACTCGAACGGCGATACCTTGTAGCCCGACGACTTGAACACGTCGTCGGTGCGGCCGATGTAGGTGATCGACCCGTCGGCGTCGCGATACGCGATGTCGCCGGTGTGGTAGTAACCGCCGGCCATCGCGGCCGCGTTGCGTTCCGGATCCTGGAGGTAGCCGGTCATCAGGTTGACCGGCTTGGCGCCCAGGTCGAGGCAGATCTCACCCTCGTCGCCGGGCTTCCCGCTGACCGGGTCGACCAGCACCACGGGCACGCCGGGCAGCGGGCGGCCCATCGAGCCGGGCTTCACCGGACGGCCCGGCAGGTTGCCGACCAACAGCGTGGTCTCGGTCTGCCCATAGCCGTCGCGAATGGTCAGCCCCCACGCGCGTTCGACCTGGGCGATGACGTCGGGATTGAGCGGCTCGCCGGCGGCCACGATCTCGCGCAGCGCCTCGGGCCTGGCGCCCAGATCGGCCTGAATCAGCATGCGCCACAGCGTCGGTGGCGCGCAGAACGTCATCACCCCGGCGTGACGGAGGTGACTCAGCAGCGCGGCGGCGTCCAATCGCCGGTAGTTGTACACCAATATTGTCGCCTCGGCGATCCACGGGGCGAACACGCAACTCCAGGCATGCTTGGCCCACCCTGGTGAGCTGATCGCCAAGTGCACGTCGCCCGGTCGCACCCCGATCCACGCCATCGTCGACAGATGCCCGACCGGGTAGCTGACCTGAGAGTGCGCCACCAGCTTGGGTTTGCTCGTTGTGCCGGAGGTGAAGTAGATCAGCATCGGATCGTCCACCGTGGTTCGCGCGGTGAACGGACCGGCCCCGACGACATCGGCGGCGTCGGCGTAGCGATGCCACCCCGCAGCGTCGGCGCCCACCACGACGCGACGGTAGTCGGCGCCGACCTCGTCGAACTTGGCGGAATCAGCGGCGTTGGCGATCACGGCCCGCGCTCCACCGCGGACGATGCGGTCGGCAAGGTCGCTCGGTCCAAGTGCACCGGTGGCCGGCATCACCACCGCCCCGAGCTTGGTGACGGCGAGGGTGGATTCCCAGAGCTCAACCTGGTTGCCCAGCATCAGGACGACGCGATCCCCTTTGCCGATACCGAGTTGCTCCAGCCACGCCGCCACCCGGTCGGACCGCTCGGCCATCGCGGCGAAGCTGACGCTCTGCTCGCTGCCGTCTTCCTCGACAATCCGCAGCGCGGTGCGGTCGTTGCCTCGGGCGATGACGTCGAACCAGTCTGTGGCCCAGTTGAAGGCGCCGACCAGCTGCGGCCACGAGAAGGTGGCGGCGAGCCGGTCGTCGTCGACCATGGCGAGGACTTGGTCACGGGCGGCGCGGTAACGCTCGGTGTTGCTCGCCATGGCATTCAGCATCCACCGCCCAGCCTGATTGCGTGGGCACGCCGTGGAAGAATACGATTCTCTTCATCTGCGAATTCGCGTCTCGAAGGGCGCTCGATTGACGGTTAATGAGACGTTGAGCGTGCAGACACCGCACGCCGGCGTGGTGGTGTTGCAGCTCAACCGACCCGAGCGGCTCAACGCAATCAATCACGTCATGGTCGGCGAGCTCAAGGAAACACTGGCCGCCGTATCCGCGGACACATCGGTCCACGCTGTTGTGATAACCGGTGCGGGCCGCGGGTTTTGCTCCGGCATCGACATGCGCGACTTCGGCCCGGCGATACCCGATGCGACAGCTCCGGCCATCGACCGCCTCCGCTTCCAGGAAAGGATGGCCGCCCTGCCGCGGGCGATTCGGGACATGCCGCAGCCGGTGATCGCTGCGGTCAACGGGCCCTGCGTCGGCGCGGGTTTGGCGCTGTGCCTGGCCTCAGACATCAGGATGTGCTCGACTGCAGCAATATTCGGTAATGGGGCGATCCTGCTTGGCCTTTCCGGAGCCGAGATGGGGATGAGCTACTTCCTGCCGCGCATCGTCGGTGCCAGTGTGGCCGCGGACTGGATGCTGACCGGCCGAATGGTCTCCGCCGAGGAAGCCGACCGTCGTGGGCTGGTCAGCGAGCTGGTGGATCCGGCAGAGCTATTCCAGCGTGCACTCGAAACAGCTTCGCGGATAGCTGAACTCGCTCCCCTGGGCGTGCAACTGACCAAGCGCGCGGTGCAGGTCAACACCGACGCCGCGGGGCTGGACTCCGCCCTTGAGCTCGAGAACCGCAACCAGGTGCTCAGCCACGCTACCGAGGAAGCAGCAGCTCGGAGGCAGACGTGGTCATCATGACCGGTAAACGTCATCAATCACGTAGCGAAAGGACGACCGGTGGCCTGGGATTTCTCGACCGAACCGGAGTGGGCCGCACAGCTCACCTGGGTTGACGAGTTCGTGCGCTCAGAGTGTGAGCCAATCGATCTGATCGTCAAAGAGTCTCACGATCTCAACGACCCGGTGCGCCGGGCGCTGATTCCTCCGCTGCAGCAGATCGTCAAAGAACGCGGGCTGTGGGCTACCCATCTGGGTCCGCATCTGGGCGGGCCCGGACACGGCCAGGTGAAACTGGCGTTGCTCAACGAGATTCTCGGCCGGTCGGAATGTGCGCCGATCGTCTTCGGCTCGCAGGCTCCGGATTCCGGCAACAGCGAAATCCTGGCCCACTACGGCACTCCGGAACTCAAGCAGCGTTATCTGGAGCCGCTGCTGGACAACCGGATCGTGTCGTGCTTCTCGATGACCGAGCCACAGGGCGGCGCGGACCCGAAAGTCTTCACCACAACCGCGATGCAGGACGGCGATCATTGGGTGATCAACGGTGACAAGTGGTTTTCGTCGTTCGCATCCATCGCATCGTTCTTAATTGTGATGGCCGTGACCGATCCCGATGCCCCTCCCTACCAACGTCATTCGATGTTCGTCGTGCCCGCTGAGACGCCCGGCATCAACGTTTTACGCGACGTCGGCCTTGGCTACCAAGCCCTTGGCGGCGGAGGACGCGAAGGTTACGTCCGGTATGAGAATGTCCGGGTCCCGGACGATCACATGCTCGGGCCGCGGGGCGGCGCGTTCGTGGTCGCCCAGACTCGACTCGGCGGTGGCCGCATTCACCACGCGATGCGCACGGTCGGCTTGGTCCGGCGGATATTCGACATGCTTTGCGAGCGTGCGGTATCCCGCTATACGCAAGGCGACATGCTGGGCGACAAGCAGCTGGTCCAACAGATGGTCGCCGACTCGTGGATGGAGATCGAAGCGTTCCGGCTGCTGACCTTGCAGACAGCATGGAAGATCGACCAGCACAACGACTACAAGGCTGTTCGTGCCGACATCTCGGCGGTCAAGGCGATGATGCAGAAGGTATTGCACGATGTGTCGGCCCGTGCGCTGCAGCTACACGGATCGCTTGGCGTCACACACGAGATGCCGTTCGTCCAGCACCTGGTGGAGTCCTTCGTTCTGGGCCTGGCCGACGGGCCGACCGAAGTGCACAAGGTCACCTTGGCGCGGCTGCTACTCAAGGAGCACAAGCCTGCGCCCGACATGTTCCCATCTGAGCACTTGCTGCGGCTACGCGAGGCCGCGGAAGCCAAGTTCGCCGACAAGCTTGCCGGCGTTCCGCGTGGCTAACCGAGCAACGCGCGGGCTCGGGAGAGTAACTGCGGCAACGCCGACGCCATCGCCTCCATGCCTGAATCCGGTGATGTGCGCCGTCGATTGTGCTTGACGATCAGTGACCACGTCGCCGTCGACTTGAAGCAGGCCAGGGCTTGGAACCAATCCAGTTCCGGCACTGTGCTTCCCAGCCCTTCGCGGTAGATCGCCGCCAGCTCTGACACCGGCGGTGTCGCATCGACGTACCGGGTGGAGCGGCGATACGTCCTCGGGTCGCAATTGATCAAGAACCATCCGACGTCGACGCGCGGGTCGCCGACCGACCAGATTTCCCAGTCGATGACGGCGGCGATGCGGTCATCGACGGCCAGCAGGTTGCCGAGCCGAAAGTCGCCGTGCACCATCGTGGGCGGCAGGGCGGACGGCGTGCCGGATCGCAGGGCAGCGGCGACCTCGCGCCACCCCGGCGCCAGCGCGGAGTCAACGGTTTCCAGCGTGTGACACCACCGCTCGACCTCCGCGGACGGCCCGATCACCGGCTCGGACTCCAGACCCACGGCGCCGGGATCAATGCGGTGCAGCTGCGCCATGGTCCTCGCGGCGTTTCGAAAGCGCTCAGCCACAACGGCTTCAGGTCCGCTTTCGGCGTCGTCGAACAATGGCTCGCACGTGGTCCCGTCCACGTGGGACATCACGAACAGCGGCGGCACGTGGGGTGGGCTACCCACGTCGTCGAAAAGCACCTCCGGGACGGGAACGGGCGTCGCAGCGAGCGTCCGGATGACGCGGGCTTGCCGCAAGACGTCGCGGTGCGCGATCGGCCGGACGCCGGGCGGCGCCACCTTGACGACCACCGGCCGGCCCGCGCACCTGCCGAAATAAGTCAGGCTTGATGCGCCGCCCGGCAGCGGCTGAAGCGCCGAAACATCGCGATGCTCAAGCCGTTCGGCGAGCTGCACTAGCAGCGGGTCGCTCAGCGCAACCACCCGATCTCACGCAGGAACGGCTGCGTGTGGGCGATCCGGCCGGTCATCGACTTAGGGTCACAGGTGCACAACGTCAGTGCGGTTTGGGTGATGAGCTCGATGTCCTCGGTGTCGGTCTTAGCCAGGTCGAGTGTGCCAGCGCCCGGGGTGGCTACCGGGTTGGACGGGGCGGCGGCGTTGACGGCGATGCCATCGTCATACAGTTCGGCCGCAAGGCTTTTCGTGAGCCGGTTCAGGGCAGCCTTGACCGTTCCGTAGATCCCGAATCCCGCTGCGCGGTCGAACTCGGAGAACGGCGGACCCTCGGGCAGATCGCCGCCGACCGAGGTGATGTTGAGCACCCACCCGCGGCCGCGTTCGCGCATGGCCGGGATAGCCAGTTGGGTCAGATGCATCGGCGCCAGCACATGCATTTCGATCATCAGGCGCATGCGCCGTTCCGGGAACTCGTCGAGGGGACGGAGAAAGGTCACGGCAGCGTTGTTGACCAGAATGTCTGGCGCACCAACGCGTTCGACCATCTCGGTGAAGAGTCGTTCCCGGTCTTCGGGTTTGGACAAATCAGCTTGAATGGCGATCGCCGAGCCGCCGGTGGCGGTGATCTCCTCGAACGTCTGTCGAAGCGATCCGTCGTATTTGGGATCGGGTTCCATGGTGCGGGCGGTGAGCCCAACCGTGGCGCCTTCGGCAGCCAATCGCTGCGCGATCGCCTTCCCCAGGCCGCGGCTGGCGCCCGTGACCAGAGCGACTTTGCCGGCACAGGCTCCTGTCACTTCCGACCTGCCTCCCGCTGCATCGTCGCGTGCGCGAGAACGCCTTCTCCCTGGGAGAGAATCCCGTTACCCGCCTGGTCGGAGTATAGGCACCCCCGTCGGACCCACCGGGGCTGATTGCGGCATCGTCAGCCCGTCGTCGGACCAGGCCTCGACGGCTGAGCCTTCTCTGAGCTTCAGGCCAGATTGTCTCAGGAGCGTACTAGACCTACGTCTAACAAAATCGCAGCTAAAACGGCCATCGTGGCGTTGATCGCCCCGCTACCTGGCCTAAGGCTCACTTGGCGGCTGGGCCTCTAAGGCTCAGCCGCCAGCTGATCAGCACAACCAAACATCCCAGGCCCTTAGCGGCCTGGGATGTTTGGCGTTGAGGCGTCGGCGCGGTAAGCGTATGAAGATGCCATGGGTCAACCTGGTGAAGCCGGCGCCGTGGAGCGCTACCTGGCGTGCCTGGCCGTCAACGATTGGGACGGCCTGGCAGCCACCATCTCCGACGACGACCTGATACGCGATGGCCCTTACTGCGACGTCGTCGAAGGCAAGCAGCCATATCTGAAGTTCCTGCGCGGCGTGTTCGCCTCGCTAAAGGGTTACCGGTTGGATGTGCAGCGGATCTCGCATGCCTCGGATCGAGTGTGCTACGTCGAGCTGACCGAAACCTTCGACATCGACGGCGTGCCCACCGAATACCCGGAATGCCTTGTCTTCGAACAGAATTTGGACGGACTGATCCATCGGGTCAGCGTGTTCATGAAGCAACTCGGCACCTGAGAGCGCCGAGAGCTTCATGCGTTGCCGCCACCCATGACAGCGGCTTGGGCTTGGATCATGAAGTTGACCGCTTCGTTGCGCGTCACCGATGACAACATCTGCACAGCGGCACGCATCATGTCGCCAACCATCAAAGTCGGCCCTTTGCTGAGGTTTTCGAATGCCTCGTTGATGACCTGATCGACACCGGCGGCGTCCGGTGGCGTCTGGTCTTCGGAGCTGAGCACCCCGCGGCTGTGTTCGAGGCGGCGCAGCGCCGGGGTGTCGGTCTTGCCGAGAATGAGACCGAGCACGTCGACACCCTTGTCGTGCAGTTCGCTCCACAGCGCCTCGGCGAAGACCATGTCGAATGCCTTGGTGGCGCCGTAGGCAACCATGTTGGGCCCGCCGGCAAGTCCGGCGCCCGAGCCGAATAGCACGATGCCGCCGCGGCCGCGCTGAACCATCGCCGGGGCGAAGTGGTGGCACAGCTGCATCGGCACCATGCAATTGCGGTGCACCATAGCTTCGGCAGTGGTGATCGGGTTGGCTAGGAATGGCTCGAAGTTTGGATCGGCTCCCGCGCAGTAAACCAGAAAGCCGATATCGAGGTCGTCGGTCGCCGCAGCGACGACGGACGCCGCCTCCCGCTCAGCGAGATCGACTGTCAGCGTGCGGGTTTCGACACCGGTGCGGGCGGCGATCCCGGCGGCCACCTCGTCCAGCGCGGCCTGCCGCCGCGCCACCAGCATGACATTGACGCCGCGCTCGGCGAGCGCTTGAGCGAACGCGGCACCGACGCCGTCGGATGCGCCTGCCACCAACGCCCACGGGCCGTACTTGGCTGCAAATGTCATGTTGGCTCCCCCACGGCTGCCACCCGCACCTGAAGGAATCGGCGGCGGGCGATTCGCCACCCATCCTCGGTACGGACGATGTCGTCATCGTAGAAACCGGCCGCGTTCACGCCGGAGGTGTTGTCGGCCAGCATGATCAGCGCATCGATATAGGTGCGCGCTTGGGCCGAGTCGCCGTCGACCGTGATCACCTGATTGGTCAAGCGGTGCATGGTGTGGCCGGCCAACGCGTGGGCCTGCTGCATGAACTCGGTCACCGAGTCGACACCCCGCCAGGAACCGACTTCGCCGTAGTCCAGCTCGCAGTCGTCGGTGAAGACGGTGCGGAACAACGTCCAGTCGCGCCGGTCGATCCCGGTGGCGTAGCGCACCAGCACATCGGCGATGTCCTGGCGGTCTTCTCTTTCGGTCATACGACGTCTCCGTTCGGGTGGACCACGATTCGCGGTGGGCCGTTGGACTTTCGGGCCAGATCGAGTGCGTCGGGCACCTCGTCGAGACCGACAATCGAACCGACGCTGGGCAGCGGATCCAGTCGCCCGGAAGCGATGGCGTCAAGGGTGCCGTACCAGTCCTGCGGGTGCGGGCCGCCGCCGAACTGGATGGTGACGCCCTGACGGGTGGCATCGGTGACGCTGAGCGAGTCGCCGGTGTACCAGCCACCGGCGCAATAGATTCGGGTGCCGATGTCGACGGCGTCCACGATCTTCTGGATCAGCCCTGCGGCGCCGACGCATTCGAAGACGACGAGTGAACCCCACAGCCCACGCTCGGCGCGTAGCTCGCGCCACAGGTCGAACGGGGACTTTTCGGCCGGGTCGACCGCGATGTGCGCCCCGAAGTGGTCGCAAGCAAGTTGACGGCGTTCGGCCTTGTAGTCCGACACGATGA
This sequence comes from Mycobacterium sp., assembly GCF_052143115.1. Classification (GTDB taxonomy): domain Bacteria; phylum Actinomycetota; class Actinomycetes; order Mycobacteriales; family Mycobacteriaceae; genus Mycobacterium. Next base: position 20,356 of record NZ_JBKQTQ010000091.1, read on the forward strand.
TCGGCTCGACGCCCCGGTCGGCCAGCGCGACAACGGCCGACAAGCCGATCGCGCCGGCGCCGATCACCACCGGCACCTCCCCCGGCTCCATCCGCGCGGCGCGCACGTAGAACTCGCCGACCGCGAACGCGTCGGTCAGTGCGGCGGCGTCGCTCGAAACCCCGGCGTCGACGGACTTCGCCAATGCCTCCGCGACGACCACCAACTCCCCGAAGCTGCCTTGAGCCTCAGGATGCTGACCGATGATCCGCACGCCGGCAACCCCGCTAGTGCCACCGTTGACTACCCGGATCGGGATGGACGTCACCCGGGTGCCGACCGGGAACTGTTCGGTGCACTCGGGTCCGTGCCCGACGACTTCGCCGACGAACTCATGGCCGAGCACGATGTCGCGGTTCGCGTCGTAGAGCGAACGGCCGGTCGGGTCGTTGATTCCCATCTCCGGGTGATCCATGAAATGCACGTCCGACGCGCAGATCGCGGTGCTCAGCGTTCGCAGCAGCAACTCTCCCGGGCCGGGAACCGGGTCGGCGATCTCCCGGACATCGAGCCGCCCGTCGCGCAAGACCACTGCCCGCACTCGCACACCCCTTTGTGTTTTGGCTGTTCTCGAATATTCGAGATAGTATCTCGATAATTTGAGGTTCACAGTAGGAAGCGTCTCGAGGGGAAGTCAAGCCATTCCACCGTCAGCCCCCACCGCTCGCGTGCTCGACGTCGTCGAGCTGCTCGCCGGACCCGCCAACGAGCGCCTCAGGTTCTCCGATGTGGTGCGCAGACTCGGGCTCACTCAGGCGACCACGCACGCCATCCTGACGACGCTGTGTGCTCGCGGCTGGGCCAGCCGTGACCCGGTCGACAAGACGTTTTCTCTGGGCCCCGCCCTTGCGGCGGTGGCGGCACAGCTGGATACCGTCCGCCCACTGGCCCACACCGCTCGATCGGCGGCACTGCAGCTCGCCGACGAATTCGGCTATGCCGCCTCGGTCGTCGAGCGGTTCGGCGACTCGCTGGTGATCACCGCGTTCGAGGATGCCGGCCAGCAGTCCGGCGGCGCACCCGGCGACCGGATCCGCTACGCCCCTCCGTTCGGGGTCGCGTTCGCCGCCTGGGACACCGACGAGCAACAGCACGCGTGGATCCAGCGCGGCGCCGCGACCAATTCCGCGCTGGCACGTCGCCTCGAAGAGGTGCTGGCCCGTACCCGGGAACGCGGATTCGACGTGGATTGCACGACGCCGGCGCTGACCCGCGCGGCCCACGTCGTCGGGACGCTACCGAGCGACGGACTGCCGGCCCACGTGCGTGAGATCACCGATCAGCTGCTGGCCGAATTCACCACGATCGGTTTCCTATCCGATGAGTCCGACGACTATGCCCCGCATCAAGCTCACCCGGTGGCCACCATCGCCGCGCCGGTTTTCGACCAGCACGGCGGGGTGGCGATGATTGTGGCCGTCCATCCGCTGCAGGACCTGACCCGCAAACGGATCGACTCGATCGGACGGCGCGCGGCGGCCATGACGAGCGCAATCAGCGGGAACTGATCGCGGACATACGATCGTTACCCAAGTTGTTATACAAGCTAAATGCTTGTTAGGCTAACTACTTGTTATACTAACTAAGTAACTCTGATCTAACCTTAGGAGCACGCAATGCCGCGCACCGATAACGACACTTGGGACCTGGCTACCAGCGTAGGAGCGACAGCGACGATGGTTGCCGCAGCCCGGGCAATCGCCACCAAAGCCGACACACCCCTGATCAATGACCGATTCGCCGAACCGCTGGTCCGCGCCGTCGGCGTGGATTTCCTGACGAAGCTGGCCACCGGCGAGCTGGCCGCGGCCGACGTCGACGACGACGAGGCCCCCTGGAAGCTTGAGCACATGCCCATCGCGATGGCCGTCCGCACCCGCTTCTTCGACGCGTTCTTCCGCGCCGCGACGCAGGCCGGAATCCGCCAGGCCGTGATCCTGGCCTCCGGTCTTGACGCCCGTGCCTACCGGTTGGACTGGCCCGCCGGTATGACGGTGTTCGAGGTCGACCAGCCCGAGGTGATCGCCTTCAAAACCACCACGCTGGCCGACCTGGGCGCCGAGCCGACCACTGATCGGCGGACCGTCGCGATCGACCTTCGAAACGACTGGCCGGCCGCGTTGATCGAGGCTGGTTTCGACAAGAACCAGCCGACCGCGTGGATCGCCGAGGGGCTGCTTGGTTATCTGCCGCCGGAAGCGCAAGACCGCTTGCTGGACAACATCTCCGCGCTCAGCGCGGCCGGCAGCCGGCTCGCCACCGAGGCTATCCCGGACATGTCGAACGTCGACCACGAGCAGGCGCGGGAGATGATGCGCAAGGCCACCGAGAAATGGCGTGCCCATGGCTTCGACCTGGAATTCTCCGAACTCGGGTATGAGGGCGACCGCAACGACGTCGCAACCTATCTGGACACGTTGGGCTGGCGGTCGACCGGTAAGCCGATGAGTCAGCTGTTGGCCGAGAACGGCCTTCCGGCGATCCCGCAGGGCAACGACTCGGTGTCGATGGCCGACACGATCTACTACACCTCGATCAAGTGACCGCTGCAGCGCCGCGTCGTAGTTTCAACGACGCCGTCACTCGGTTCTGGGGATGGGCGGCCCCGGCCTACAACCTCCCGGTTTTGCAGCAGTGGGTATACCGGCCGGCGCACGACGAAGTGATAGCGCAGCTACGCGCGCACTCCTCTGCACGCGTAGCTGACATCGCCTGCGGCACAGGGATTTTGGCCGACTGGATCGAACGGGAGCTGCATCCCGCGGAAGTCTACGGTGTGGACATGTCCGAGGGCATGCTCAACCAGGCCCGCGCCCGATCGACCGGCGTGCAGTGGTTGCACGGTCCTGCCGAGCAGCTTCCGTTTGACGACGGCGCCCTGGACGCCGTCGTGACGACGTCGGCGTTTCACTTCTTCGACCAACCCTCAGCGCTGGGCGATTTCCACCGGGTGCTCGCACCCGGCGGAATGGCGGCGGTCTCGACTCTCAGTGCGCGGCAACCGCTCCTGCAGGGGCCGTCGACCAGCAGGTGGAAAGTGGCCCATCACCCGTCGCCGGCCGAGATGCGGCGATTGTTCGAGGGCGCGGGGTTCACCGTCGCCGAGCAACACCGAGTTCGGCGGCCATTGTTAACCCGGGCTATCTCAGACTTGATCACGGTCGGCATCAAAGGCTGACGAAGCCATTTGCCGGCTCGTCCCAGCGGTCGAGGTTCACCACCTCGGCCAGCGGTCGCCGACGCACCGGCCCGTGCCTGCCTTTGGGCCAGCCCAGCACGACGTGCCCGGCGACCATCCAGTCTTCGGGCACGCCGACGGCGTCCCGCAGCAGTTGTTCGCCGCCGTAGGCGCCCCAGCTGGTCAGACATGCGCCCAGGCCCTGGGCGCGAGCCGCCAGCAAGAAATTCTGCATCGCCGGGAAGATCGATCCCCCGAGCAGAAGCTCGGATGCCGTCGGAAAGCGCTTCTGCGCGAACAGCACCGAGCTGAATTCACCGGCCCGATCGTGAAGCTCATAGGTCGCGCGGTCGGTACGGGCCCGGCGGCTGTCGTCGTCGGCGGCCGGCCGACTCATCCCGTAGACGGGCTCGATCACCTCCAAGGCGCGGGCAGCCGCCTTGGCCACGACAGCCCGCTGTTCAGCTGAGCGCAGCACGACGAAACGCCACGCCTGCGCGTTGGCTCCGGACGGCGCCCACATGGCTGCTTGCAGACACCGCGCCAGTGTGGCGCCGTCGACCGGCTGGTCGGTGAAACGTCGGATCGTCCGCGCGGTCGACATCACCTCCCAGACGTCACTGGTTGCTCCCGGCATGCGGGCTCCCTTCTGGTCTCGCTTCCGAAGGAAAACCTACTGCCGACGCGTGCCGGCGAGTCAGTGCGCACACCCGCCGGACGGCAGCACCGTCACCACTGGCCACAACACGCTCGCTTCACCCAGCGCCGCAAGCTGGTAGTTGCCTCCGGCCGGCAAATGCAGCTGCTGTTCCAGTTGTGCTTGTATGCGCTGCACGCCGTCGGGATGGAAAAACGACCACACCAGCCCGATGACGAGGTACACACCGGCGAGCCAGACCGCGATCTCGGTCAGTCCGGCGACACTCACCCGATAACTCAGCGCCCGCCGCAGCACAGCCAACACCGCACCCCACCTTCAGCTCAGGCAGACGTTGGCGAGCAGCAGCGCCGGCCACAACACGATTGACCCGACCACCGAGACCAGCAGATCTATACCGCCCATTCGCTGGAAAGGCGCTGTGTGGGTGCTCGACCACACCACACCGACGATCAGGTACGGCCCGGCGAGCAGCAGCCCGACACCGATCAGCTCGGCGATGCTCAGCTCAAAATCCATCAGCCGGCGAAACCTGGTGAGCATGATCCGGCCTTCCGTTTCCCGACGGCGATGATGTTAATCGCCATTCCGCGGTCCCGGGGCCACGTTCCCTGATGTCAGGTGCGAGGTGGACGCGGGTCGTTGGGATCGGTCGGATCAGGATCACCGAACCATCGCGACGGCGCGCGCTCGCCGTATTCGTCGTGCCAGTCCCACCATTCGTAGGGCGGACTCTGCGGGTAGCCCTCCGGCGAGTCCTCCCAGGTCTCCTGGCGGCCGAGTGCCGTCATGTCCAGAAAGCTCCAGGTGTTGCCCAGCACCTCGTCGCCGCGGTTGTTGATGAAGTAGGTGCGAAACACCCGGTCGCCGTCATGGATGAACACGTTGGTGCCGTGCCACTCGTCCACGCCGAAGTCGGTATCGAAGCTGTCGGTGATCGTGTACCACGGCATCTGCCAGCCCATCCGCCCCTTCAGGTGCTCGATGCCCGGCTGCGGCGCACGCGAGGCGAACACCAGCGTGGTGTCGCGGGCGTTCAGGTGGGCCAGGTTGCCGATGTGGTCTGCGATCATCGAGCAGCCGCGGCAGCCGTGATCGGGCCAGCCGTCTATGTCGGGCCCGACGAAGGCGCGGTAGACGATCAGCTGACGCCGGCCCTGAAAGAGACCCAGCAGGTTGACACTGCCCTCGGGTCCCTCGAACTCGTACTCCTTATCCACCGCCAACCATGGCATCCGCCGTCGCTCGGCCGCCAGTGCATCATGGGCGCGCATCACCTCCTTTTCCTTCACCAGCAGTTGCCGGTGCGCGGCCGCCCACTCCTGCGCCGACACGATCGGGGGTGTGCTCATGGTGATCTCCGCCTTTCGGTTGCGGTTAGTTCAGGCCAGTGGCGGTAACGAAGGTGACGTTATCGGTGTCTTTATTGATCGCGCGCATGTCGTCTCTTTTCCTTCTGCTTGTGCGGGAATCCTATTGCCCGCCTATGTGATTCAGCCCGGCAGCGATCGGGGTAGCCCGAACCACGGGAGCACGTCGTTGTCGAAGCGAGTCAGGGCGCGGATCTTTTCGCCGGTGAGGGTGAGGACCAGCAGGCCGGCCCCGTGGCGGATGCCGCCGGTGGGGGTGCGAAGGTAGGCGCCAAACGCCTGCTGACCGTTGGCCCTTGTGGGCACCAAGTCGTATGCCCGGCCGGCGCCGAAGATGCTGGCGTAGAAACGGGTTACGACGTCGCGGCCTTGGTATTCCAGCGGGATCGGCGGCATGGAGACGCTGACGTCGGCGGTCAGCAGGGTGACCAGCGCATTGACATCGCCGGACTGGTAGGCGCGGACGAACTTCGCCACCAGCTCCTGCTCGGCGGGTGAGCCGGGGGTCGGCGCCGGCCCGTCCTCGCCCGGCGCCGGCAGTCGGCGCTGCAGGCTAGCGCGCGCTCGTTTGAGCGCACTGTTGACCGATTCGACGGTCGAGTCGAGCATGTCGGCCACCTCGTTGGCGTGGTATCCGAGTACCTCGCGCAGGATCAGCACGGCGCGCTGGCGAGCCGGCAGGACCTGCAGGGCTGTCACGAAGGCAAGCGAGACGGCTTCGGTCTGTTCATAGCGCGCCTCGGGATCCAGCGGCAGCGCGGCCTCGAGAAGGGCATCGGGATATGGCTCAAGCCAGACGATTTCGCCGAGCCGAGTCGGCTCGGGCAGGTCAACCTGCATGTCCCACTCCTTGGCCGGGCGTCGGCGGGCCGAGCGAAGAACGCTGAGGCACCGGTTGGTTGCTATCCGGTAGAGCCACGTGCGCACCGAGGCCCGCTCCTCGAATCCGTCGAGGCCTTGCCACGCGGCCAGCAGGGTGTCTTGCAAGGCGTCCTCGGCGTCTTGAAGGGATCCCAGCATCCGGTAGCAGTGCACCTGCAGCTCGCGCCGGTGTGGCTCGGTCAGCTCTCGAAACGCCTCGCCGTCCCCGGCCCGCGCCCTGGCAATCAGATCGGTTGTCACCACGTGTTACCACTTTTCCCTCGCGGGTGTCTCACCTTCCAGTATCGACGCCGGCTGGGCCGCGAACTGGGCGCACATCCTGAGCCCACTTTCTCGACATTGCGGCATCTGTATTGCCGAGACCGTCGAAACCCACGAGCGAGGAGGCGATGTGATCATCGCAGGAAAGTCAGTTCTGGTGACCGGGGCCAATCGGGGCATCGGGCAGGCGCTGGTCGAGGAAGCTTTGCGCCGCGGCGCGACACGGGTGTATGCGGGCACGCGCCGGACCGCGAGCCACCCGGATCGGCGCGTCACGCCCGTTGCCCTGGACGTGACCGACGCCGCGCAGATTCGGGCGGCCGCGCAGCGCGTGGAGTCGCTGGACGTCCTGATCAACAACGCCGGCGTGGCGCTCTATGACGACCTGACCGATCCCGCTGTGCTCGAACAGCATTTGCGGGTCAACCTGTTCGGGCCCTATGCCGTGACCCAGGCGTTCCTGCCACTGTTGACGCGTTCGCGGGGAGCGCTCGTCAACAATCTGTCGGTCAACGCGCTGGCTCCGTTGCCGATCATCCCGGCGTATTCGGTTTCCAAGGCGGCCGCGTTCAACCTGACGCAGTCGTTGCGGGTGCTGCTGGCCGAGCGGGGTGTGACGGTGCACGCCGTGTTGACCGGCCCGGTGGACACCGACATGACTCGCGGTCTGGACATCCCGAAGGCCGCTCCGGAGTCGGTGGCGCGCGCCGTCATCGAGGGACTGGAGGAGGGGCAGGAGGACATCTTCCCCGATCCCTTGTCGCAGTCCATCGCGCAGAACTGGGGCAGCGGCGCTGCCAAGGTGCTCGAGCGCCAGTACGCGGCGCTGGCACAACCGCAGCCCGCCACGTAAAACCCTAATCAACAACGAAAGAGCGCAATCATGAGTGACTTGTCAAGCAGCACAACGATTGTCGTCGGCGCGAGCCGCGGATTGGGGCGCGGCATCGCTGTCGCGTTCGCCGACGCCGGCGCGCCGGTGGTCGCGGTGGCCCGGACCGGCCCGGCGCTTGCCGAACTGGCCGGCGCCAGCCCGAACATCACGACCGAGGTTGCCGATGCGGCCGAGCCGGCGGCGGCGTGGAGCCTGCTGGACCACTACGGGCCGCAGGTTCTCATCCTGGTCGCCGGCGCCAACCCGGTGATGCGTCCGCTGCAGCACCAGACCTGGGAGACGTTCTCAGTCAACTGGCATACCGACGTCAAGATCGCCTTCACCTGGCTGCGCGAGGCGCTGCTCCAGCCGCTACAACCCGGTAGCAGAGTGGTGGTGATCAGCAGCGGAGCTGCTATCAACGGATCCCCGGTCAGCGGAGGATACGCCGGGTCCAAGGCCACCCAGCGGTTCATCGCCGGGTACGCCCAGGGGGAGTCGCGCCGCGCCGGACTGGGCATCACCGTCACCGCGGTGATGCCGAGGATGACGCCGTTCGGCGACGTGGGTCGGCGCGGTGTTCGCGCCTACGCAGCCCGCAGCGGCCAGACCGACGAGGCGTACCTCGAGCAGTTGGGCGAGCTGTTGACCCCTGAACGGGCCGGGTCCGCCCTGGTGGAGCTGATCCGCGCCGACCCGGCGAGCACCGCCCCCGGATATCTGCTCACCGGCTCTGGGCTGCAGAAGTTGCCATAGAAGCCGGGTCCTGGCAAAACAACGTTGAAAAGTCAACTCGAAGAACACAACTGCCGTTCGGCGGCGAAACGGAGAAACATCATGTTGCTGGAAAACAAGAACGCGGTCATCTACGGGGCCGCCGGCGCAGTCGGGAGCGCGGTGGCGCGGGCCTTCGCTCGCGAGGGCGCCCGGCTGTTTCTGGCCGGGCGAGACCTCGGCGCCCTCGACGCGCTCGCCAAGGAGATCACGGCTGCCGGCGGAGCGGCCGAGACCGCCGAGGTCGACGCGCTCGACGAGAAGGCCGTGACCGATCACGTCGACGACGTCGTCGACAAAGCCGCGACCGTCGATATCTCGTTCAACGCCATCGGGATTCCGCAGCAAGGCATGCAGGGCATTCCCCTGACCGAGCTATCGGTGGACAGTTTCGCATCGTCGATAAACATCTACGCACGAGCACATTTCGTGACAGGCCGGGCAGCGGCGCGGCATATGATCGCTCAGTGCTCCGGGGTGGTGCTGATGCACACCCCTGAGCCCGCCCGGTTGGGCATACCGCTGCTCGGGGGCATGAGTCCGGCCTGGGCGTCCATGGAAGCCCTCAATCGCGCGTTTTCCGCGGAGTGGGCGTCCCACGGTGTGCGCGCCGTCTGCCTGCGCACGACCGGCATGGAGGAAACCCCCACCATCGACGTCGTTTTCGGGCTGCACGCCCAGGCATACGACATCACCCGGGAGGAATTCGCGGCCACCATGGCCGCGCAGACGCACCGCAAACGTGCGACCACACTGGCGGAGCTCGCCGAAGCGGCCGCGTTCGTGGCCTCGGATCGGGCCGCCGCGATGACCGGCACCGTCGTAAATCTGACCGGCGGAATCATCGTCGACTAAAGGGATGATTCCCGTGTCGCGTCCATGTCTGCGCCAGTTCACCCGCGCTCGCCGGGCCGAAACGCCGGCACCCGGCGCCTGGTGTTCTCCTGCGGCCTCATTTCGCAAGGGAGGCAACCGCTTCGGATTGCCGGATCGACGGCGGGCCGGGCGAGCGACGACGATTTACCACGTCAGCGATCTGCTGCACCACGGACGCGCCGTCGACGTGGCTGGCTGGCCGAGTTAGGAGTCGACACCCCATTGGTCGACGAACTCGCGCAAGCATGACAAGGGACGATCGTATTGCGATGCCGCCGCTGCCGGTCTGGTTCACCGGACGCGACACCGTGACACGATTCCTCCCGCAGCGCGCCTTCGCCGAACCCGGCGACGTGGCGCTCGTCGCAACGGCCGCCAACGGGCAGCCGGCTGTTACCGAATTCCTTCGGGCCGCCGACAACGTCATGCGGGCGCATTCGATACATGTCCTGGATACTGGGACGGCAGGGGTCGCCGAAACTGACCGTCTTTCTTGATCCCAGGCTGTTTTCTGCGTTTGGTCTGCCGCCAACGCGGTGATCCGTGTCGGGCGGGTTGCAGCCGCCGGTCCCGGGGAGCACTGATGGGCGCGGTAGACGTTGTTTGAAGGGTGAGGAATGAAGGTTCCGGGCGTAGCCGCCGTTGTCGGCGGGATAACCGGTGGAGCAGTACAGATGTTGCAAGCCGGCGTGGAGGGTGTTGCGAACACCGCGGACGCTGTGCAGACGCTGGCAGGCCCGGTGGTGCAATCGGTAAGTCAATCGGCCGGCCGATTCCTCGGCACGGGCAGTTCGTCTAACGGCACCCCGGACGGCGCCGTGGCGACCGTGCGTTGGCAAAGCGGGCGGCGGGTGCACCTGGACCTGGATCCGTTGTTGCCGTTCCCGCGCTGGCACGAGCATGCAGCGATGATCGAAGAGCCGGTTCGCAAGGTTCTGGGTGTGGCCACCGCCCATGTCGAGGGTTCGTTGGGCCGGCTGGTGATCGAACTCGAGGACCTCGAGGACAAAGCCGACAGCGACGCCGTCTTGGACGAGGTACGCGACGTGCTTTCCGCCGTGGCCGACGACCTCGCCGCCGCAGGACCGGAGCCCGAAATCCGAACCGCGCCATTCGCCGACCCGGGTAACCCGTTGGCGATCCTAGTGCCGCTGACCGCGGCGGCATTCAATGCGGTTGCGATCGGCGCCGCAGTCACCGGCTGGGTCGTCAGACTGCCCGCAGCACCGCGTACCACCAGAGCGGCGGCGGCCCTGCTCAACAATCAACCGCGGATGGTGTCACTACTCGAGTCGCGACTGGGCCGGGTGGGCACCGATCTCGCGCTCAGCGCGTCGACAGCGGCGGCGAACGGGTTGACCCAAGCAGTTGGCACTCCGCTGTTGAACCTGGCGCAACGAGTCCTGCAGATCTCCGAAGCCGAGGCGCATCGCCGCCGCTGGCGAGACCGCGAGCCGCAGCTGGCCTCACCCAATCGGCCACAGGCCCCGGTGGTGCCGATCATCTCGTCGGCCGGCCCCAAGTCGCAGGCCCCACGGCATAACTGGGCAGCCGCAGCGGCGGGCGAGGCTTCCCACGTCGTGGTCGATGGAGCTATCGACGCCGCCATCGACACCGCGAAGGGATCCATGGCCGGGCCGGTCGAGGAATATGTCGACCAAGCGGCGAACGGTTCGCTGATCGCGGCGGCGACTGCGTTGGTGGCCGGCGGTGGCCCCGAAGACGCAGCCGGCGCCGTGCTGGCCGGAATACCGAAGGCCGCGCACATGGGCCGTCAGTCCTTCGCCGCTGTGCTAGGCCGCGGGCTCGCCGAAGACGGACAGCTGATCCTCGACCCCGGCGCGCTGCGTCGGCTGGATCGGGTGAAGGTGGTCGTCATCGATGGGGCGGCGCTGCGCGGCGATCACCGCGCGGTGTTGCATGCGCGCGGAGATGTGCCGGGCTGGGATGACGACCGGGTCTATGAGGTGGCCGACGCGCTGCTGCACGGTGAGGAGGCGCCTGAGCCTGACCCCGATGAGTTGCCCGCCACCGGCGCGGGCTTGCGCTGGGTTCGCGCGCAGGGGCCGTCGGCCACTCCCGCCCAGGGCCTCGAACAGGCCGACCTTGTGGTCGATGGCGAAATGGTCGGCCACGTCGAGGTCGGCTGGGAGGTAGACCCCTTCGCGGTCCCGCTGCTGCAGATCGCGCACCGGACCGGAGCGCGGGTGGTGTTGCGGCATGTGGCCGGCACCCAGGATCTGGCCGCCAGCGTCGCCGCCAGTCATCCAAGCGGCACTCCGCTGCTCAAGCTGGTGCGTGACCTGCGGGCAGATCGCGGACCGGTACTGCTGATCACCGCGCTGCACCGCGACTTCGCGTCGACCGACACGCTGGCCGCGCTGGCCATCGCCGACGTCGGAGTGGCCCTCGACGATCCCCGGGCGGCTACACCGTGGTCCGCGGACGTCATCACCGGCACCGATCTGGCCGCCGCCGTGCGGATCCTCTCGGCGCTACCCGCGGCGCGGCAGGTCAGTAAATCGTCGGTGAACCTCGCCAAAGGCGGCACCACGCTGGCCGGGCTGCTGCTGGTCACCGGTGATCCCCGCACCGCTACTAACCCGCTTGCCTTGCGGCGGTGGCTGAATCCGGTCAACGCCGCCGCCGCCAGCGCCATGGTCTCGGGAGCCTTCTCGGCCAGCAAGGTGCTGCGGCAGCCCGATCCCACCCCGCAGCCGCTGACCGCCTGGCACGCGCTGGATCCCGAGATCGTCTACTCGCGGCTGGCCGGCCGTGCCCGGCCGTTAACCGTCGAGCCCCTTGCTCCGGCCTGGCGGCGCGTTCTGGAGGATCTGTCCTACAGCCCACTGGTAGCGCCGCTGCGGGGCCCGGCACGTCAGGCGGGGCGGCTGCTGGACGCGACCCGTTACGAGCTCCGCGATCCGCTCACCCCGATCCTGGCAGTGGGAGCGGCGGCGTCGGCGATCGTCGGCAGCAATGTGGACGCGCTTCTGGTCGCGGGCGTGATGGCCGTCAACGCGCTAACCGGCGGGGCGCAACGGTTGCGGGCCGACGCGGCCGCCGCAGAGCTGTTCGCCGAACAGGACCAGTTCGCGCGTCGCGTGGTTGTCCCGACGGTAGCGACGTCACGACGCCGGTTGGAGGCGGCTCGAACCACCGAGCGCACGATCACCGTGTCGGCAACTTCGTTGCGTCCCGGCGACGTCATCGACTTGGTGGCTCCGGACGTCGTGCCCGCTGATGCGCGTCTGTTGGTGGCCGAGGACCTCGAGGTCGACGAATCCTTGCTCACCGGTGAGTCGTTGCCGGTTGACAAGCAGGTGGACCCGGTCGCCGCCGGCGATCCCGACCGGGCCAGCATGCTGTTCGAGGGCAGCACCATTGTGGCGGGGCATGCTCGGGCGATCGTGGTGGCCACCGGGGTGGGTACCGCCGCACACCGCGCGATCTCGGCGGTCATCGATGTCGAGTCGGCGGCCGGGGTGCAGGCGCGGCTGCGAGAGCTGACCGCCAAGGTGCTTCCGCTGACGCTGGCCGGTGGTGCCGCGGTGACGGGTTTGGCGATGCTGCGCCGCGCATCGTTGCGTCAAGCGGTTGCCGACGGCGTCGCGATCGCGGTGGCCGCCGTTCCGGAGGGCCTGCCGTTGGTGGCCACCCTGTCCCAGCTCGCCGCCGCGCAGCGGCTGTCGGCGCGCGGAGTGTTGGTCCGGGCGCCCCGCACCATCGAAGCGCTGGGTCGGGTCGACACCGTGTGTTTCGACAAGACCGGCACGCTCACCGAAAACCGGCTTCGCGTGGTGCGTTCGGTGCCTGCCGCGACCAAGCCGCGAGGCCCCTTCCCCGCCGCGGACGACCCGCAGGCCGCCCACGTCTTGCGGGCCGCCGGCTGGGCATCCACCCAGCCAGAAGAGGGGCGGGGTCACGCTCACGCCACCGACGAGGCAATCCTCAAAGCGGCGGATTCACTTGACGCCCATGGTGATTCGGAGTGGACCGTGCTCGCGGAGGTCCCGTTCGAGTCGAGTCGTGGCTTCGCCGCGGCGATCGGCACGCTGAGCGCGGACCCGTCCAAGCCATTGCTGATGCTCAAGGGCGCTCCAGAAGTCGTCCTGCCGCGCTGCCGGTTCGCAGATCCGGAGGGTGACCTGAACCATGCCGAGTCTTTGGTGCACAGCCTCGCCGAGCAGGGCTTGCGGGTGCTGGCCGTCGCGCAGCGCAGCTGGGTTCACGACACCGAAGACGATGACGACACCGATGCCGATGCCGTCGACGCCGCCGCGCACGATCTGGAGTTGATCGGCTACATCGGCTTGGCGGACACAGCACGACCCTCGGCGCGCCCGTTGATCGAAGCGCTGGTGGATGTCGACCGCAAGGTGGTGCTGATCACCGGCGATCACCCGGTGACCGCGCGGGCGATCGCCCATCAGCTGGGCCTGCCTACGGATGCGCGGGTGGTCACCGGCGCCGACCTCGCCGGCCTCGATGAGGACGGGTGCGCCAAGCTGGCCGCCGACGTACAGGTCTTCGCCAGGGTCAGCCCGGAACAAAAGGTGCAGATCGTCGCGGCGCTGCAGCGCGGCGGGCGAGTGACGGCGATGGTCGGCGACGGGGCCAATGACGCCGCCGCCATCCGGATGGCCGACGTGGGCATCGGAGTGAGTGGCCGCGGTTCCTCGGCCGCCCGCGGTGCCGCCGACATCGTGTTGACGGAGGACGACCTGGGCGTGTTGCTGGACGCATTGGTCGAGGGCCGCGGCATGTGGGCCGGTGTGCGTGACGCGGTGACGATCCTGGTCGGCGGCAATGTGGGCGAGGTCCTGTTCACCATCATCGGGACCGCCTTCGGCTCCGGGCGGGCGCCGGTGGGAACCCGTCAACTGCTGCTGGTGAACCTGCTGACCGACATGTTCCCGGCGCTCGCAGTCGCCGTCACTCCGCAGTTCGATGAACCCGAGGCCGACGAATTCGACACCGAGGAGGAGGCCGGCGAGGCCCGGCGGGCCTACCAACGATCGGTGCTGACCGCGCCGACACCTTCGCTGGACGCTCCGCTGATGCGCCAGATCGTCACCCGTGGCGCGGTCACGGCCGCCGGCGCGACCGCGGCCTGGGCTATCGGGCGTTGGACTCCGGGCACCGAAAGACGCACGGCGACAATGGGACTGACGGCTCTGGTGACGACGCAGCTGGCCCAGACGCTGCTGACCCGGCGCCACAGCCCGCTGGTCGTGGCGACTGCGCTGGGCAGCTCCGCGGTTTTGATCGCCATCGTCCAGACTCCCGGCGTCAGCCACTTCTTCGGATGCACGCCGCTCGGACCGGTCGCCTGGACCGGTGTGGCCGGTGCCACCGCGGCGGCCACCGGCCTGTCGGTGCTCGCGCCCAACTGGTTGGCCAAGACCGCCGGAATCGTAGCGCCTGAGCAGGGGTGAAATTCCGGCACGAGTGACGTGCCACTCGAGTTGCATTACTAGATGATTTTGCCGGACGCCGTCTACTCTGCAGTTATGCGGCGCGCGTCGTTTGAAGAGCTGAACTGCTCGGTTGCCCAGACCCTCGAAGTGGTCGGCGATTGGTGGTCGCTTCTGATTGTGCGTGACATTTTCTTCGGCGTCACCCGCTTCGACGACATTCAGCGGCGCCTCGGCATCGCCCGTAACACGCTTACCGATCGGCTCAACTGGCTTTACGACCACGCCGTGGTGACCCGCGTGCCCTACGGGGATTCGGGGAACCGATACGAATACCGGCTCACCGAGAAGGGACGCGACCTGCAGCCCGTCTTGATGGCCATGGTGGCCTGGGGCGACACGTGGGGTGCTACCGCCAAACGCCCACCTCTGCAGCCGAGCGACAAAAATGGGGATCCCGTCGAACTGCGCATCGTCAACACCAGAACGGGCCGTCGGGTCCCCCGCGACAACGTCCGCATGTTGTCGACCAAGGGCGCCACCGATCCGAATATGGTGCCGCCTCGAAACATCCGGTCTCCGGGTACGAACCAACGCACATAACGCCGCCGACGCCCTTAGCTTTTGACTTCTTGGGTTGCGGCGGCGATCTCGGCGTGTCCTTGAGCGTCGCAATGCGCCGCGGTGTGCGAGCACCAGCACTCGAGCCGGCTGCAAATTGTGTCCGTCCATCGGCGTTGCGCTTGCATCCAGCCTGGCTGACCGGCTAGCTCAAGTTGCATAATAAAACTAGCTCCGTCAGGAGGCTTTCAGCCCGACATGCTGGTGATCGGCGCCACCGGCAGGCATGGAGCCAACCGCCAATCGTCAATCGCATCATAGACTTTGGCGCCAATAGTCCGGCGCAGCAGACAAGTCCGCCGCTCCCCGTGGGCATGGGGCGATGCTTTCATCAAACTCGGCATTGAACCGCGCAAGCAGCTCGACCGTGTCCTATCCGATTGAGTCGCCGCTGCGAGTCAAGCTGACTGGCCAGTTACCCGACTAGCCGGTTGCACTGTGCGCTGGCGGATGCGGGTGCAACCCCCAGGCGGCCGATGATGAGTCCAAAGTACAGGAGGAATCGAAGATGCCATCGACCGTCGCCGACTTGCATCGAGTCATCACTTGTGTCGATG
>NZ_JBKQTQ010000092.1:0-6178 GCF_052143115.1 Mycobacterium sp.
GGGCGCCGGCGGAGCGGGCCGGGCTGGTCGCCACCGCACGGCCGGACGGGCACGGGGGCTTCGACTGCACCGTCCGCGACGACGAGGGCACGCTCGTGTTGCGGCTCGACGGGTACCGCACGGTGCCGCTGCCGAACCCGCCGCCGCCGGATGTCGTCGCCCCGATGCGCTCGGTCATGCGCGGCTGAGGAGACGTACCGATATGGACAGGCAGATCCGACGGCTGGCGATCGTCAACCGCGGTGAGCCCGCCGTCCGT
Organism: Mycobacterium sp.; assembly: GCF_052143115.1. Lineage (GTDB taxonomy): Bacteria > Actinomycetota > Actinomycetes > Mycobacteriales > Mycobacteriaceae > Mycobacterium. The sequence goes on from NZ_JBKQTQ010000092.1 coordinate 260, forward strand.
GCACTGACCGCGGTGGCGGAACTCAACCAGGCCGGCGACCAGCCACCGATCCGAACCGTTGTGCTCTACACCGACCCGGATGCCGACGCGTGGTTTGTGCGGGAGGCCGACGAGGCCGTGCCGCTCGGCACCGCGACGTTCGTCGACCCGGTCGACGGCACCCGTCGGTCGCGGTACCTGGACGAGACGGCGGTCATGGCGGTGCTGCGCGGCGCCGAGGTGGACGCGGCGTGGGTGGGCTGGGGATTCCTGGCCGAAAGCGCCTCGTTTGCCCAGGCGTGTGAGGAGGCCGGCATCGTGTTCGTCGGCCCGGACAGCGCCACGATCCGACGGCTCGGCGACAAGGTGGCTGCCAAGCGGGTCGCCGAGCAGGCCAACGTCCCGGTGGTGCCGTGGAGCGACGGGCCGGTCGATGACGTCGCCACGGCGACCGCGGTCGCGGCGCGGCTCGGGTACCCGGTGGTGGTCAAGGCGTCCGCGGGCGGGGGCGGGCGCGGGATCAGGATGGTTCGCACCGACGCCGAACTCGCCGCGGCGCTGCCGTCTGCGCGCGCCGAGGCGCAGCTCTTCTTCGGCGACCCCACGGTCTTTATGGAGCAGCTCGTGCCGACCGCTCGCCACGTCGAGGTCCAGGTGATCGGCGACGGATACGGCACCGTGTGGGCGGTGGGCGTGCGTGACTGTACGCTGCAACGCCGGCACCAGAAGGTGCTGGAGGAGTCGGCGTCGACGGTGCTCGACGCCGACGGCGAACAGGCGATCCGCGATGCGGCGGTCCGGCTGACCGCCGCCGCGGGCTACCACAACGCGGGCACAGTGGAGTTCCTGGTCGACCCGGACACCGGGAGCTTCCTGTTTATGGAGGTCAACACCCGGCTGCAGGTGGAGCATCCGATCACGGAGGCGAGCACCGGGCTGGACCTGGTGAAGCTGCAGCTACACGTCGCGCAGGGCGGCCGGCTCACCGGCTCGCCGCCGCGGGTGTTCGGGCACGCGATCGAGGCGCGGCTGTGTGCCGAAGACCCCGAGAACGCGTTTACGCCCGCGCCGGGCCGGCTGGCCCGGCTCCGCCTGCCGGCCGGCAGCGGGATCCGCGTTGACGCGGGTGTGCGCGAAGGCGATCGGATCCCAGCCGAGTTCGACTCGATGATCGCCAAGATTGTGGCGTGGGGGAACGACCGCGCGGAGGCCATCGCACGACTCAGTCGGGCGCTGCGCGAGACCACGGTGGTGGTCGAAGGCGGCACCACCAACCGGTCGTTTCTGCTGACCCTGCTCGACCGGCCGGAGGTGCGCGGCGGGCACTACGACAACCACTGGCTGGACCGGTTGACCGGCGAGGGGGCGCACCTGCCAGCCCCGGATCCGGTTGCCCTGCTGGTGGCCGCCGTGGATTCGTATGACCTCGACGAGGCCGCCGAGCAGGCCGCGTTCCATGCCCGCGCGGCGCGAGGCGGTGCCGAGTCCGCGGCCGAGGTGGGTCACCGGTGCCGCCTCCGCTATCGGGGCCAGCAGTACGACCTGCACGTTTACCGCACCGGCCGCGAAACCTACCGTGTCACATCCGGCGCCGGCACCGCGGATGTCACGGAATCCTACCGAGACGGATACGAGCGGCGGGTGGTCGTTGGCGACCGGGTGCACCGCGTGGTCTCGGTCGTGGAAGGAGCCATCGTGCGGGTTGACGTCGACGGCGCGGCCCACGCCGTGTCCCGCGACGACGGTGGCGTCGTGCGCTGCCCCGGACCGGCCTTCGTGCTGTCGGTCGTCGTCAAACCCGGTGATGAGGTCGGCGAGGGTGACCCGCTGGCGGTCGTGGAAAGCATGAAAATGGAAACCACCATCACCGCACCGTTCGCCGGCACCGTCGCTTCCGTCGAAACCGCCGCGAACGTGCAGATCGAGGCCAGTGCGCCGGTGGTCCGCATCGCGACGTCCGAAGCCGCTCACGACCACGTCGCCCACGTCGCGGGCGCGGTCGACTTCGCCGGACTCACCGCGGTCGAGCCACCAGGCACACCACCCTGCGAGCGGGTGTATGGGGCACTGGGTTCCTACCTGCTCGGCTACGACCTGGACCCGGGCTCGGTGAGTGCAATGCTGACCCGGCAGCGCCGGCTCGGCGAGATCGCTCCGCCGGCCGACACCGAACTGCTGCGCTGCGAGGACAGCCTGCTGGATCTGTTCGCCGACGTCGGCTCGCTCTACCGGCCGCGCAGCGACATGGAGCCGGAGGAGGAGTACGTCGCCGGCAGCGCCCAGGAGTACCTGCTGTCCTACCTGCAGTGGCTGGACGCGGATCGGGCCGGCCTGCCCGACTCGTACCGGCAGCGGTTGGAGCGTGCGCTGCTGCGCTACGGCGTGCGCGGCCTGGATCGCACCCCCGAACTCGAAGAAGCCGTGGTCTGGATGTTCCGCTCGTTTCGCCGGGCCAACGAGCTGGTACCGGCAGTGACCGCCATCCTCGAGCGCCGGCTCCGCCACCAAGCCGAGCTGGCGCAGGTGGCCGACGCCGAGATGCGGGCCCGGCTTGACCGTCTGGCGGCCATCCAGGGTCGCCAACGGGTGGTCGCCGACTTGGCCCGCGACGTGCGGTTCCACTACTTTGACGAGCCGCTGCTCGAGGTCGTCGTCGCCGAGGAGTACGCCCGGGCGGAGCGCGATCTCGATGCGTTGCTCGACGATCCCGACGGCGCCGACCGGGCCGAGCGGATCGACCGCCTTGTCGCCTGCCCGCAGCCGCTGCGCGCCGAGCTGTTGCGGCGGTGGCGCAGCAGCAGCGACCCCGGACCGCGCCGGGCGCTGCTGGAGGTCAACATCCGCCGGTTCTACCGGATCAGGGAACTGCGTGACCTGGCGGTCAACGAACATGACGGGCGGCTGCTGGGTGCCGCCGACTACGACGACGAGGGCAAGACCATCCACCTGGTCGCCGCGTACGCGCCGCTGACCGAACTGCCGGAGCTGTCCCGGGCGATCGCCGGGCACCTGGCCACGGTCGACGTCGGGCGGGAGGTCGTGGTGAGTCTGGCGCTGTGGCGGCACGGCGAGACCGCTGATATCGACGCCGTCATCGCCGAGGCCGACAAGCTCCTGGCCAGCTGCGACTTCGGGCGCCTGTTGCACCGCCTTGACCTCACCGTGACCACCGTCGAAGGGGCGGCCCCGGAGCGCTTCCGCACCCATCACGTGACCTACCGCCAGCGGGACGGGCAGTACGTCGAGGACCCGCTCTACCGCAATCTGCACCCGATGCTCGCCAAGCGTCTGGACCTTTGGCGCCTGGGGAACTTCAAGCTGCGCCGGCTGCGCTCGGCCGAGGACGTGTACGTATTCCACGGCGTGGCCCACGACAATCCCGCCGATCAACGGCTGTTCGCGCTGGCCGAAGTGCGCGACCTCACCCCGGCCCGGGACGCCAGCGGTGCGGTGCGCTACCCGCGGCTGGAGCTGATGGGCTTGGAGGCCCTGTCGGCGATGCAGGAAGCGCTCGCGACGTTCGACGGGCGGGACCGGCCGGCGGCCAACCGGATAGTGCTCTATGTCCGGCCGCCGTGGGATGTGCCGCGCGACGCGTGGACCGAACTGGCCCGGTCGTTGGCGCCGCTGGCCATCGGTGCCGGCCTGGAAAAAGTCGTGCTGCGAGTACGGTTCCCCGACGGTCGCGACCATGTGCTGGAGGTGGAGGGGCTGGACGGGGGCGTGACGGTGCGCGAACGCCCGCCGGGGCAGGAGCCGATCAAGTCAATGACGCTGTACCGGCAGAAGGTGCTGCGGGCCAACCGCTTCAACACGCCGTACCCGTATGAGATCGTGCGGATGCTCACCCCTCCGGCCGAGGCGGTATCGCGGTTTCCCCCAGGGCAGTTCGTCGAGCACGACCTGGACGAGCACGAAGACCTCATACCGGTGTCGCGACCGTATGGGATGAACACCGCCAACATCGTTGTCGGTCTGCTGCGCAACGACACCGAGAAGGTGCCGGAAGGGATGACCAGGGTCGCGCTGTTAAGTGACCCGACCCGCGGGCTGGGCAACCTGGCCGAGCCGGAGTGCCGGCGGATCATCGCGGGGCTCGACCTGGCCGAGCGGATGCGAATACCGGTCGAATGGTTCGCGCTGTCGTCTGGGGCGCTGATCGCGATGGACAGCGGCGTCGAGAACATGGACTGGATTGCCGCGGTGCTGCGACGCCTCGTCGAGTTCACCCAGGGCGGCGGGGAGGTGAACCTCGTGATCACCGGGGTGACCGTGGGCGGCCAGCCGTACTGGAACGCCGAGGCAACCATGCTGATGCACACCCGCGGCATCCTGGTGATGACACCTGCCAGCGCGATGGTGCTGACCGGCAAGCAGGCGCTGGATTTCTCCGGCGGTGTGTCGGCCGAGGACAACTTTGGTATTGGCGGCTTCGACCGGATCATGGGACCCAACGGCCAGGGCCAGTACTGGGCGCCCACCCTCGCCGACGCGTGCGACATCCTGCTGCGCCACTATGAGTACAGCTACGTCGTGCCCGGTGAGAGGTGGCCGCGTAGGCGCACCACGGCCGACCCGGTAGACCGTGACGTGCGATCGGCGCCGCACGCCCGGGTCGCGGGCTCCGACATGGCGACGGTCGGGGAGATCTTCTCCGCCTCTCACAACGCCCAACGCAAGAAGCCGTTCGATATGCGCTCGGTGATGCGGGCGGTGGCCGACACCGACTCGGTGCCGCTGGAGCGGTGGGGCGAATGGCGCGCCGCCGAGACCGCGATCGTGTGGGATGCGCACGTCGGCGGCATTCCGGTGTGTCTGCTCGGGATCGAATCGCACACGGTGCCCCGCCGCGGATTTGTGCCGGCTGGCGGCCCGTCCGAGTGGTCCTCGGGCACTCTGTTTCCCCAGTCGTCGCGCAAGCTGGCACGCGCGATCAACGCCGCCAGCGGCAACCGCCCGCTTGTCGCGCTGGCGAATCTGTCCGGCTTCGACGGCTCGCCGGAGTCCATGCGCCGCTGGCAACTGGAGTACGGTGCCGAAATCGGCCGCGCGGTGACCAACTTCCGCGGCCCGATCGTGTTCGTGGTGGTCTCCCGCTACCACGGGGGTGCTTTCGTGGTGTTCTCCAAGCCGCTTAACGAGGGGCTGGAGATCGCCGCTGTGGAGGGCTCATTCGCATCGGTGATCGGCGGCGCGCCGGCCGCTGCCACCGTGTTCGCCCGAGAGGTGAACGCGCGCACCCAGCGGGATCCCGAAGTACGCGAGGCGGCCGATGCGGTGCGCGAGGCGAGTGGGTCCGACGCGGGCACGGCGCGGGCCCGGCTCGTCGAGATCACTGCGACGGTCCGCGCCGCGAAGCTCAGCGAAGTCGCCGACGAGTTCGACAAGATCCACACCGTCCAGCGGGCGCTCGCGGTGGGCTCGGTGGACCGCATCGTCCCCGCCGAGACGCTGCGCCCCTACATTGTCGATGCCCTCAACCGGGGGATGTCACAGGTATAGCGGCCGGTCCAGCCAGGAGTGCCGGGGTTCTGCTGCCGCCAGCACTGCTGGGTCGCCGAGGGCGAGCGGCGGCGGGATCCGCACCTCCGTGGCGACGGTAAGCAGAAATCGGCCTTCGCGCCGCCACCAGCCGGGGAACGCCGTCCCCTCGGAGGCACGCACCGTTAACTCACCCCAGCCGTCGGCGCGCGGCGCGGCCACCGTTACCTCGACGGTGCGGGTGTCCCGGCGCAGCCCGGTGCGGAGCACCTTCAGCGCGCTTTCCTTCGCCGACCACACCAGATTCGCGCCCATGTCGCGCTCGTCACCGGCCGCGCGTGAGGCAATCCACCGCTGCTCGGCCGCGGTGAAGAAGTCGCGGACGAAGCCGGGCGTGCGCGGCTCCACCAGCTCCAGGTCGCAACCGACCGCCAGCGGCCCGGTCGGCGACGTCACACA
>NZ_JBKQTQ010000093.1:0-15108 GCF_052143115.1 Mycobacterium sp.
GAAGAGTTCCAGCGCGACCTGTCCCTGGCGAATCAGATAGAAGCTGTCTGCCTCTTCACCTTCTTTGAAGATGAGGTCTCCCTCATTGAGGCGCACGTTCGCCGCACACCCGACCGCCAATTGAAGACAACGCGGATCCAAGCCGCTGAAGAATGGCTGCCTCGCCAATACGCCGTCGAGCGACTTGATCGTGGCCTGATTCACGGCATCCTCCTACAGCGTTGCCCCGCCGCGACGTTATCGGCCCGCGCCGATTTGGCGCAGGGGTCGAAAGACCCTGATCGTCCGCCAATCGTCATCCGCTGGCGGGGCGCCGCGAATGCTTTCCAGCCCACCCGGGATGGTCCAAAGGCCCTAGCAGAGGCGCAATGACCAACGGACAATGATCTGCGTCGGAGTGCCTTGCCAGAGGATTTCTCATGCAGATTTTCGTATCAACACCTGCCGTTGGCCGCCATGAGTAGCCACGAGCCTGTGCAAGCCCAGCCGGCCAGCCTCGACGCGGATGGGCTGCGCCAGCTGGTGGTGGTGCTGATCGATCGGGGCTACCGGGTGGTCGGGCCGACGTTGCGCAACAACGCGATCGTGCTTGACGAGTTGGCTTCTGCCGATGATCTGCCATACGGGTGGGGTGTCGATGTGGGTCCCGGTCATTACCGGGTGCGCCGCCGTGACGACGCCGCCGCCTTCGGTCATTCTGCCGGGCCACAGTCCTTCAAGCGGTTTCTTCACCCTCAGCGGCAGAAGTTGTGGTCCGGCAGCCGAGATGGCGACGAGGATTCTGCCCCACAAGAGATTCCGCGATATGCCTTCTTGGGGGTGCGCGGCTGCGACCTCGCAGCGATCGCGACGCTGGACGGGGTGCTGGCGCGCCCCGCCCACCCGGACGGCGCGTACGTCGGCCGACGCCAACGGATCTTCGTCGTCGCGGTCAACTGCACCGAGCCGGGCGGCCTGTGTTTCTGCGCGTCGATGGGCACGGGGCCCAAGGCTGGGCCTGGCTACGACCTCGCGCTTACCGAGCGGATTGACGGCAACGGGTGCCGCTACCTGGTGGATGTCGGCACAGAGGACGGCGCCAACGTGCTGGCCGCGGTGCCGCACCGCGACGCGGCCGTTGACGAAATCGCCGGTGCCAGAGATGAGGTTGCCGCTGCTGCAGGCAAGATGGGCCGCCAAATGCCCACTGGTGACCTGCGGGACCTCCTAGTGCGCTCTCGGGAGTCGCCGCACTGGGAAGACGTGGCCAGCCGTTGCCTGACGTGCGGCAATTGCACGATGGTGTGTCCCACGTGCTTCTGCACCAGCACCGAAGACGTCACCGACCTCGCCGGTGAGCATGCCGAACGGTGGCAGCACTGGGCGTCCTGCTTCGAGTTCGACTTCACGTACCTGCACGGGGGAAGCGTGCGGCAATCCGGTGAGTCGCGCTACCGGCACTGGATCACCCACAAGCTGGGCACCTGGCATGACCAGTTCGGCACGTCCGGCTGCGTCGGCTGCGGACGCTGCATCGCCTGGTGCCCAACCGGCATCGACATCACCGAAGAAATGACCACCCTTGCCCGGCTCGCGGACGGCAAAGATGACTGACACCCAGACAATCACCGACAGCCGCACGTCGGCGATGGCACCGGTCGCGTACCGGGTGCGCAGCCGCGTCGCGGAGAATCGGGACTCGGCGACCCTGTGCCTGGAGCCGGTCGCCGAGACGCTTGCGACGCCGCTGCCGGGCGAGTTCATGATGCTGTACGCGTTCGGCGTCGGCGAGGTAGCGATCTCGGTCAGCGGCGACCCGAGCATCACCGACGGAACGATCACGCACACAATCCGCGCGGTCGGCGCGGTCAGCCAGGCCCTTCACGACGCGCAACCGGGCAGCGTGATCGGAGTTCGCGGGCCGTTCGGTACCAGCTGGGGCCTGGCCGAGGCCGCCGCACGCGACCTGGTGATCGTCGCCGGCGGGGTGGGGCTGGCCCCGCTGCGCCCGGTGCTCCTAGGTGCGCTGGCCGACCGGGCCGGCTTCGGCAAGGTGACGTTGATCGCGGGGGCCCGCCAGCCAAGCGACTTTCTGTTCACCGACGACCTCGACCGGTGGTCACGGGACCCGTCGATCGGGGTACACCTGACCGTCGACGTCCCGGGGCGGGGCTGGGGTGGTGAGGTCGGGCTTGTCACTGAGCCGCTACGCCGGCTGAGTCTTGAACCCGACCGCACGACAGCATTTCTGTGCGGACCCGAACCGATGATGCGATTCAGCGCGCAGGCGTTGACGGACAAGGGCATGGCCGACGGCGATATCCGGGTCTCGCTGGAACGCAACATGCAGTGCGGGATCGGCTGGTGTGGGCACTGCCAGCTCGGTCCGTTGCTGGTGTGCCGCGGCGGGCCCGTCGTGGGCTATGAGGTCGCCCGACCTCTATTGAGGGTCAAGGAGTTGTAGATGCCCCCCACATTGGCCGTCTGGAAGTTCGCGTCGTGCGACGGCTGTCAGCTGACGCTGCTGGACTGCGAGGACGAACTCCTCACCCTCGCCGAGGAGGTCAAGATCGCTGTCTTCGCGGAGGCCTCCAGTGCGATGGTGGGCGGGCCCTATGACGTGTCGCTGGTGGAGGGCTCCATCACCACCAAACACGACGAGCAGCGCATCCGCGAGATCCGGGACCAATCGAGGGTTCTCGTCTCGATCGGTGCGTGCGCCACCGCCGGGGGCGTCCAGGCGCTGCGCAATTTTGCCGACGTCGCCGAATTCGCCTCGGTGGTCTACGCAAAGCCCGAATACATCGATACGTTGGCGACGTCCACGCCGGCGTCGGCACACGTCACCGTTGACTACCAGCTGCCGGGATGCCCGATCGACCGTGGCCAACTGCTCGATACGCTGGCCGCGCTGTTGATCGGGCGTAAGCCGCGGGTGCCGGCCAAGACCGTGTGTACCGAGTGCAAGAACCGCGGCGTGACCTGCGTGTTGGTCGCCGACGGAATCCCGTGCCTGGGCCCGGTGACACATGCCGGTTGCGGGGCACTATGCCCGGCACACCACCGCGGCTGCTACGGCTGTTTCGGCCCGGCCGCCACGCCGAACACGGCCGCGCTCATTCCGGTGCTGCGCCGCGACGGGATGTCCAAAGATGGCGTGGAGCGCGTCTTTTCGACGTTCAACGTCACCGCCTTCACCGCCGAACGGAACGACCGATGACCGCTGACACCTCCACCCGCACCCGCACGCTTTCCGTCGGCACCCTCACCCGAGTCGAGGGCGAAGGCGCCCTGCACGTCGCGATGAAAGACGGTTTGCTGGAAAGCGTCGAGCTGAACATCTATGAGCCGCCGCGGTTTTTCGAGGCGTTTTTGCGCGGCCGTTCATACACCGAGCCGCCGGATCTGACCGCCCGGGTGTGCGGGATCTGTCCGGTCGCCTATCAGGTCAGCGCCTGCAACGCGATCGAAGATGCGTGTGGGGTCGAGGTGGATCCGGCCCTGGTGGAGCTGAGGCGCCTGCTGTATTGCGGGGAGTGGATTCACAGCCACGTGTTGCACATCTATCTGTTGCATGCACCGGATTTTCTCGGCTATCCCGACGCCTTCGCGTTGGCCCGAAGCGAGCGCGCGGTGGTCGAGCGCGGACTGGCGCTGAAGAAGGCGGGGAACCGGTTGATGGAGTTCATCGGCGGGCGCGCCATTCATCCGATCAATGTGCGCCTGGGAGGTTTCTATTCCGTGCCCAGTCGCGCGGACATGAAGGCGCACACCGAGGAGTTACGGCGCGCGCTCGACGACGCGCTCGCTACCGTCGCCTGGGTCGGCGGGTTCGACTTTCCAGACCTCGAAGTCGACCACGAGATGCTCGCGCTGGAGCAGCCCGGGCGATATCCGATCGAGAACGGCACGATCGCGCGCAGCGTCGGGCCGTCTTTTGCGGTTGCCGACTTCACCGATCACGTCGTCGAGTCGCAGCTGCCGCACTCCACCGCGCTGCACGCGACGCTGGACGGCGGGCGCTACGTAACCGGCCCGCCAGCCCGCTTCGCGCTGAACTCGTCAGCGCTCTCACCCATCGCCCGACAGGCCGCTTCGGAAGCCGGCCTCACCGGCGAATGCCGAAACCCCTTCCGCACCATCGTCGTTCGCGCGGTCGAGGTCGTGTACGCGATCGAGGAAGCGCTTCGCATCATGGATTCCTACGAGCCGCCCCCGCGGCCGTTCGTCGAGGTTCCCGCCCGCCCGGGGGTTGGCCACGGCGTCAGCGAGGCGCCGAGGGGGCTGCTATATCACCGCTATCGGATCGACGAAGATGGCTCAGTGGCCGCCGCGACGATCATCCCGCCCACCTCGCAGAACCAGGGCGCGATCGAAGCGGACCTGGCCGGCGCCGTGTCGGGCAACCTTTCGATGGATGACGCCGAGCTGACCACATTGTGCGAGAAGATAATACGGACCTATGACCCCTGTATTTCATGCTCGGCACACTTCCTCAAGCTGAGCGTGAATCGGCGCTGAACACCCGCCCAAGGCTCGCCTAAGCCCGAATTTTGTCGATGGGTGATTTCGAACGGTCATCGGCGGGTTTCGGTTGGTGTGGCCGGTCCCCGAAGGCCCGTCCACCCCCATCATGGTGCCAGGTCGCGGTTGATATCCCGCAAGGTCCCTCTCCGGCTCGGCCTCAGCCAGCAGCCGCTTTAAACGGCCGCGATGTCCTCATTGTCTAAGACGTGGAGGTTCTACGCGCCAACCGGGCGCGTTCAACCGCAAGGACCTATATGGGGCCGAATGGCCCTTTGCGGCGTCAAGAGACTGTGCAATCGTATTCGCGGACGAGAACCGGTGTGTTCCCACGTCTAGTGAGAGGTGTGGCCTTTGAAGCTCCCCGATATGACTCATGTCCTTCAGGAGACAACGCGCAAGGGTGTGGGTAGTCAGCGATGGCAACGGCCGGTGTACGTCGACCTTCTCCCCCCGTGCAACCACGCCTGCCCTGCCGGAGAGAACATTCAGGCGTGGCTGGCCGAGGCTCAGGCCGGGCAGTACGAGAAAGCGTGGCAGGCGCTAGTCGACGACAATCCGCTTCCCTCGACCCATGGCCGAGCCTGCTATCACCCCTGCGAAACTAGCTGCAACCGCGGATCTCTCGACTCGCCGGTCGCAATCCACGCGGTCGAGCGTTTCATCGGGGATCTCGCGGCTGATAACGGCTGGCGGGTGCCGGTCGCACGGCCGAGTGGCAAGAAGGTCCTGGTTGTGGGAGCCGGGCCGGGCGGGCTGGCATGCGCCTATCATCTAGCCCGCATGGGCCACGAGGCCGAAATCCGCGACAGCGCCGAGGAACCTGGCGGAATGATGGTCTCCGGGATTCCGACCTACCGCCTGCCGCGGACGCAGCTGCGCAAGGAAATCGATCGCATCACCACGATGCCGGGAATCACGCTCACGTGCGCCCGGCGCGTCGCTGATGTGATAGCCGAAAAGCAGGAGGGCGGCTTCGATGCGGTCTTCGTCGCGGTGGGCGCGCAAGAAGCCAACCACCTAAACATTCCGGCCATGGACGGCAAGAAGATGATCGATGCGGTCACCCTGCTCGGCCAGGTGCAAGAGGGCAAGGCGCCCAAGCTTGGTCGTGCGGTAGCGGTCATCGGGGGCGGCAATACGGCCGTGGATGCCGCGCGCACCGTCCGGCGGCTCGGGGCGCAGGACGCGCTGCTGGTGTACCGCTCCGATGTGGCTCACATGAAAGCACAGCCGGCCGAGGCCAGTGAAGCGTTTGCCGAGGGGGTCAAGATCAAGTGGCTGAGCACTGTGGAGCAGTTCGGCGCTGACGGCATCGTGATCGAGAAGCTCCAAATGGCCCCCGACGGCAGCGTCACACCGACCGGCGAGACCGAGCGGATCGGCGCCGACTCGGTCGTGCTGGCTGTCGGACAGCACAGCGACCTGTCGCTGTTGTGCGGCGCGCCGGGCGTCAAGATCACGCCCGACGACGTCGTTGAGGTCGATAAGGTGCTGATGACCGGTCACCCCGGGATATTTGCGGGCGGCGACTGCATCGGCGGCCCGCAGACCATGACAACAGCAGTAGGACACGGCAAGCTGGCGGCCCGCGCCATTGATGCGTGGATGCGCGGCGAGACCTACCAACAGCCGGCTTCGCATCCGCTGGTCACCTTCGAAATGCTCCATCTGCTCAGCTATCTGGACGCGCCGCGCAGCCAACAGGAGAAGGTTCCGGTCGCGCAGCGGACCGGCTTCGGCGAAATTGTCGCGGGTCTTGCGGAACCGCAGGCGCGCTATGAGGCCCAGCGCTGCCTGTCCTGCGGCAACTGTTTCGAATGTGATAACTGCTACGCGGCCTGCCCCGAACAGGCGATCACCCGCCTGGGCACGGGTAACGGGTACAGCGTTGACACGAATCTTTGTACCGGCTGTGCAACGTGTTTCGAGCAGTGCCCCTGTCACGCCATTGAGATGGTGCCCGAACCGCACGGCCAGTCTTTGCCTATCGGAAACCTCGACGAACCGCTTGCGCCAAGCGGCTTCGCGGTGCGTAAGTAGAAGCGAACATGACCGAACCGACTGCCACCATGGACGGCAACACCGCGGTTGCGCATATCGCCTATCGCGTGAACGAGGTCTGTGCCATCTATCCGATCACGCCCTCGTCTCCGATGGCGGAACTTGCCGACGCCTGGTCGGATCAGGGCATCAGGAATATCTGGGGCAGCATCCCCGCCGTGCAGGAGATGCAGTCCGAGGGGGGCGCCGCCGGCTGCGTCCATGGTTCGCTGCAGAGCGGCGCTCTGACAACGACTTTCACTGCGTCGCAGGGTCTGATGCTGATGCTGCCTAACATGTACAAGATTGCCGGCGAGCTGACCTCGACGGTTTTCCATGTGGCCGCACGGGCGCTGGCGGCCGGCGCGTCGTCGATCTTCGGCGACCATCAGGACATCATGGCGGCCCGCGCTACCGGCTTTGCCATGCTGGGCGCCGGTTCGGTGCAGGAAGGCCATGATCTCGCGCTGGTGGCGCAGGCAGCGACGCTGGCCGCGCGCGTTCCCTTCATCCACTTCACCGATGGGTTTCGTACCTCACACGAATACAACAAGGTGTCGCTGATTTCTGATGCACAAATTCGGGCGATGATCGATGACGATCTGGTGTGCGCCCATCGCGAGCGCGCACTCAGTCCAGAGCATCCGGTCATCAGGGGAACCTGGCAAAACCCCGATACCTACTTCCAGACCCGCGAGGCGGCCAATCCCTTCTACGCGAAGGTACCCGAGATCGTTCTGGAGACAATGGATCGGCTGGGAGCCCTCTGCGGCCGGCAGTATTCACTGTTCCGCTATGACGGCCCCCCCGACGCGGAGCGCGTGGTCGTCAGCATGGGCTCGAGTGCCGAAGTCGTGCGCGAGACAGCGCGATGGCTCAACCGGCACGGCGAAAAGGTCGGCGCCATGCAGGTGTTGCTGTATCGACCGTTCTCCGCCGAGAACTTTCTTAGTGCGCTGCCCGAGACCGCCCGGTCGATCGCGGTGCTGGACCGAACGAAGGAGCCCGGCGCGCCGATGGAGCCGCTTCACTGCGATGTCGTGGGCGTGCTCACCGAGGCCGTCGCGGCGGGCCGGCTCCGGCAAATGCCGCGCGTGATCGGCGGCCGGTACGGCCTGTCGTCCAAGGATTTCCACCCCGGGATGGCCAAGGCCGTGTTCGACGAGTTGAAGAAGCCCAATCCTCGCAACCACTTCACGGTCGGGATCATCGACGATGTCGGCCATACCAGTCTGGACTACGACAGGTCGCTGGATATTGAGCCGCACGACACCGTCCGTTGTCTATTTTTTGGGTTGGGTGCCGACGGGACGGTCGGAGCCAACAAGAACAGCGTCAAGATTTTGAGCGAGACGCCCGATCGCTATGCGCAGGCGTATTTCGAGTACGACTCCCACAAATCGGGCGGCGAGACGGCGTCGCACCTTCGTTTCGGAAAGAACCCCGTCGCGGCGCCTTATCTGATCCGGCACGCCGATTTCGTCGCCTGCCATAAGTTCAGCTTCCTCAATAAGCGTGACGTGCTTAGCCCGGCGATTCCCGAGGGGACGTTTTTGTTGAACAGCCCCTACGGACCCGACAAGGTCTGGGATCAGCTGCCGCGACAAGTCCAAAAGCAGATCGTCGAAAAGAGACTGCGCTTCTACGTCATCGATGCCTCCGCGGTGGCGCTCCGCATCGGGCTTGGGCCACGTGTGAACACAATCCTGCAAACCTGCTTCTTTCATCTGGCGAAAGTCTTACCGCCGGCGCGGGCCGTGGCCGAGATCAAGCGCTTCATCGAAAAGACCTATGCCGGCAAGGGCGACGCGGTTGTGAAGCTGAATTTCGCCGCAGTGGACGCCGCGGTCGAGGCCCTGCACGAAGTCAAAGTACCCGAAGCTGTGAGCGGTACACGTGATATCCCGCCCGCCGTTCCGTCGACTGCGCCGGAATTCATCCGGAAGGTCACCGGAGAGATCATGGCCGGCCGTGGCGATGACATCCCGGTGAGCCGCATGCCCGACGACGGCACCTTCCCGGTCGGCACGGCCAAGTACGAGAAGCGCAACATCGCTGTCGAGGTGCCGATCTGGGATCCGGATCTGTGCATCCAGTGCGGCCAGTGCAGCATCGTGTGCCCGCACAGCGTCATCCGTGCAAAGACCTATGCCGCAACGGATCTCGAAGGCGCGCCCGATGGGTTCAAGTCGGCTCCGGTCAATGCGCGCGGTTATCCCGACTCGCGGTTTACGTTGCAGTTCTATGTCGAGGATTGCACCGGTTGCGGTGTCTGTGTGGAGAATTGCCCGGCGTACAGTCAGACCGGCGATGGCCGGCGCGCCATCAACATGGGCGAAAAGCTACCTGTCTTAAACCAAGAGCGGGAAAACATTGCATTCTTCGAGACGCTGCCCACACCTGACCGGCAGCGGGTCAACGTCGCCAATGTGCGCGGGATTCAGCTCCTGGAACCATTGTTCGAGTTTTGCGGGGCATGCGCCGGATGCGGCGAAACCCCATATCTGAAACTGATTTCCCAGCTTTTCGGGGATCGCCTGCAGATCGCCAACGCGACGGGATGTTCGTCGATATACGCCGGCAACACCCCCGCGCATGCCTGGGCCGCCAACGCAGAGGGGCGTGGTGTGGCATGGTCGAACTCGTTGTTCGAGGACAATGCCGAATTCGGCCTGGGCTACCGGCTGGCAATCGACAAGCAGTCGAGCCTGGCCCGCGACCTGGTCAGCAGGCTCGCCCCACAGATCGGTGAGGATCTGGCAAGGGCGTTGCTCGAGTCTGAACAGCGCAGCGAATCCGAGTTTGTCGCGCAGCGCGCCCGCGTTGCGGCCCTCAAAGACAAACTGAAACCGATCGACTCGGGCGATGCCAAGACGCTGATGAGTCTGGCCGACTTTCTCGTGCGTCGCAGTGTCTGGATCGTCGGCGGTGACGGCTGGGCCTATGACATCGGCTACGGCGGTCTCGACCATGTGCTCGCGCAGGGCCGCGACGTCAACGTGCTGGTCCTGGATACCGAGGTGTACTCGAATACGGGAGGTCAGTCGTCGAAGGCGACACCGCTCGGGGCGTCGGCGAAATTCGCCGCGGCGGGCAAACGGGTGCCGCGCAAGGACCTTGCACTTCAGGCGATCTCGTACGGAAACATCTATGTGGCTCAGATCGCGCTGGGCGCCAATTCGGAACAGGCGCTGATCGCGCTGCGCGAAGCGGAGGCGTTCGAGGGCCCGTCCTTCGTTCTGGCGTATTCGCAGTGCATCGCCCACGGGATCGACATGCGCACCGGGATGAAGCAGCAGGCCCGCGCGGTGGCGAGCGGCTACTGGCCGCTGTTCCGGTTCGACCCGACGATGCGCAAAAAGGGTATGAACCCGTTCCGGCTGGATTCACCGCGCCCGCGAATTACGTTCGAGGACTACGCCTATCGTGAGCTTCGCTATAAGACGCTGACACAAACCCACCCGGAAACGGCGGCAGAACTGCTGGCTCAGGCCCAGGCAGCCGTCAACGAGCAGTACAAGGTCTACGAAGACCTGGCGGCGCGGGACGGCAGCCGCTTCCTGCCGCATTGGGAGGACATCACCCAATGACCGAAATCGACCTGGGCACACGGTATCTGGGGCTTGAGCTGAAACACCCGATCGTCGCGTCTTCATCGCCGCTCACCTCCGATCTGGACGGCATCCGCCGCCTGGCAGACGCAGGAGCCGCGGCGATCGTCCTGGCCTCAATCTACGAAGAACAGATCCTCGCCGAGGAACTCGCGCAGGCGGTGCTGCGCGAACAAGGCAGCGAGACGCAGGCCGAGGCTACCGGGTACTTCCCTGAGATAACTGCCGATCAGGGCGTGCTGGAGAGCCGACTGCAGCTGCTTCGCCGTGCATCCGCATGCACCGACGTGCCGATCATCGCCAGCCTGAACGCGAAATCCAGCACGGGCTGGGTCGATTTCGCGCATCGGCTGGAACAGGCCGGCGCGAGTGCCATCGAGCTGAACATCTACCGCGTTCCCGCCGACCCGGCCGAGACCGGTGCGATGCTCGAAGACAGTTACGCCGAAATACTTCGCGGGGTGAAGGCGATGGTCAGCGTGCCGGTCGCAGTCAAGATCGCCCCCTTCTTCAGTTCACCCGGGAACATGGCGACGAAACTGGTGCAGGCCGGCGCCGACGGGCTCGTGCTGTTCAACCGCTTCTACGAACCCGACATCGACTTGGCGTCGCTGGCGCCGCAGGCAGACCTCCAACTCAGCAGACCCTACGAAATCCGACTGCCATTGATGTGGATCGCCCTACTGTCTCGACATCTGGAAGCCTCGATCGCAGCCACCACCGGCGTGTGGACCCGTGACGAAGTCGTCAAATACCTGCTGGCCGGCGCGGATGTGGTGATGACAACCTCAGCGCTGCTGAAGCACGGTCCCGATCATCTGACCACGCTGGTGGACGGTCTGCGCGACTGGATGGACCGCCGGGGATTCGATTCTGTCGTCGCATTGAAGGGCAGGCTCGCGGCGGGGCAGCGTCCTGGCGACGCCGCGGACTTCATGCGCGCCCAGTATCACCACATACTCACAACAAGTTACGCAAGCGCTCTGCCGTGACGCGTTTTCTACACCGCTTTACGGACCCTCAAGCGGGCCAGCTTGGGGTAGACCAACGACGAAGGAGACTCAGGTGACGACTCGCATAGGTATCAACGGTTTTGGTCGCATTGGACGCAACTTCTACCGGGCCTTGAAGGTGCAGCAGGCCCAGGGCAGCGGCAGCGACATCGAGGTGGTCGCGGTCAACGACCTCACCGACAACGCCACCTTGGCGCACTTGCTGAAATTCGACTCGATATTGGGCCGGTTCCCCCAGGACATCACCCTCGAGGGGAACGACACGATCGTCGTCGGTAGCGAGAAGATCAAGGCGCTCGAGCTGAAGGAGGGACCGGCCGCGCTGCCGTGGCGTGCGCTGGGTGTCGACGTCGTAGTCGAATCCAGCGGCCACTTCAACAGTGCCGACAAGGCCCGGGGCCACCTCGAAGCGGGCGCGAAGAAGGTGGTGATCTCGGCGCCGGCCACCGGCGCCGACATCACGATCGTGATCGGCGTGAACGACGACAAATACGACGGCAGCCAAGACATCATCTCCAACGCCTCGTGCACGACTAACTGCCTGGGCCCGCTGGCCAAGGTGCTCAACGACGAGTTCGGCATCGTCCGCGGCCTGATGACCACCATCCACGCCTACACCCACGACCAGAACCTGCAGGACGGTCCGCATAAGGACCTGCGCCGGGCCCGCGCGGCGGCGGTCAACATCGTGCCCACCTCGACCGGCGCCGCCAAAGGGATCGGGGTGGTGCTGCCCGAACTGCAGGGCAAGCTCGACGGTTACGCGTTGCGGGTGCCGGTGCCGACCGGTTCGGTCACCGACCTGACCGCCGAGATCTCCAAGGAGGCCTCGGCCGCCGACATCAACGCGGCATACAAGGCGGCCGCCGAGGGCCGGCTCAAGGGCATCCTGAAGTACTACGACGCGCCGATCGTGTCGACCGACATCGTCACCGACCCGCACTCGTCGATCTTCGACTCCGGTCTGACCAAGGTTATCGGCAACCAAGCCAAGGTGGTGTCGTGGTACGACAACGAATGGGGTTACTCGAACCGGCTAGTCGACCTGATTGCTTTGGTGGGCAAGTCGCTGTGACCATGAACCTCCCGACGCTCGACGAGCTTGTGGGCCAGGGTGTTGCGGGTCGTGGTGTGCTGGTGCGCTCGGACCTCAATGTGCCGATCGACGAGGACTGCCACATCACCGACCGCGGCCGCATCGTCGCGTCGGTCCCGACGCTCGACGCGCTCGCCCGGGCCGGCGCGAAGGTCGTCGTCACAGCGCACCTGGGCCGGCCCTCCGGCGCCCCCGACCCCAGATACTCGCTGCGGCCGGTCGCGGCCGCCCTCGGCGAGGAGCTCGGCCGGCATGTCCAGCTGGCTGCCGACGTGGTCGGGCCGGATGCATCGGCCCGCGCTGAAGGGCTGACCGATGGGGATGTCCTGCTCCTGGAGAACATTCGTTTCGACCCTCGCGAGACCAGCAAAGACGACGCCGAACGCATGGCCTTGGCCCGGCAGTTAGCCGAATTAGTCAGCGGCCCAGCCCATCCTGCCGGTGCTTTCGTGTCCGACGGGTTTGGGGTTGTGCACCGCAAGCAGGCGTCGGTTTACGACGTGGCCAAGCTGCTGCCGCACTACGCCGGCGAGCTGGTGGCCCAGGAGGTCGCGGTGCTCGAAAGGCTGACGAGCTCCACCGAACGGCCATACGCGGTCGTACTGGGCGGCTCGAAGGTGTCTGACAAGCTCACGGTCATCGAACGGCTCGCCGGCAGGGCCAACAGCCTGCTGATCGGCGGCGGCATGTGCTTCACTTTTCTTGCCGCGCGGGGTCTTTCAATCGGAAATTCATTGCTGCAGCCGGAGATGATCGACACTTGTCGAGAACTGCTGCAAAGCCACGCCGACGTCATCCAACTGCCGGTGGACATCGTCGTGGCCGAGGAATTCGCCGCTGACTCACCGGCGCAGGCGGTCGCGGCGGACCGGATTCCGGACCACCAAACGGGCCTGGACATCGGGCCCGAGTCGGTCAAGCGGTTCACCGCGTTGTTGTCCGACGCCAGGACGGTCTTCTGGAACGGCCCGATGGGGGTGTTCGAGTACCCCGCTTTTGCCGCGGGCACGAAAGGCGTCGCCGAGGCGATCATCGCCGCGACCGGTAAGGGCGCGTTCAGCGTGGTGGGTGGCGGTGACTCGGCGGCGGCCGTGCGCCAGCTGGGACTACCCCAGGACGGGTTCTCCCACATTTCCACCGGCGGCGGTGCGTCCCTGGAATACGTTGAAGGCAAATCGCTGCCCGGCCTGGAAGTGCTGAGCTGCTGAACAAAACAGAGATTGGTGCACCGCAAGCCGCGGACCAGCCAATTCGACTGAGGCGTCGAAAACGTCTGTAAGCCTGCGGAATACGGGCTCAATCACCTCGTCCTTCCGCGCCCCAGGGCACGGCCGGCGGAGGTTCTTAGACGTGTTCGAGGATCTCGCCGCCCCCGATGCGTCGGGCGCGCATGCCATTGAGCCATCGAGGCGTACGGGGGCGAGGCCAACCGGCTCACACCTGACTCGAGATCGCGGCTAGAGAGGCGTCTGAAACGGGTCGACCACAAGGTGTGACGGTTTCGCTTCGGCATTCGAAGGCTTGCCCAAGATGGATGGGGTGGGAGTCAACGTGGCCGTTACCGGACCGACCGCTGAACGAGGTGTTTGGCCGCGGAGTCGATCATGGACCCTCGCGCCGCCTATGACCGTGCGTATCGTCAGCGCAAACATGGCACATACGTGCTCGCCGGCGTGTGTGTCGCTTTCTTCGTGGTCGTCATCTCGGCCTGCTATATCGCAGCTGCACTGTATGGCTACGGCACCGGATTTGGCGACGGCAAGGAGCTTCCCGCGCGCATATCGCCGCTGGGGGGCACCGGCTTTTGGGGCGACGTGGGCCTGCTGGCCGGCGCTGTCGTTGTCGACCTGATCATTCTGTTCGTCTGGTACTTGGCGGCCAGCCGGATGGACAACCCGAGTGTGGACGATCCGGTCGCGCCGGACGAAGGCGACGTCGACCTCAAAGACGGCGCGTCGTGGTACGTCGTTCAGGTGCCGACCTTGACGAAATTGTTGATGGTGGTTGCGGTCGGCTGCGTGGTCGGCATCGTCGTCGGTGCCTCAGCAGTGCTGCCGGTGGTCGCCATTCGTTACGGATGGGTGCTATGACAAGTCTCGACCGGACCAGCGCGAGAGAAGCGCAGAGCGAGCAGACCACCTACCGCGCCGTTCCGGCCACGGACGGGCCGGTCGTCAGGGCCGCCGACCGATGGCTCATCACAGGCGCGGTACTCGCCGGGAGCCTGATTTTCAGCCTGATCGGGCTGGTCGTCATCGCCATTGGATCCTCAAGACAGCCCGAGCGAAGGCGTCTGGTGAGTTTGTCCGCCCGGCCGCGGTCACGCTGTTCGGAATATTCGCCATGGTCGACGCCGCCGCCAACTTCCTCGGGTGGTCGCTGGACCTGTGGGCCCACGACACCCGCATCGTGCAGTGGGGACTCACGGGTTGGGGTCGGCTCGCCGACGCCGCCTACTACCTTGACTACAACAGCCTTTGGACCCCACACCCACCGATGCTGAGTGCCGCCTACAACCGATGTCGTTGCGGCCCGATCATCGCCTTGCGCCCGCGTGAGCGTCTGCTAACGCCGGCACGAAACGGCAGGTGAAGACCGATGTTCGGCCGGTCATCCGCCGCGAGATACGAAAAGGTGCGGATTTTCGCCCTTTCGGATGCGATCTCGAGCCCACCAAGATCACAGAAATGCGTACCTCACCAGCACCGTCTCGAAGTGGTCCCGGCTGGGATCGAACCAGCGACCTTCCGCGTGTGAAGCGGACGCTCTCCCACTGAGCCACGGGACCGGCGCCAAGAGGCGAATGACGTCGAAGGTTAGCACGCTCGGGCGAGTCGGCAGA
>NZ_JBKQTQ010000094.1:0-14870 GCF_052143115.1 Mycobacterium sp.
AGGCCCATGCGCGCAGCGTCAGGTCGGTCATCGGGAGGCTCCGGGTTGGCGGAAGCTCAGCGCGACGGCCACCTCGTCGCGTCCGGGCGATGTGCGGCCGGCCAAATCAGCCAATGTCCAGGCGACCCGAAGTGTGCGGTCGACGCCGCGGATGCTTAGCATCCCGCGCTCCACCGCGGTCCGCAGCGGCTGCATCGCCGCATCGGCCGGCCGGAATCGACGCCGCAGCAGCGTTCCGCTGACCTCGGCATTGGTGCGAAATCCGTGTGGGCGCCAGCGCTGCGTCGCCGCCTCACGGGCCGATGCCACCCTGCTGCAGACCTGGGCCGTCGACTCGGCCTCCGTGGCCACGAAGGCGCGCATGCGCACCGGATGCATCTCGACTCGTAAGTCGACGCGGTCCATCAGCGGCCCGGACAGTCGACCGAGGTAACGTCGTTTGGCCGCCGCCGCACAAATGCAGTCCCGCGGATCCGCCGGGGCGCAGGGACATGGGTTGGCGGCCAGAACCAGTTGAAAGCGGGCGGGATAGCACGCCACCCCGTCGCGGCGGGCAAGGCGAATCTCGCCGTCTTCCAACGGCGTTCGCAGTGCCTCCAATGCGCTGACATTGATCTCGGCGCATTCGTCGAGGAACAACACCCCGCGGTGGGCCCGGCTGATGGCCCCCGGCCGCGCCATTCCCGAACCACCCCCAACCAGCGCCGCGACGCTGGAACTGTGGTGCGGCGCGACGAATGGCGGCCGGGTAATCAGCGGTGTGGCATCCGACAGCAGGCCGGCGACTGAGTGAATTGCGGTGACCTCTAACGACTCGCTGTCCGACAGCGACGGAAGAAGTCCTGGAAGACGTTGTGCCAGCATTGTTTTACCCACACCCGGCGGGCCGGTGAGCATCAGGTGATGAGCCCCGGCAGCGGCCACCTCGACGGCGAAGCGGGCCTGGGTCTGACCCATCACATCGGCCAGATCCGCCGACGGCTCAGGCGCCGGAACCGCCTTGCTGGTCCGTTCATCCAGCTGCGCCGATCCGCTGAGCCAGGCCTGTAGTTGCGCCAGGGTGCGCACACCCCAGACTTCGATGCCGTCGACCAGGCTGGCTTCGGGCAGGTTCTCCACCGGAACTACCGCGGTCTTCCAGCCCTCACCCTTGGCCGCGAGCACGGCCGGCAGCACTCCGCGCACCGGCCGAACTCGTCCGTCGAGAGCCAACTCGCCCAGCACCACGACCGCCTCCAGCTGTCGCCACGGCGTCTTCCGCTGCGCCGACAACACCGCTGCCGCTAGGGCGAGGTCATATACCGAGCCCACCTTCGGCAGCGTCGCCGGTGAAAGTGCCAGGGTGAGGCGAGACATGGGCCAGCGGTTGTTGCAGTTGGTGATCGCTGCACGGACCCGGTCTCGTGACTCCTGCAACGCAGCGTCGGGCAGGCCTACCAGATGCACACCCGGCAGGCCCGAGGTGATATCGGCTTCGATCTCCACAATCTCGCCGTCTAGCCCCAGCACCGCGACCGAAAACGCACGCCCCAGCGCCATCAGCCGACTCCCTGCAGATGGCTGATTTCCGGCGTGCGACGTCGACCAATCCGCACGCCGATCACATCGATGCGGACCGCCGCCCAACGTTGGTCTTGAGTGGCCAGCCACATCGCAGCCAGCCGACGCAGCCGGCGCGCCTTCCGCTCGGTCACCGCTTCGGCCAGACCGCCGAAACCATCGCCGGTGCGGGTCTTGACCTCAATGAACACCACCGTGTTTGTCGTCGGGTCGACGGCGATCACATCCAGCTCGCCGAATCGGCAGCGCCAGTTGCGGGTCAGGATCCGCAGCCCAAGGCCGGTCAGGTGGTCGGTGGCCAACTGCTCACCGAGCGCTCCGATTTCGGCCCGCGTCAACATCGTCATGCGGCCACCCTGCGGCAGGACACCGACGCGGATATGCGGCGCGCCGCCGACGATGCGAGTTTGGTGACCGGTTATCCCCAGTTGCGCGACAGTCCACAGCACGCGTCCGTGCCCGCGACTCGTCGCGTCGCCGACGCCCGAGCTCCGGAGCCCACGCGGTGGCTAGTCATTTCTTCTTATTGCGTTGGGCTTAGTACTGGTAACGAGCCATACCGGGCCGGCCGTCGCCGTCGGCGGCCAGCGCGGGCACCATTTCGCTTGTCACCAAACCTTGTTCGCGGGTCATCTCGTCGACGATGTCGAAGGACGCGGCGATGTTGTTCGGGCTGTCGATAATGATCGTCACGACCGGCACGTGGCGACTCAACGACAACAGCTTGTCACCGTGCGGCGCGTGATCGCCGTGGAAGCCCCAGATTCCACGCAACACCGTCGCCCCGCGCGAGGATTTCTGCTGCCGCAGCCGTTGGATCAGCGCACGGTGGATCGGCATCCCGTCGCAGCGTGCGGATTCCGAGGAGTAGACCATCAGCTTCTGCCACAGCGCCAAGCCGTGCTCGTCAGTTCCTGGCAGTGCGTGCGGCCGCTCCAAGAGTTCGCCGTCGCGCTTGCAGACCCGGACCCGTTCGACCGTAACCAGTGGGCGCTTCAATAGCGCACCAAGCTCCGGTAGCACTCGGCCGATTCGCTGACCGCTGCCGACGGCGATTATCATCATCGGTACATCGGTGTTTCGGTCGAAGAAACGCGCTCGTTCACGATGGCCTCGGATCGTGCCGTCGACGCCCATGAACACCGATGCGCCCGCGAGCTGCCGCCGATAGAGCAGATCGCAGACCGCTACGTAGGCGGGCATACCGTAAACGCGCTCTTTGCGGCCGACGTAGATCGTCAGCTTGGTTGCCTCGTGATAGTCGTCGGAGAGTTCGATGCTGTGGATGTCGTCGCGCAGCAACCGGGCGCGCTCCAGGCTTATCAGGCCGCACTTGTCGACCCCAAGTACCGATTCGAGCAATCCCTCGATGACAGGGCCGGTGTCCACCGCGATCACCGCAACAGGGGGTTCTTCCGACAAGCTCAGGGATTGGTCGCTTCTAAAGTGATGCCGCGAGCCGAAGCCAGCGATCCCGCGCAGCACGATGCTGGTCGCGACGCGCCGCTGTTCATAAAGGCTCAGCATGCTCTCGGCTACGAAGCGACCGTCCACGCGTTGACGCTCACCGAAGTACGCGCTGAGCTTGAGGCAAACTTCGTCCACGCCTGCTCCCTCCATTGCGGCACAACAGTTTTCGACGCACATCAGCCTTCTGCGGGCAACGCCACCGCTGGCAGGGCCAGCAGCCAACACGCGGCCACTGCCTGCGGTAATTTCCCCGTCGACTCCATGATTCGACGTGATCTCGGGGTGATTTAGTCATACTCTGCTCCCGGGTTTCCATCGCCTGAGGCGCCGCGCGGACCGCACGCGACTTCGTCAGTCTCGATCTAGTTCCCAGGGACCGTTGGCAGTCGCCGGCTCTTCCGTCGACCGCAGGTGGCGAGCCCCACCGCCTGTCTTGCCGCCAGATTACTCAGCGGCGAGGTAGTCGGTCAATCGCCCTACGCGCCGAGCGCCGCGGATTCGTCCCCTAGGCTTAGCGGTCAGGCGGCGAACCTGCGCCCGGGTGCGAACGCACCAGAGGAGATCAATGTGGTCTTGATCGTTAGATATACGCGAAACTTGTTGCGCCGCAGTAATCGTTCGGTTGCGGTCGTTCCTGAGTTCGAAACTGCCCGGCAATGATCGCTGTTGCCGATCGCGTCTTCCTGGCCCGTCACGGGCAGACCGCACTCAACGCGCAGGGGCGACTGCGAGGGCTCAGCGACCCGCCGTTGGACGAGGTCGGGATCGCCGAGGCCACACGACTCGCGGCGGCGCTCGCGTCCAAACATCCGACCGCGGTGATCTGCAGCCCGCTGCAAAGAGCCGTCGCCACCGCGCAGGCAATCGGTGCGGCCAGCGGTGCGCCGGTTACGGTCGACGTCCGACTCAACGATCGCGATTATGGGCCGATGACGGGCCACTTACGTGACGAGGTCGAACGCGAATACGGCAGTGTCGATCTCGCTCCCGGCGTCGAGCCGCTCACCGCCTTGGCCGCCCGCGCCCGCCAAGCGTTCTTCGAACTGGCGGCCGACTATGGCCCGGGACCGCTTGTCATGGTGTCTCACGATGCGTTCAACCGCGCACTGCTCGGACAGCTCGACCCCGCGCTCGGCGAGGCCCCTCAGCGGACCGCGTGCTGGAATCAGCTCAGCCGGGTCGACGGTGTGTGGCGAGTGGACGCCTACAACCTGGTGTCCGACTAACCGCTTCCGGTATTTGCCGCAAATATCCGCAGTGCATTGCATCTGGAGTTAACCCGCCGTTAGCATCGCGTTCAGGCGATGAGGCTCGCCTTTAACCGCCGCACCGGCTTATGGCTTCTGCCCGTGAGTGAGTTGGGTGCAGAGGACGGGGGCCAATGAGTCAGGTTCTGCTCAACCTCGAATTCCCCGTTCGCCATCGGGACTATCCGGCGGCGTGTTCAACGTATTCACGTTATGACGCATGGTATCCACACGCCATGTTCAACCGTATTTGACACCTATCGAGAGGAATACCGATGTCATTCGTCACGACACAACCAGAGGCGCTGACCGCCGCGGCCGCCAACTTGGCCGGGATCGGCACGACGATGAGCGCGCAGAATGCCGCCGCCGCGGCGCCGACCACCGGGGTGTTACCTGCCGCCGCCGACGAAGTGTCGGCGCTGACGGCCGCGCAATTCGCCGTTCACGCGCAGATGTATCAGGCGACCAGCGCCCAGGCAGAGGCGATTCACCAGTTATTCGTCAGCACGCTCGGAACGAGTGCGACGTCATATGCGGTCACCGAAGCCGCTAACGCGATGGCGACCGGTTAAGACGGGATACGGCAATGGATTTCGCGATGTTACCGCCGGAGGTCAACTCCGGCAGAATGTATGCCGGCCCCGGCTCGGGGCCGATGGTGGCGGCGGCTACCGCTTGGGATGGGCTGGCCGCCGAGCTGCAATCCACGTCTGCTTCCTACGAGTCGGTGATTTCCGAGCTGAGCGGCGGGTCGTGGCTGGGTCCCTCGTCAGCCTCGATGGCGGCAGCGGCCGCGCCCTACGTGGAGTGGATGACCACGGCCGCCGCGCAAGCTGAACAAACCGCCACACAGGCCAAAGCTGCCGCAGCGGCCTACGAGGCGGCCTTCGCAATGACGGTGCCGCCGGCGGTCATCACTGCCAACCGCACGCTTTTGATGACGTTGATCGCAACCAACATCTTCGGGCAGAACACCGCTGCGATCGCGGCAACCGAAACCGACTATGCCGAGATGTGGGCCCAGGACACCGCCGCGATGTACGGCTACGCCGGCTCGTCGGCGGCGGCATCGACGTTGACGCCCTTCACCTCGCCACCACCGACCACCAATCCGGCTGGGGCGGGCAGCCAGGCTGTCGCGGTGGCGCAGTCGTCAATGTCGAGCGGCTCGCGGGTGATCAATGCGATCCCCCAAACGCTGCAGGGGCTGGCGTCGTCCGCGGCGGCGGATCCGCCATCGGCGAGCGCCCTGTCTGATCTGCTGAGCCCGATCTCGGTCGCCCTGACGCTCGTGGAAATCCCAATAGGCACGACTTCTGTCGGCTCCACGGCGACAGGCATCGCGGCAGCGTTCACGGGGGTCGGGACCAACTTCCGCGGCTTTGAGATCAATGCCGACCGTGACTTCGCTCAGGGCAGGGGGCCCTACACGGGCTATGGGCCGGGCGCCGCCAAGCTGCCGGAATGGTTCTGGGGCGGCCAGGGCAGCGTCGGTGCACCATCGAACGCGGCGACGGCATCCGTATCCGCCGGCTTGGGCCAGGGAAACACGGTCGGCAGACTGTCGGTGCCGTCGGCTTGGACGGTGGCGGCACCCGAGATTCGCCCGGCCGCCTTTACGCTGCCGATCACCGGCGCCGCGGCCGCCCCGGAGATCGCCGCGGGTAGTTCCGGCAATCTGTTCAGCAACATGGGCCTCGCCGGTGCGGCCGGGGGCGCTGTCGGCAGCACCGCTTCCGTGGGACGCGGCGATCAGCGCAGCAGAATGACACCCCGGGGCAATCCGAAGCCATCGCAGCGGCCGCAGGGCGAGCCGGTGGCGGAGATCGCTGCCGAGTTGCGCGAGCTCGCCGCGAGGGCGCAATCGCTGCTCGCCAAGCTGGCCGACTCCGGTCTGATGACCGCCGACGAGGTCACCGAGCAGAAACAACGCTTCCGCTGGTGATGCACCGGCTACTCGTCAGCTCCACGGATTCCCGCGGCAACCAGACGCCAATCGGACGATCACGAGAAACGGCCCCGCGGTTGTCCAGTCGCTGACCGGCGTAGCGTCCCCGAAGCAATAGCCGCCGCGAGCATCCAGGCAGCCGCGTAGCCGAACGCCACGGCCGGCGAAATCAGCGCGTAAAGTAGCCCAGCGACGACTGTCGCCACCACGTCACCTGCCGCCTGCACCGCTCCCAGCACTCCGAACCCGCTGCCGCGCAGCCTGTCCGGAAGCAGTTGCGCCACCACCGCTGATTCCGTGGGTTCTGCAAGTCCGATCCCTGCCCCGGCTGCCGCGAAAGCCAGTACGACCGCGATCACGCTATGCACACCGGCGGAGAAGACGCCGTAACCGATGACATATACGGCCGCGCCGGTCGCGAACACCACCCGCGGGCCCGCCCGGTCGTACCACCGTCCGGCTAATAAGGCCGCGAACGTCGCAATCACGTTATGCCCGGCATAGATCAGGATCGCGAGCGAGGTCGCCGTGGTAACCGATCGGTCCTGAGACGTGAGCAGCTGGGTCGCGCGCAAGATCAGCAGAGTCGTTGCGAGGTTGCCGAACTCGAAGAGCAGCACCGGCACCAGCGCGCGGAGCATCCCGGCATCGCGCAACGCGCGCAACTCGAGCCGACGCGGCGAGGACTCCCGACGGGTCTGCACGCTACGCCGGGACTCGCGCGCGGCAACGATGATCGCGATTGCGGCGAACAAACCCGGAACCGCTGCCAGATAGAGCGCAGGGCGGACACCGACCCAGGTCACCAAGCCGGCCGCCAGCAATGGACCCGCGACCGCGCCAAGGTTGTCACCCGCCCTTTCGAGCCCGAACGCCCTGCCCTGCGCCGATGTTGGGCAAAGAGAAGCCAGCAACGCATCGCGGGCCGGAGACCGTAAACCGCGGGACAACCAGGCGATCGCACGCAGCGCACCGACCTGCCATATGGTTACCGCCGCACCGATCGCTCCGGTCGCCACCGCAGTTCCCAGATAACCAGCAGAAGCGGTCCGTGCCCGCCGGTGCGGGTCGTTCGCCAACGGCCCGCCGATGAGCTTCATTACACCGATCAGCGCGTCACTGATCCCGTCGATCACGCCCAATGCTGCCGCCGAGGCTCCCAGCGTGCCGGTGAGGAAGGCCGGCAGCACCGACGTCGTCACCTCATGACCAGAATCAGAGAAGAAACTCGCCGCTGCGACCGCACCGACACCGGATGTAAGCCAACCGGCGTTCGGCGCCTCGACCACCCCCTCACCACTCGTGTCGTCAGCGGCGGTCATACCCGTTCCTCCATCATGGTCATCTGTCAGCCCTGGATGAGCGCCGCGATCTGATCGACCCCCGATCACACAGTTCACCACGCCATTACGCTGAGCTAGCCAATCACCGCAACAGCGAGCAGTTCATCGATAGCCGGCCGTGGCACTGGGAGGTGCGGTTGTGAATCCGGCGGGCTACTTGGTCCTGCTGCTGTGCGGACCGCTAGCGGCCGTGGCGGCGGTGTGGGTGGCTGAGCGGGTCGGCGTACCGTACCCAGTTTTGCTGGTAGCTGTCGGTGCACTGTTGAGCTGGTTGCCGTGGGTCAGCGTTCCACAGCTGTCGCCGGAGGTCGTGTTCTACGTGTTTTTGCCGCCTTTGCTGTATTACGCGGCGAATTTCATTGCGCCAGAAGATCTTCGCGCCAATGCCCGGCCGATCGGGCTGCTGGCGGTGGGACTGGTGGTGGTCACCACAGCCGCGGTCGCCGGGGTATTGCTTGGTCTCGCCGGCGTGCCACTAGCGGTGGCCGTGACAGCCGGAGCGGTTGTGGCGCCGACCGATGCGGTGGCGGCCACCTCCGTCTTCAAGCGGCTGGACGTGCCTGAGCGGCTCGCCACAATCGTCGAGGGCGAGGGCCTCACCAACGACGGCACCGCGTTGGTGCTCTATGCCGGCGCCGTGGGCGCCGCGGTGTCCGGGGCGGTGCGGCCCGGCCCGCTCGTGGTGACGCTCCTTGCGGCTCCCGCGGGCGGTGCGGTGCTCGGCCTCGCCATCGGTTGGCTAGTCGTGGCAGTCCGGCGACGCATGGACCAACCGTTGTTGGAGATCACCATCTCGCTGGCGACGCCGTTCGTCACCTATGCGCTGGCAGAGGCCGTCCATCTGTCCGGGGTTCTAGCCACCGTTGCCGCCGGTGTCTATGTGGGCTCGCACCTCAGCGCCATCTACGCGCCCGGCGCGCGACTGCAGGCCTTTGCATTTCTCGATGTTTTGGTGTTCCTGCTGAACGCAGTGCTGTTCACCCTGGTCGGCATGGAACTTGTGCGCTCGGTGCACTGGGTACCGGGTATGCCCGCACTGCATGTCGTGGCCGTGATGTCAGCCGTGATTGTGACGGTGGTCGTCCTGCGACTGGTCTGGATGCTCTTCGGACCCGCCACCGCGAAGCTGTTCGGCCGCACCAGCGGCGGGCCCGTGTGGCGGGAACGCGTAGTCGTGGCGTGGGCCGGCATGCGCGGCGGTTTGTCGTTGGCAGCCGCGCTGGCGATCCCGCTACGGCTCGCCAACGGCTCCCCCTTTCCCGACCGCGACCTGGTGATCATGGTGGCGGCCGCGGTGATTGTGGCAAGTCTGCTCATCCAGGGCACAAGCCTGCCTTGGCTGCTGCGCCCGACTCGGGCTAAAGGCCGAGGATTTCGCAACCGAAGAGAACAAAGCCCGCCTGAAGGCGGCACGCGCCGCGTTGGAATGGCTCGACGACCACACCGGCGCTGACGGCGCCGACGATGCCATCAAATCTGCACGTACCCTCTACGAGGCTCGGGTGCGACGACTGCAAATCAGTCCCCCGAACGATCAGGAGTCCGACGAGGCCCAGGAGATGGAACGCTATCGGACGTTGCGGCTGGAGTTACTGCGCGTCGAGCGGTCAGTCGTGCTGGCGTTGAGGCGCGACGGCCACATCAACGCGACATTGTTGCGCACCATCGAACGAGACCTCGACCTCGAGGAGGCAAGGCTCAGCGGTTCGTGAGCATCGCTCGATCAGCCCCACCGCGGCTGGGGTCGCAGTGGGCCGCTGGGTAATCGCCTTCGGCGGGCCATCTCTCGAGCTGCCGACGGCAGGCCAGGCACGTCGACCGCACTGGTCACCCGTCGCTTCCTCCTGAGCGGGCCGCGTCCGCCGCCTGTGCGATCCGAGATCCCACGTCGTAAGCCAGGATTTGCGCGGTCGCACCCGGGACTCTGCTGATGGCCCCAGCCATCCTGTCGGCGGTGCGGTCATGCAGCAGCCGGCCCACCAGCGGCGCATATGTTCGACGCGGCAGCAACACCGTCACCTTGGTGCCCGGATGGTCGTTTATCTCCTGGAGGACCAGCTCTTGTGCGGCCCGACCCACGTGGCGATCCGGGCACGCCACCATCCGCAGCGGCGTGACGTGCCCGTAGTGCTCCCAGCGCTGCAGTAACCGCGCGGCATGAGTTGCGTCGATCACGAAGTGCACTGGGGTCAGCGCGTCGGCGTGCAGCCCCTCGCCGTAGCGCATCGCCTCGACCTCGGCGAGGTCGACACTATCCACGAACACGAATACCCGGTGCTGCGCATGCTTGGCGAAGTCGGGAGGCTCGTTGCGAGACATCTCCAACACCGCCGCCTCGGCGCGGTACTGCCGGTTGAGCCGCATCAAGGAGAACACCAGCACCGGCATGACAACGACGACCAGCCAGGCTCCCTCGGTGAACTTGGCCACCGCGAAGATGCCCACCACGATCGTCGACAAGATCCCCGCCGACAGGTTGATCACCAGCTTGCGTCGCCAACCGGGCCCACGATGGGTCAGCCAGTGTTTGGTCATGCCATAGCCGGCCATCGAGAAACCGGTGAATACGCCCATCGCAAACAGCGGCACCACCGCGTCGACCGAGCCGCCGGTCACGATCACCAGTGTCACCGCCAGTGCAGTCAGCACGATGATGGCGTTGGAAAACACCAAACGATGACCACGTTTCATCATCGGCCGCGGCAGAAAGCTGTCCTCGGCAATGAAACTCGTCAGCGCGGGAAAACCGTTGAAACTGGTATTCGCACCGAAGAACAAGATCGCCGCGCTGGCCGTCTGCAGCAGCAAGTACGTGATGTTCCCGATCACCCCGTTGCCGAAAACCGCCCGGCCAACCTCGGACAGCATCGACGGATATTCGGCGACAAACGGAGTGGCGTGGGTGGCATGCACCAGGTAGATGACACCAACCAACAAGAACCCGAGGACACAGGCCATTCGGGTGAGGACCTTACGCGCGTTGGGGCCTTGCGGCTGACGAAATACATTGACCGCGTCGGTGATCGCCTCGACTCCGGTCAGCGACGTGCCGCCGTTGGCGAATGCGCGCAGCAATATAAGAACGGTGGCGCCCATAATCAGCCCGTTGCCCTGATGGACCGGCACCGCACCGGCAATGTGCGCCGGATCGTATTGCGGTAAACTCCAGAAGATTTTGCGAACCACACCGGTCACGATCATCACCGTGAGCATGACGATGAAAGCGTAGACCGGCACGGCGAATATCCGGCCCGCCTCCCGCATTCCGCGCAGGTTGGCGTAAGACATGAGCAACAACGCGCCTACGGTGATTTCCAAGTGGTAGGGGCCCAGTGCCGGTACCGCGGACACCACCGCAAACGTGCCCGACGCGCACTGCACCGCCACGGTCACCACATAATCGATCAACAGCGCGGCCGCCGAGATCTGCGCGATGCGCGGCCCGAAATTGGCTCGCGCCACCACGTAGGATCCGCCTCGTTGGGTGTAAGCCATGACAACCTGCCGATATGACGCGGTAACCAACGCCAAGATCACCAAGATCACACCGGCGATCGGAAGGACCAGCATGTACGCAGCCATCCCCGCCGCCGGCAGCAACTCGACCATAATCTGCTCGGGACCGTAAACCGTCGATGAGATCGCATCCGGCGAAAGCGCCCCGAGTGCAACGGTATTCGACAAACTCTCGTGTTCCAGATGCTCGCTGATCAGCGGCTTCCCAAGAAAGAACCGTTTCCACCCGTCGTAAAAAGTCCACGGGATCTTCTGTTCGTCAGCCAAATCTGCCACGACCAATTTCTCTTCCCGCCGTAGAACGTGCCCAGAGCCCACGATCGGTACATTAGCCGCTCCGCGAGTTTGCGGCAGTCCAGCACGGACGGCCCACCGATTCCCAGCCAACGTTGGGGGTTTTGCCAGGTATCTCTCACCGATGCCCCGCCCTGAGTTGACGAACTCCCACTACTATGCAGCCGCCAAATACCGCGCCCGCCGACCGGCTCGAGCCGGATTCGGATTTGCCGGCCCCGGCCGCTAACCGCGGGCCGCGGTATTCAGATGACCGGCATGGGCGCCTGCACCTTTTCGGTGGACTCCAGCGCTCGATCAGGATCGTTAGAGTCGCCTGCCCGGGCGGCTTGGGCTTGTGCGATCCGAGACGCGATGTCGTAGGCCACGATCTGCGCGCTCGCACCCGGAATCCGGCTGACCACCCCGGCAATCTTGTCGGCGGTGCGGTCATGCAGCAGCCGGCCCAGCAACGCCGAATACGTTCGACGCGGCAACAGCACCGTCACGGTGGTGTCCGGATGGTCCCGCTTGACCTGCGAAACCAGGTCTTGCGCGGCTCGGCTCAGGTTGCGATCCAGACACCCGACCATCCGCAGTTGGGTGACGTGCTCGAAGTGCTGCCAGCGCTGCTGCAACCGCGCGGCATGAGCCGCGTCTAACACGAAGTGAACCGCAACCAGCTCATCGGCGTGCAGCCCCTGCGCGTACCGCATCGCCTCGATCACCGCGAGGTCGACGCTGTCCACAAAGACAAACACCCGATGCCGGTCATGCTTGGCCAACTCGGGAGGCTCGGTGAGTGACATCCAATACCGAGGCCTCGGCGCGATACTGCCGGTTGAGCCGCATCAACACCAACACCAGAATCGGAAAGACCACCACGACCAGCCAGGCGCCTTCGGTGAACTTCGCGATCGCGAAGATCGCCACCACACTCGTCGACAAGATGCCCGCCGACAGGTTGATCACCA
Source organism: Mycobacterium sp. (assembly GCF_052143115.1). Taxonomy (GTDB): domain Bacteria; phylum Actinomycetota; class Actinomycetes; order Mycobacteriales; family Mycobacteriaceae; genus Mycobacterium. Next base: position 12,335 of record NZ_JBKQTQ010000094.1, read on the forward strand.
GCTTGTAGCGCCAGCCGGGCCCACGATGCGTCAGATGGTGTTTGGTCATCCCGTAGTCGGCCATCGAGAAAGCGGTGAACACGCCCATCGCGAACATCGGCACCAGCGCGTTGACCGAGCCCCCCGTCGCGACTAACAGCGCCACCGCGAGCACGGTCAGCAGGACGATGGCATTGGAGAACACCAACCGGTGACCGCGCTTCATCAGCGGCCGCGGCAAAAACCGGTCCTCGGCAACAAAGTGAGTCAGCGCCGGAAAACCGTTGAAGCTGGTATTGGCACCGTTGTACAAGATGGCCGCGCTCGCCGCCTGTAACAGAAAGAAAAAGACGTTGCCGATCATTCCGTGGCCGAAGACCGCGCGGCCGATCTCGGAGAGCATCGACGGATATCCCGCAGAAAACGGAACGGAATGAGTGGCGTAGCCGAGCCAGGCCACACCGGCCAGCAACAGCCCAAGAACCGTAGCCATCATGGTCAGCACCCGGCGCGCGTTAGGGCCTTCCGGCTTACGAAACAGGTTGACCGTGTTGGAGATCGCCTCGACCCCGGTCAGCGACGAGCCGCCGTTGGCGAAAGCCCGCAGTATCACCAAGATCGTCGCGCCCATCACTAGGCCGTTGCCCTGGTGGATCGGCACCGCGCCGTCAAGGTGCTGCGGATCGTATTGCGGCAGATTCCAGAAGATTTCACGAGCAAGGCCGACCACGATCATCAGCGTGAGCATGCCGATAAACCAGTACGTTGGCACCGCGAATGTCCGGCCCGCCTCCCGCAATCCACGCAGGTTGAAATAACAGAAAATGAGCACCGCACCGACCGAGATTTCCAGGCTGTAGGGGCCCAGCACCGGTATCGTCGACGCCACCGCCACGGTGCCGGCCGCACACTGGATCGCCACGGTGACCACATAGTCGATCAATAGCGCTGCGGCCGCGATCTGCGCTATCCGCGGCCCGAAATTCTCCCTGGCCACGATGTACGAACCCCCGGCCCGGGTGTAGGCCATGACGACCTGCCGATACGACGCCGTCACCAGCACGAGAATCACCAGGATCACGCCGATCAGCGGAAGCAACAGCACAAACGCGGCCATCCCAGCAGCCGGCAGCAACCGACCATGATCTGCTCGGGACCGTAAGCAGTCGAAGAGATCGCATCCGGTGAAAGCGCTCCGAGCGCAACGCCGTTCGACAACTTCTCATGCTGAAGGTCGTCGGTGATCATTGGCTTCCCGAGGAAGAGCCGCTTCCACCCGTCGAGATAAGACGGCGCGATGCCCTGCTCGTCGGCCAAACCCGTCACGCGACTATTCCTAACCGCTCTTGGGGCTGGCCGCCGTCTTCCTTACGGGATCTTGACACCCCCCCAGACACCCCCTTGGACTGGCGCGGGGACCCTGAAACGCCAATACATTGGCCAGGGCGGAAGCGGCCTGAAATGATGGATGATGTGGCAGACGAGGGGAACAACGGCTCCGGTGGATCACCCGCTGCAGCGGACCCCAACACGGTTTTTGCCGCGCTGGCCGAGATCATCTACCAGGGCTCGGAGCCGAGCCAGGTCTATGCGGCCATCTGCGTCGCGGCGACGCTGGTCGTCACGGGGTGCGATCACGCCAGCTTGCTGGTGCGCCGCGACGGTCGCTATGTCACCGTCGGGGCCAGCGACCGCGTCGCCCAGCGAGTCGACGACCTGGAGCGGACGGCCGGGGACGGACCGTGCGTCGACGCCATCGAAGAAGAGACACCGCAGATCGAAACAGATCTCACGACGCCGAACCAATGGCCTCAGCTGGCCGCCCGCCTGGTCGCCGAGACGCCCGTGCGCGGGGCGATGGGTTTTCGCATCCTGGTCGATAAGCGCAAAACCGGCGCGCTCAATCTCTTCAGCGACAAGCCCAACGTCTTTGACACCGAGTCCGCGGGCCAGGCCATCCTGCTGGCATCGTTCGCCAGCGTGGCCATCAACGCCGTCGCTCAGGGTGAGGACGTCGCCACCTTGCGGCGCGGCCTGATGAGCAACCGGGAAATCGGGAAGGCCGTGGGCATGCTGATGATGCTGAACGGCGTGGACGAGCACGAGGCCTTCGACGTGCTGCGGCGATATTCCCAGGATCTGAACATCAAGCTCGCCGATGTGGCGCGGACAGTCATCGAGCACCGGGGCAATCCGATATTCGGCGACGACCGGTCGTCGAGCGAGCACTAGCGCTGGCCGCCTATTCGGGCAGCCGTAACTCGGGTTTCTCGACCTCTTCGATGTTGACGTCTTTGAAGGTGACCACCCGCACGTGCTTGACGAACCGGGCCGGGCGATACATATCCCACACCCATGCGTCAGAAAGCCGCAGCTCGAAGTACACCTCGCCGTCCGCGTTGCGTGGCAACATCTCCACACCGTTTGCCAAGTAGAACCGACGCTCGGTTTCCACCACGTAGCTGAACTGGCCCACGATGTCCTTGTATTCGCGGTACAGCGAGAGCTCCATCTCGGTTTCGTACTTTTCGAGATCTTCGGCACTCATCTGCTCAGC
>NZ_JBKQTQ010000095.1:0-5861 GCF_052143115.1 Mycobacterium sp.
TCGCATTCGACGCGGATCTCGTCGCGAACGTGCTCGGGGACCTGGCCGGCGCACCAGCGTTGCACGCGGGCGACGTCGAGCTCGGGAAGTCCGCCAGCGGCCACCAAGTGATGATCGCAGCCGAGAACCGCACCGGCTAGGCAGGCGCACGCAGCATCGGTTTCGGCTCGGCAACGCCGAACGCCTCGGCCGGGGTGGCCCAGCCAAGTACTAGACGTGGGCGGTGGTTGAGTTTCGCGGCGACGGCGTTGAGCTCGTCCTGCGTGAACGTGGCCAGATCGGCTTTCCTGTGCAGGTATTGGCGCAGCAGTCGGTTCGTGTTCTCGTTGGTGCCGCGCTGCCATGGCCCGTTCCCGAACATTTAGGGCTTCGAGCAGGGCGTCGAGGTAGCGTCGATGCTCGACGAATCGATACGAGTCGGGACCACTATCAGCCAGCTTGTCGGAATCACCCATGCCGATCAGGTCCGGCGCGATGCAGCGGCCTAACGGCTGCAGGTAAGGCAACACGTTGCGCCACAGATACGACGACGTGGGATTGCCGTGCAACAGCACGATCGGGTCGCCCTGTCCGGCCTCTACGTATGCCATCTCGCTTCCGAGAGCCCGGCGTCGGTGTTTTTGATACGGAAATGCCGCAGAGATCATGCTGGTGTCTCCTTCACACTGAGCGATACTCAACCGGGCACTAATGTAGTATTTTATATATTATGAGTCGTTGTCAAGCACCGCTACGGCAGGCAGGACGCCATGCACGCACGACCGCGCTAGGAGTCCGAGTCCGATGAGGCAAACGACGGCCAAACGCGGCAGACCCGCCCGAGGGCAGCCGAGCGGCCGCGACCGCCTACTGGCAGCGGCAAAGGCCGAGTTCGGCACGCGTGGATACGGCGCCACCACCATCGACCATCTGATCGCGACCGCGCAGGTCAACGCGCCGACCCTGTACCACCACTTCGGCGGCAAGCGCGGGCTGTTCGTCGCGGCCGCCATCAGCGCCTACGACCAAGTGCTGACTACCTTCCGCACCGCCGTAGCAGCCGAAACCAGCCGTGACTTCGTCACCGCCGTCGATACGATCTTCGATGTCTCGATCGAGATATTCGGCAGCGACCTCACCCTGCCGAGAATGTTTCTGGTCATTCAGTTCGAGTTACCGCGCCAACCCGGCCTTGCCGAAGAACTACAAGCTGCTCTGCGCGAATTCCGCCGCTTTTTCGACGACATCGCCGCACTCGCCCCCGCCGAACTGGCAGACGACGATTACGAACGCCGCAACCTCAGCCGAGCATTGATCGCCATCATCGACGGCCTCAACGGCCAAGCCCTGCTACTCCCACGAACCGACGAGTTCCCAGCCCTTGTAGGCACAATGCGAACATTGATCCGGCGGCCCCACTCTCAGCCGTGAGCCAATGTGAAGTCGAGATGGCTACCCTGACCGCACATCTGAGCAACGCGTGTATCACGGTCCACCGTAGTTTCGGCGACCGCATCAACGGCTCAACCATTTCGACGCTGTGACATCCGGTTACCCATCGCAGCCAACACCGTCTTCAGGCGCAAACGCCCAAGTGGACTCGTTCGCATCGAGTAGGTTCAGGCTCCGCCCAGTAGGCTGCGGCATCCGGAGCACCTTGGTGGAAACGTCATTTCGAGACCTAGATTCGAGACTCTCGTATCTGGTCTATTTCGAGACTTCGTTCAGTTTTGTTCGGGCCTGGTCGATTTGGTCGTAGGCGTAGGTCGCCATGTCGGCGGTGGTCATCGTTTCGCCCTTGTGGACGAGCGATTCGTAGGTCTGGTCGCCGAGGACGTCGCGTAGGTGTGCGATCAGGGTGTTGAACTCAGCAAGCATTGCGGTGTAGGGGACGCCGGCGAACCCGGTCATGGTGGCCGCTGGTTCGTAGCGTCCGAGCCGGTCGAACACGGCGGCGAGGGTTGAGAGGGAGCCGCGCACCGAGGTGGTGTTGCCCGCGTCGTGGTAGGTGCGGATCGCCAGCGTGATGTAGTCGAGCGCGGCCAGCGGGTCGCCGTATACGGCCTCGAAGGGGCACAGACTGACCGCCAGGAGTGACTCGGTGAAGCGGTTGCCGCTTTCCTGGGCGATCACCAGGCCCCGACGCAGGGCGTCGAGCGCGGCGACGGGATCGGCGTCGCGGACGGCGGCGTCGTGGTGGGCGTAAGGCTGGTCGTGGACGTAAAGCGCGAACGAGAGCACAAAGGGGTTGTGGGTGGCCTCGGCGGCGTCGATCAGGCCGTTCGCGGCGGCCATCGCTTCGTCATGGGACCCGGCGAGCGTCAGTGCGAGGACCAGGCTTGCCGTGATGAGTGTATGGGTGTCGCGACCGCGTGCGAGCTGGGCGCGGCACCACTCGACGCTCCGTTCGGGCTGGCCGATGTGCAGATACGCATTGGCAAGCCCGGCCTCGGCGCCGAACGGCACCTCTTCGTAGCGGCCACTGGCGATCACCAGCTGGGCGGCGTCGCTGTAGCGGACAGCGTCATCGGTCCTACCAACCTGGCAGCACCACGTTGCCATCACGTACAGGAACGCGAGCCGGGAATGGTCGGCGACGCGGGCGGGTTCGATGAGCTCTTCGGCCCAGGCTATCGGCTCGCGATTTTCGACCAGTACGCCGAGGCACGCCGCATACGTGGCGATGGCGGCGGCGGTGTCCAGATCGCCCTGGTCGGCCGCCCAGCGAAACGCGGTGCGCAGATTGGCCAGCTCGAGAGTGAACCAGTCGTAGGCATCCCGCTGGCGGGGGCTGTCCCACAGGGCCATGATGTCGGCTTCCCGCCCGGCGAAGTAGCGGGCATGCGCTGTCCGGGCTTCGGTCGCCGCCCCGCTGGCGACGAGTTGCTCCTCGGCGAACTGGCGGATCGTCTCCAGCATCGAAAACCGGGTCCGCCCCGCCGACCGGTCAGCGACCAGCAGCGACTTGCGCACCAGGGCATCGAGCAGATCCAGGGTGGCGAAGTCATCATCGGAACCCATGACGGCGCAGGCACTTTGCAGGTCGAATCCCCCGGCGAACACCGAACACCGCTCCAGCAGCGGTTTCTCCGCGTCATCGAGGTGGTCATAGGACCATGCCACCGCGTGGCGCAGCGTTTGGTGGCGTGCCAGGCCGCGCCGGGAGCCCACCAGCAGCCGCAACCGCTGATCGAGCCGATCACGCACCTCGCTGACGGTCATCGACGCCATCCGCGAAGCCGCCAACTCGATGGCCAACGGGATGCCGTCGAGTCTGCGGCAGATTTCTACTACAGCGTCCGCCTCGCCGGGCTGGGCCAGCGAGAAGTCCGACACCACACTTTGGGCACGGTCAACGAAAAGGTTCACGGCGGCCGATTCGGCTCCCGAATTGACGTCGAGCGACGGGACACGCCATAACTGTTCTTCGCTGACCCCCAATCCTTCGCGGCTGGTCGCGAGAATCGTTACGGTCGCCGAGGCGGCGAGGATCGCCTCGACCAGATCCGCGACACTGTCGACAACGTGCTCGCAGTTGTCCAACACCAGCAGCCGGACTCTGCCCTCCAACGCGGCCGCGACACTGTTAGCCACGCTCTTCCCCGGCTGTTGGATGATGCCCAGCACCGCGGCCACCGCGTCGGGCACCACCGCCGGATCGGCGACCGCGGCTAAGTCGAAAAACCAGACCCCGTCGGGGAATTCATCGGCCAGTCGCGCCGCGACCTCCAGCGCCAGCCGGGTCTTGCCGACCCCGCCCACCCCGGTCAACGTCACCAGCCGATGAGCCTTCACCGCGGCTTGCAGCTCGGCGACCTCGGACTCGCGCCCGATGAAGCTCGTGGTCGCAGCCCGCAGGTTCCCCGGACTCGCATCCAGTGCCCGCAACGGCGGAAAGTCCGTGCGCAGGCCCTCTGCTCGGACCTGGAACACCCCGACCGCGGTGGGCAGATCCCGCAACCGCCGCGGCCCCAAATCCACCAGATCGACGCCGCTGAGCAGACCCGCGGTCGAATCGGCCACCAGGATCTGCCCGCCGTGCCCGGCGGCCATCACCCGCGCGGCTCGATTGAGCACCGCACCGAAATAGTCGGCCCCCCGCAACTCTGCCTCGCCGGTCGAGATCCCCATCCGCACCGGCAACTCCAGCTGCAGCTGCGCGGCCACCGCGGCATCGACGGCGGATCGGGGTGACGCGAACGCGGCACACACCCCGTCACCGGTGTGCTTGAACAGCCAGCCCCCGTACGCCCCGATCGCCGTGCGCAACACCTCGTCATGGGCGGCCAGCGCCACCCGCATCGCGTCCGCGTCGGTCTCCCACCGACGGGTCGAACCCTCAATATCGGTGAACAAAAACGTCACTACGCCCGAAGGCGGGTACACCTGCACAGGATGTCACACAAGCCCACGTCACGGCTGCACGGTGATTCCGACACCACGGTTTGAGTACCCGTCAACGATCGGGAGCAGTGTCAGCCGGTCTCGGGGCGCAGGTTAGTTGCCCCCCTGCGCATAACGCTTGGCAACCATCCCCCTTCGGGACACACACGCTCGGGAAGCTGGCGACAGCACCGCCTCGTAGTGGCCGAGCAGCTCGTCACAGATGACCGGCCAGCTGCGGCCGAGCACGCTGCGCCGGGCGGCCGGCGCGTAACGGTGTCGTTCGGCGAGCAGGTGCTCGACGGAGGCGGGTAGCCGGGCCTCGAACTCGTCGACTCCCAACAGCAACCCGGTGCGGTACGGGGCGACCAGGTCGCGCGGTCCGCCTGCGTCGGGGGCGATCACCGGCAGCCCCGACGCCAGCGCTTCTTGCACGACTTGGCAAAACGTCTCGTGCTCACCGGGATGCACGAAGACGTCCATGCTGGCGTACGCCGCGGCGAGCTCCTCGCCATACAGCGCGCCGGTGAAAACCGCTGTGGGCATTGCGGATTGCAGTTTGGCTTGATCGACGCCGTCGCCGACGATGACGACCTGCACGGAATCGTTGGCGTTCAGCGCGATCAGCCGCTCGACGTGTTTCTCCGGCGCGAGCCGCCCCACGAACCCGACGATCGGCTTGCCGGCCGGCGACCACCGCCGCCGCAGCGCCTCGTCGCGCGCGGACGGCGCGAACCGTAGCACGTCGACCCCGCGCGCCCACCGATGCACCCGCGGAAATCTGTGAGCGACAAGCGATTCCATCGTCACACTGGACGGCGCCAGCGTGCGGTCGGCCAGGCTGTGCAGGTGGCGAAACCACGCCCACGCCGCCCGTGTCGTCATCGGAATGCCGTAACTCGCCGCGAAACCGGGGACGTCGGTCTGGTACACCGCGACCGTCGGAACCCCTAGCCAGCGAGCCGCCTTCACCCCGCCGTAACCGAGCAGCGCCGGCGACGCCAGATGCACGACGTCGGGATCGAATCCCCGTAGCACGCTCACCATTCGGGGCATCGGAACCCCGAGCGGCAACGTGGTCACCTTGGGGAACATTCGCGACGGCACCCGATGCACCCGGATGCCGTCGTGAATTCGGTCCGCCCGCGGTTGACCCGGCGGGTTGTCGGGTGCGATGACGAGGGCTTCGTGACCGGCGCGACGCAGGTGCTCCTGGACACGCAGCACTGAGTTGCTGACACCGTTGACGTTGGGGAGGAAGGACTCGGCGACGATTGCAACGCGCACGACACCACGATCGCAGCGTCGGCTGTCGATAAGGTTGCCTACGGGCATACGTCGTGCGAAATCTGCTGGTCGGACGACTCGGCGCGGCGGTCCAGCCACCTATCCAGCAGCGCCAGACCCGTCAGGGCGGCCGCCGCAACCAGCCAGGCCACCACCGCGATGGATCCCGCGGGGACGATCGCCAGCCCGGCGTTGCGGTGCTGCACCCGAAC
>NZ_JBKQTQ010000096.1:0-6218 GCF_052143115.1 Mycobacterium sp.
GGCATCGACAGCCGGGCCGAGTGTTCTCAGTCCGGGTCAGCCTTTCCCCGCGGGCCGCGCGGTCGCGATAGTGCTTGGCTATTGGTACGCCGGCGACGGTGGCGGCGGACTGTTCTACTGGGATGCGTCATCGGATGCGAGGCCCGACGGGGGCACGGTGTTCGCGATTGCGTGTCATCCGCTCGGGCGGTGGATTCGCCTCATCGAGGGTCCGATGTCGGTGAAATGGTTCGGGGCACGCCTCGACGGTGAACACAACGACCGCGACGCGGTGCAACCCGCGCTGAACTCGGGCGCGGGCGTCATTATCATCCCCCCGGGAATCTGCGCCATCTACGATGCGCCGCTGTCGATCCCGGCGGGGACAACACTCATGGGGGCCGGGTCGGGCGTCACCACGCTGCAGCAATGCACACCCGGTCAAGAGGTGGTGCGCATCACGGACGCACCCAACGCCGCGCTGGTGGGGATGGCCGTGGTTTCGTCCGGCGCGGCTCACGCCGTGCACGCGCTGGCGGTACCCAACCCCGACGTCGAGCACCTCGACGTCGAGCACGTGACGTTTCGAGATGTATGGGTACAGCCGGGCTTCGGATCACCTGGCATATCCATCACCGCAGTTGACCGAAACACCTTCCACGCCACCGCGCACGGGTTGAGCAACGACCAGATCGTGCAGCTGTCGGCGGGGTCACCGCACCTCGGCGCCTCCACGAATCTCGCGTTTTCCGTTTCCGGCAACACCATTTCAGGCATCGGCGATACCGGGCCAATGGATCACGGGCTAAAGGCGGGTGACCCGGTACAATTCGTCGACGTCGAGGACGCCAACATATTGCCCCAGGGTCTTAAGACGTTCACGAAGTATTACGTCGTCAACCCGACAGCCACTACGTTTCAGGTGTCAGCCAAACGCGGCGGTAGAGCGATCGCATTCACCGGTGGTACGGGCTTACCGCTCATCGTATACGTGTGGCCTATGGTGCCCGGCGGTTTTGAGCCTTGCCTGGAGTACTTCGTCGTCAACGCCACGGCCGATTCCTTTCAGCTGTCTTTGACCCGACCCGGCAACCCCATCGTCATCACCGACGCGCCCGCCTCGACCTGCAAGGTGGGCGTGGTGTACGCGGGGATATTGCTTGAGAGCGCTGGGAAAAACCTTTACTCGCCACGGATCCGTGACTGCAAGATCGACGGCGGACAGCAGTCCTACACCGACGGCAGCGCTCGGCACGGCATCCGTGCCATCAGTACTCCAGATCCCGAAATTTCAATTCCCGCAAATGTGGTCGGCGCCACCATCATCGGCGGCGAAACCGCGAACCTGAAAGCCGGGGTGTCCACCATCGCGGGAGCGGAGATCATCGCCGTGGCGCATCACGTTTACAACATCTCCGATGCGACCGGTGGCGGCACCGCGTTCGCGGCATCGGGCAACAACGCCCTACAAGGCAGCGACAACCGCATCGAAGGCGGCGCCGGCGCCGTGGAGAGGGCAGTGCTGTTCTACCCCAACGCCACAGGATGCAGCCTACGGGCGACGCCAGGTTTCCAGACATGGCAGATACTCGACCTGAGCGGCACCGGGTCAAACTCCTGGTGGCTGGCCCTGGACAGCAACGTTCAGAACCGTCAGGCGGGGGCGTTCACCTACCAGGAAGTCGGCTTCTACGGCAGCGTCCCCGACGCCAACCAGCCGCTCCTGCTGCCGAAGCCCAAGGCGCCGGGCACGTATGGCAGTACCGAGCAGCAGATGCTCTACTCGGCATACTCCGCGTTGCAGGATGTGGGACTTCTGCCATGAGCTAATGACCAATGGTTTCCCAGTATTACCTGATCACTTGTGGCCAAACCTTTTGGGTGCGACCGGAGGCTTGACATGAGAAACGACGTCATGTGGTTCGAAACCATTGTGGGTGGGGTGGCCAAGGCGCCAGGGCCTGTTTTGCCTTAGCCCCTATCCATCGAACGGTGCAGGATCACCGGGGTCAAGTCCAGGGACGTGGTGTACGGAGTCGTCGTGTGATTCTTCGACGTTGTGGTCTATGCGGTCAGTGCCGCCGGGGTGACCTCCTGTTCGGTCGGTGAGCTTTGGTCGGCTCGGGATTTGCTGAGGACATCGAGGCCGAGGTAGCGCCGTGATTCGGCCCATTCGTCGTGTTGTTCGGCCAGCACGGCGCCGACGAGGCGGATCAGGGCGCTCCGGTCGGGGAAGATGCCGACGACGTCGGTGCGCCGCCGGATCTCTTTGTTGAGCCGTTCTTGGGGGTTGTTCGACCAGATCTGGCGCCAGATCTGCTTGGGGAACGCGGTGAACGCCAGCAGGTCGGCGCGGGCGGCCTCCAGATGATTGGCGACCTTGGGTAGCTTGTCGGTCAGTGCATCGATGATGCGATCATATTGTGCGGCAACGGAATCAGCGTCGGGTTGGTCGTACACCGAGTGCAACAGGGTGCGCACCCACGGCCACGACGTCTTGGGGGTGATGGCCATCAGGTTGGTCGCGTAGTGCGTTCTGCACCGCTGCCAGGACGCGCCGGGCAGGGTGGCACCGATGGCGGCCAACAGCCCGGCATGGGCATCGGAGGTCACCAGTTTGACCCCCGACAAGCCACGGGCGCTCAGCGACCGCAGGAACGTCAACCAGCCCGCACCGTCCTCGGCCGTGGTGACGTCGATGCCCAGGATTTCGCGGTAGCCCTCGGCGTTGACCCCGACCGCGATCAGCGCGTGCACGTTAACCACTCGGCCGGCTTCGCGGACCTTGAGTACCAGGGCGTCAGCGGCCACGAACGTGTACGGACCGGCATCTAGCGGCCGGGTCCGGAACGCCTCGACCGCGGTGTCGAGTTCCTTGGCCATCACCGACACCTGGGACTTCGACAATGACGTGATGCCCAGCGTCTCGACGAGCTTGTCCATCCGCCGCGTCGAGACCCCGAGCAGATAGCAGGTCGCCACCACGGTGGTCAGGGCCCGCTCGGCGCGTTTGCGGCGTTCCAGCAGCCAGTCCGGGAAGTAGGAGCCGTGCCGCAGCTTGGGAATCGCCAGATCCAACGAGCCTGTGCGGGTGTCGAATTGGCGATGCCGGTAGCCGTTGCGCTGATTCGTGCGCTCCGCGCTGCGCTGGCCGTATTCGGCGCCGCACAAGGCGTCGGCTTCAGCGCCCAACAGGGTATGGATGAACGTCGCCAGCAGCTCGCGCAGGACGTCGGGGTGGGTCGTGGTGAGTCGTTCGGCCAGCACAGCAGGCCAGTCGATATCGTGGGCAGCGGTCATCGCGTTGATTCCTTTGCTCGAGTGACTTTGGACGGTCCCTCGAAGAATCACGCGATGACCTTCAATCAATCGGCTACGACACGCCGGCCCTCACGATCAGGCCCGGCTCATACACCACCTTGATGGACGCAACCATCACCGGACGGAGCCTGATCCCAAGCTAAGGAATATTTTTCTACATGACAGCGTCGGGCAATGTTCGAACAGTTGGCGATAGCAGATGACCGAAAGCCGGGTGGCTCGGATTGCCGGTCCGCTCAGCGGACCGGGGCGTTGTGCAAACCGGACAGGTCGGCGCGCAATAGGTCTTGCCTGCTTGCGCGGTCAGTGGCTCCGGGTTTCGGCGATGAGGAGAAGTGAGATGTGGCAGATGCCCACGACATGGATGGCGCCTAACAACGACGGGCACCTCGAGTTCGTCGTTGCCCCCCCGGCAGACTACCTGCTGAGCCCCCGAGGACTGGCGCGCCAGTCCCAGACGGGCCCTAACCTCGGCTGGTCCGGCTGGACGCAGTTGGCTCTACCGTATCCCGGTTTCACCGCCGCTGTGCAACCGACGCTTGCTGCGGAATCGGATGGGCGCCTTGCGGTCTTTGTGACCGATGGCAAACAGTTCTGGGAGCAGTACCAAACCAGCGCCGGAATGACAACAGCTGGTCGAATAACTGGCAACCCCTTGGATCTCCCGGGGCCAACCTGACCGTCGGGCAAGCGGCGATCGGCATGAACCAGAACGGCACCATGGAGCTCTTCACGGTCGCCAGCGACGGACAGGTGCACCACGTGTGGCAACAGAGCAAGGGCGGTGACACCAACTGGTCTGGGTGGAATTTCTTTACATCTCCCCCCAACACGCAATGCATCGGGACGCCCGCGACTGCGAGCTACCCGTATGGCGCCCAGATTTTCTTCGTCACAACCGACCACAACACCGTGCAGACCCGCTGGCAGTATCCGCCCAACAATGGCTGGCTGGACTGGGTGGATATGGGCAAACCACCGAATGTGAACCTGGTTTCCGACCCCGTGGTCGCGGCAAACCCAGACGGACGCCTGAACCTTTTCGCGATGGGCGACGACGGAAATGTGTGGCTTCGCTATCAGCCGTTCTGGTGGGAGGACTGGGCATCCCTTAGCCGTCCATCCGACCCCAACGTTGGCGAGCTCACCGGTCCGGTGGTGGCAAGCGACCTGCAGCGGCTGGTGGTGATGGTCGGGGACACCAACTCCGATGTGGTGTGGTACCTGTGGCAGGCGGGTGTGAATGACAGTGACACCTGGGCACAGCCGGGCAATCAGGTGTGGAAGTCAGTGAGCCCACCGCAGGGAATCAGCTTAGACGTAACGAATTTCGCGGCTGGTGTCAATCTGTGGAATGGCCGTCTTGAGGTCGCCGCGTTCGCGCCGGCAGGAGCGTTGACGGCATTTGAGGTAGACGACATTGTGCACGACATGACCCAGGGGGGCGACAGCTGGTCCTCTTGGGGAGGGTTGGGCGTTCTTCTCTGAGGCCGGGCTCGGCGGCCAAGGCGCGGTGCCCGAAGGCGAGCCAACTTCTCGCCAGCTCGGCGAAACTGGTTCTGACGCGATGAGAATCGGAGCTTCTGGGCGCCCCTGCAGCAGTCAACAGCGAGCATATGACGATTCGTGCCGCCGCTACACCTAGTTCCTCTCACGCCAATCATGTTGTGTCGTAAAGTATCCCGCGGCGAGCGTGATCGACGTAGCACCCGACGATGTTGTTCTCACGCGGGCATATGGCAATTGCGGTTGCCGCCCTTGTACACCGCGGGCCACGTGCCGAGGTCAGCCGGGCGCAAACGCCTTGCAACCCTGGTCCGCTCAGCGGACCAAGCCGTTGTCTGTGGTCCCGCGCAGGTGTCCAATTCATCTACGTCAGCATCCTGAGCCTTTGTTAATCGGTAGGAGGAAACGACGATGTCGATCACGGTCCCCATCGGCGAGCCCGTCGCGTTGGTGAATGTCACGAGCGGCCGCGTGTTGGATGCCGACACCGGCACGATCGGAGCGGACGGCACGAAAGTCCAGCTCTACGGGCGACAGGCGACCGGCTTGAAGAACCGTCAGTGGCTGATCCTCAACGCCGGTGGCGGAACGTTCTACATCGTCAACAAACACTCAAGCAGATACCTCGACGCTGACCTCGCTACGATCGGAAACGACGGGACCAAAGTCCAGCTGTTCGGAACCAGCGTGCCCCGACTACTGAATCGCGAGTGGCGATTGGTCGATGTCGGCGCGAGTCGCTTTGAGATCCACAACGTGCAAAGTGGGCGCGTGCTGGACGCCGACACCGCAACGTTGAACGAGGACGGCACCAAGGTGCAGCTCTGGGGGCGAACCAGTCTGCGCACTCCGTGCCGGCAATGGCGCGTCGTGCGCCCGGCCGACCTCGATGCGGGCGTCCTCCCGCACTCGTTCCAGGACGCTCCGACAACCTTCGACCTGCTGATCATCACGCCGCAGCAGTTCATGGGATTGTTCGATGCTTTTCGAGCAGCCAAGCAGCAGCGCGGAGTTCGCACCCATCTCGTCGCCCTTCACACGACAGCTGACGGTCGCGGCGGCGTGCTGGACGACTTTCCTGGTGCGGATGACCCCGAGCGGATCAAGACCGCCATCGAGTTGGCCTACCGCGATTACGGCGCGAAGTACGTCATGCTGGTCGGCGACGCGAGTCTCTTGCCGGCGCGCCACGCCTTCTCGGTCGAAACTCCGCCTGGTCAAGCCGGCCCCGGTGCGCAGGTCGGCGGACTCGCAGGGTTCCAGGACGGGAGCTACCGGCCCAGTGATTTGTACTACGCCTCGCTGTACCACCACGGCGCCGCCGGTGTCGTGCCGTCCTCCGACGTCAGTGACACGACGACCGCGAACAACCTCGCTAACCCCAACGGCGACGGCTATTTCGACATTTGGGA
>NZ_JBKQTQ010000097.1:0-7010 GCF_052143115.1 Mycobacterium sp.
CGTGTGCGTCTGCCCCGACAACGTGCCCGCGGTCAACGACATCGCCTACCGGCATCGTCGAATCAGTCGGCATTCTGTTGGCGGCCGCCGAAAAATCTCCACGCGGGGTAAGCCCATCAGTCCTCACCGAGATGACGTCACACACCAAGAAGCGTCCGGAAGTCCGGCGCTAACTGGCTACCACCGGTCCGCAGCGGCGGCGCGCGGTCGAGGTGGGTAAAACGTCGTCGAACCCGGCTCTCACGGCACAGTTTGGAACACACAGAGCCTCAAGCTAATCAGACCGATTACACCACGCCACGGGGCGCTGCCCACCGCCGCCTCCAACTTGTGATCGGTTGACTGTCCGACGCCGAGCTGCGGCTGCTTGCAGCATTACAGCTGGTCGACGGAAGGTGTACCGCTTCGCCGTAGCTCTGTCGCAACCAGCTCTGGAAGCTGATGGGGGCACCCTCAGCGGGTAGAAATCCTCTATCCACCTGTCTCGAAAACGAGATACGAGCCTCTCAAAACTCTGCGCCGGAATCACCGTGAAACGCCGACGGCTCCTCGTGGAGTGTCCAACCGCCTATCCTTAGAGCACCCTGGAAAGGCTGGGGCCCGGGATCGGCGGAGGGTCGGATGACGGCCATAGCAGCGTGCCGGACGTGTGGCACTGAGCCTCTAGAGAACGCCCGGTTTTGTCACGGCTATGGCTCACCAGTCGACGAAGCAGATACCCGCGCCGAGTACAAGCAGGTGACGGTGCTGTTCGCCGATGTTGTGCATTCGATGGACATCGCCGCGACCGTCGGGCCGGAGCGGCTCCGCGAGATCATGGCCGACCTCGCCGACCGCTGCGCAGCGGTGGTGCAGCGTTACGGGGGGACGGTCGACAAATTCACCGGCGACGGGGTCATGGCGGTGTTTGGCGCACCCGTCGCGTTGGAGGACCACGCCACCCGCGCGTGTTTGGCGGCGTTGGGCGTTCAGGAGGAGGCGAAGCGGCTTGCGGTCGACGTTCGAGACCGCGACGGTGTGGACCTCCAGTTGCGGGTTGGACTTAACTCCGGTGAGGTGATCGCCGGTGAAATCGGTTCAGGACCGTTCGGTTACACCGCGATCGGTGAGCAGGTCGGAATGGCGCAGCGGATGGAGTCGGTCGCCCCGCCGGGTGGGGTGATGCTCAGCGCGTCGACAGCGCGACTTGTAGATGGCGCTGCGACTCTAGGCGAATCTGAGCTGGTTCAGATCAAGGGTGCCGATGAGCCGGTGGCCGCCCGTCGGCTGTTGAGCATCGGGGAACGACCTGCTGTCGGACGTGCTGAGTCGAATCTGGTCGGTCGGCGGTGGGAACTGTCCGCCATCGAGGGCCTGTTGGAGCGTGTCATCGACGGCCACGGCCCGGTGGTCACCGTGGTGGGATCACCTGGTATCGGCAAGAGTCGTCTGGTGCGTGAGGTGGCGGCAATCGCTGCTCGGCGGGGCGTGGAGGTGTTCAACGCCTACTGCGAATCGCACGCCACCGACATTCCTTTCCACGTAGTGGCGCGGCTGCTGCGGGCAGCCTTCGGTGTGCGTGGCCTGGATGCCCAGGCTGCTCGTGATCGAGTGCGCTCTCGGGTGCCGGATGCAGACCCTGAGGACGTGCTGCTTTTCGATGACTTGTTGGGCATCGCCGATCCCGAGGTGGAGCTGCCCAAGATCGATCCGGATGCCCGGCGGCGGCGGTTGACCGCGCTGGTCAATGCCGACTCGTTGGCCCGCCAAGTCTTCCGCGCTGGTCAATGCCGACTCGTTGGCCCGCCAAGTCTTCCACGTTGCCATGCAGGCGGGCGTGCCGGTGGTGCCGATCGTCATCCGCAACGCCGGAGAACTGATGTGGCGTGACGCGAAAACGCTGCGTCGCGTTGTCGTTCGGGTGGTGGTGCACGCACCGATACCGACAACGGGGTGGTCCGTTGCCGACCTTCCGCAGCGAGTGGAACGCGTACGGCAACTATTCATCGACACCCTCGACGACTGGCCGCAACCGCCCCAGGAGCCCTCCGATGCCTAGTCGATCGATACGGGTGGCAAGGCGCTGGCCGGGCATGCCGGCGCGGCCGTGGTGGCCACGCCCCGACGAGCATGCCCCCACATCGGACCTGCACGGGGTGATGTAAATGACCAGGCTCGCGAAAAACAGCGACGCGGTCGCGGTGTGGGGCCAGTCCCCGCGGATGTCGCTCTTGGAAACATTGATCTGGCGGGCGGAGGCAGACCCGCGGTTGCGCAGCACGATCACCGTGGTCGACATCTTGGACCGCGCACCGGATTGGGATCGCCTCGTCAACGCCCACGATTGGGCCACCCGGATGGTGCCGCGTATGCGTCAGCGGGTGATCGAACCGGCATTGCCGGTCGGGCCGGCCGTCTGGGCCGTCGACCCCGACTTCGACCTCAGCTACCACCTGCGCCGGGTTCGGCTACCCGAGCCCGGCACCGACCGGCAGCTACTTGACCTTGCCCAGCAATTGTCGATGACGCCGTTCGACCGCGCCCGGGCACCGTGGGAGGCGACGCTGGTGGAGGGCCTGGCCGGCGGGCGCGCCGCCTATGTGCTCAAGCTGCACCACAGCGCCACCGACGGGCTGGGCGGCATCCAGTTGCTATCGATGCTGCACAGCCGCACCCGCGAGCCCTCGCCGGACAAGCCCCAGCCGCCGCCGCCGGCGCCGCAGCGGCTCAGCCCGCTCGGGCTGCTCGCCGATGAGCTGATCGGGGACGTCCGGCGCGCGCCCGGGGTGGCGGTTCGGCGCGCCGCAGGAGTGCTCGGTTCAGCTGGCCGTGCCCTACGTCGCCCAGACCGCGCTGTGGCGGACTCCGCTCGCCTCGCGCTGTCCGCAGGCCGGGTCTTCGCCGCACCCGCGGCGCGACGATCGCCTTTGCTGCGCGGCCACAGTTTGTCGCGACACTTCGAGGCCCACGAGGTTGCGTTGGCAGACCTCAAGGCCGCCGCGAAGGCGGCCGGGGGCTCGGTGAACGACGCCTACCTGGCCGCGCTGTGCGGCGCGTTGCGCCGATACCACGAATACTTCGACGTGCCAATCGACGCCATCCCCGTCGCCATTCCGGTCAGCCTGCGCGCCAGCGAGGATCCGTTGGGCGGCAACCGCATCGGCGCGGTCAGGTTCGCTGCCCCGATCGGGGAACGCGACCCACGCGAACGAATTCGGCTGATTCGGGAAGTCGTCGGCGGTGCCCGCGCAGAACAGGCGATCGACGTGTTGTCGGTGTTGGCGCCAGCGCTCAACGCGCTACCAACCGGTGTACTTACCGGGCTGATCGAGCACTACACCGGCGGACACGATCTGCAGGCGTCGAATGTGCCGGGCATCGGTCACCCGGTGTACCTGGCCGGAGCGCGAATCACCCACATGTATCCGTTCGGTCCGGTTCCGGGGTGCGCGGTGATGGCCGGGCTGGTCTCGCACAACGGCACCTGCTGTGTTGGGGTCAACCTCGACCCCGCGGCCATCACCGATCCGGCCGTGTTCGCCACCTGTCTGCGGGCCGGTTTCGACGAGGTCGTCGCCCTGCGCCACGACCAAGCTGGCCAGCACACCACGCCGGCCGACGCCCATCCCCAGCCGTGACCCGGAGGCTGTCATGCTCAACCCGCTCGAATCAAAGCCCGTGTCCGCGGCGCTGCACGCGGTGCGCGCACGACTGCCGGCCCGCGACGTGATGCGCCCAGTCGACGCCGACGCCCTGATCGACGACGCGGTGTTCCGGCAGGCGGTGGCCGAGACGGCCACCCACCTCGGCCGGAACGAGTCGGCGGTGCTCGCCGAGGCGATCGCCGCCGCGCAGCAGCTGAACACCGCACTGGACCCGGTCGTGTTGAGCGCATTGCGGTCCATCGGTGACAAGCTGCTCAGCGCCTACGACGTCATCGCCGACGAGTCCGGGCTCGCCCGGCTGCGTGACCTGGACCGCAGGCACTCGCTGGTGTGGCTGCCTTCGCATCGTTCGCAGCTCGATATCTGGCTGATGAACGCCGTGCTGACCGCGCGCGGGTTCTCGCCCACCTTCTGGTTCGGCGGGGCGAACATGAGCTTCTTCCCGCTGGGCCCGCTGGGCCGGCGCACCGGGGTCATCTTCATTCCCCGAAAAGTGGCCGACGACCCGGTGTACCGGCTGGTGTTACGCAGCTACGTGGGCCAGCTCGCGCGAGACCGGGTGAATCTCGCCTGGTCGATCGAGGGCGGCCGCACCCGGACCGGCAAGCTGCGTCCACCCCGTTACGGGCTGCTGCACTACTTCGTCGATGCGGTGAGCGCAGTCGAAGGCCCGGAGGTCCTGTTGGTGCCGGTGTCAATCGTGTACGACCAGCTGCACGAGGTGGCGACCACCACCGCCGAGGCCAGCGGCCTGGTCAAACGTCCCGAGGACTTTCGATGGTTGGTGCGGTTCGCCTGGCAACAGCGCCACCGGCTCGGCCACGCCTACCTCGACGTAGGGGAGCCCATCCCGTTGCGTGAACGCCTGGCCGCCAGCGGCGAAAGCCCCTTCGCTCAAACGCATTTCGTCGAACGGATCGCATTGCAGGTGTGCCACCGCATCAACCGCGCGACCCCGGTCACGCTGACCGCCGCGGTCACGCTGGCGCTGCTTGCCGGGGACCGCGCATTGACCCTGGACGAGGTCATCGACACCATCGAGCCGACCGCGCGCTATCTGCGGCAGCGGCACAGCCCCATTGCGGGAGGCGGCAGCCTCACCGACCGTAACGCGGTTCGGCGCACCCTGGGTGAGCTGCGTCGTTCGGGTGTCGTAAGGGGCCACGACGTCGGCACCGAGCCGGTGTGGACCATCGCGCCCGGGCGCCACCTCGTCGCCGCCTTCTACCGCAATACCCTGATCCACCTGCTGGTCAACCGGGCGATCGCCGAGATGGCGTTGGTTACCGCCGCAGGCTGCGGCGACGACCCGCAGGCGAGTGCGTTCCGCGCTGCGCTGGAGCTGCGCGAACTGCTCAAGTTCGAGTTCTTCTTCGCCGACCGCGAGGAGTTCGGCAACGACATGGCGCAGGAGATGTCGCTCATCGATCCAGACTGGGCGACCCCTGCCCACCGCGATCACCAGAGCAGCGATCCGGCGCGGCGCTGGCTCGAGCACGCCCGTCCGCATTTCGCGCATCTGGTCCTGCGCCCGTACCTGGACGCCTATCACGTCTTCGCCGACCGGCTGGCCGCGCGGGCACCCGACGAGACCATCGATACTGCCGAACTCCTCGACCACTGCCTACGAGTTGGCCAGCAGTGGGCATTGCAGCGGCGGTTGGGCGACGAGGAGTCGGTGTCGCTTGAGCTGTTCCGCACCGCCCTGCGGCTGGCCGGGCACCGTGGTCTCATGGCACCCGACGGACCCGAACTTGCCGAACGACGCAATGCTTTCGCAGCCGAAATTGCCAGGGCCAGTGAACAATTGACGTTAATTTCCGAGATGGCGCACACCACAGCGGCGGATGCATCGTGACCGGCGGTGCCATCGTGACCACGGGCGCGTCTACCGGGTGGCGCGCGCCGCCGGCGCTGCCGCACTGGCCGGGGGCGTCTTGGCGGATGTGCGACCGATCCTGCCGATGCTCGAAGCGGCACAGCACGTGTGCGCCCCAGCTTCCGGGTCATCGCGGCGGCCGCCCGGTCCCGGCCGGACCCGTGGGGGTCGACCGCGTCGACCTTGAGCCCGGCGCCCTGGTGTGGCTACCGCGCCGCTCCCGACGCCAGTTCAGCGCCGGACCCGCCGAATTGCGCTACCGCACCGTGCACCAGCGCCGCGAAGCGCTGGTCCTGCACGCACCTGTCCGGCGGGCTGTGCGATGACCGATGGGCACAACAGCGATCCGTCGCCGACAAGCGAACCGCGGGCCGGGCTGCCGTTGGCGGGTCGCGGTGATGACACCGTGGCGGGTCATTGGCTGTTGGCGCGGCTGGGCAAACGCGTCCTGCGGCCAGGCGGTGCCCAGCTCACCGCCGCGGTGTTGGCCCGCGCCCAGCTGAGCGATGCCGATGTGGTCGAGTTGGCGCCGGGTTTGGGCCGCACCGCCGCAGAGATCATCGCGCACCGACCCCGCTCTTACCTCGGCGTCGAGCAGGATCCCGATGCTGCCCGGGCGGTGCGGGCGATCGTCGGCGCCCACGGAACCGTTGAGGTCGCCGACGCGTCCAGCACCGGATTGGCAAGCGGCAGCGTGGACGTGGTGATCGGCGAGGCGATGCTGACCATGCAGGCCGGCACCACCAAGAATGCGATCATCGCCGAAGCAGCGCGGCTGCTGCGCCCCGGCGGCCGCTACGCCATCCATGAACTCGCCCTGACCCCCGACACCGTGCCCGAGGCCACGAAGGCTGCTATCCGGCAAGCGTTGGCCCGCTCAATCCGGGTCAACGCCCGACCCCTGACGGTGGCCGAATGGCAACACCTGCTCACCGGCCACGGCCTGCTCATCGACCACGTCGAGACTGCGCCGATGGCGCTACTGCAGCTGCGGCGCCTCATCGCCGACGAAGGATTCCTGGGGGCGCTGCGTTTCGCCACGAATCTGCTCACCCACCCTGATGCCCGCCGCCGCGTGCTGGGCATGCGCCACACCTTCCGCCACCACCGCCAGCACCTGGCCGCGGTAGCGGTCATCGCCCACAAACCCGACCCAGCCACCCGACCGGATGCCGAACACGACCGGGGTTCCCGCGACGATGGTGGGAGGATTTCGTGACCACCGAAGCCCCGGCGCAGCGCCCGATAGCCGTCGCGGCTGACCGGCACACGCACGGTGGCCAATGGCTGCAGTGAACCATCCACCGCGGCGCGGTCCACGACGCCTTGTGCGGATCAACCGCAACCACGACCCGATCACCGGATATCCTCGTCACCGCAACCGGCACCAACCTCTCCTTTGCCTCGACACAATTCAAAAGCGAGGAGGGCACACCAACTTTCGGCAACGCAGGCCTCTCTTCAGCCACTCCCCGCAGGGGCGGCGG
>NZ_JBKQTQ010000098.1:0-7550 GCF_052143115.1 Mycobacterium sp.
CCCGCTCGACCCCAGCCCACAAGTCCAAGACCTGCTCGACTACCTCGACGAACGAGCCGACCCCATCTTCTGGGGCTAACGACCGGCTAACCTGATCCAACCGATGCACTGACCGGTTGAGCGCAAGACCACCTATGAGACTGCCTCGACCGCGCTCAGGCCAGCGGTATTTCCCGAGTCGCTTCGACTCAAAAGTCCGGCTCGAAAATAAATTCTCGTCTCCTGCGCTAAATCTACTGTGAGACGGCGTGATTCGGACCGAGCCGTAGCGACGAGCAGCGGGACCCGTGATGGATCTTCCCGTCTCGCAGAGCTTTTCCCGTCCTTCCTGTGGCCACTCGGTTAGTGGCGGCAGAGTCAGGGCGGCGTCGATCAGCCGGTGCGTCAGGTTCTTTCTCTCAGAAATTGCGTATAGGCCAACGCTTGGCGAATCAACTCGCCGATCGCCTCGACAGTCGGTGGAGCTTCAACATCACACGCATAACCGAGCTGCTCAAGCGCATCAACCGGCTCACCGCCGACGTTCGATGCAGTGGTGTGCACGCCTACTTGCCAAGTTCCAGCTCCAGCTCGGCGATGGTGGCCATGATGCTGGTGATAGCACGCCCCGTCGGAATGCTCGTGTCCACCCCTTCTCGCAGTGACCGGACGTGGATACCCCGAGTGGTCAGTTCGTGCAGAGCGGTGGCGACTTCCCGAACGGACCGTCCGAGCCGGTCTACGGCGGCGACGACGAGTTCGTCTCCTTCGCGGAGCCAGCCGATGCATTCCGTCCACCCGGGCCGGCTACTACCGGCGCGTCCGGAGGCGGTGTCGGTGAATACCCGGTCGGGAATGATGCCGGCGGCCGCGATGACATCGTGCTGTTGATCGACTGATTGCTGCCCGGTGGATACCCGGAGATACACGGCGGTGCTCATCGTTGTGTACAACAAATCCTGTCCGACAATCCATCCCGTGTCAGACCACGAGAAAGTCGGACTCGCTTGTGACACTGGGATATCGGACCCTTCGAGCTGGTCCGTTCCGAGGGCTGCGGACCGGCTCATACGGGTCCGGAATGTTTAGAAACCAGACAGCGGCCGTGGTTTCCGAAGGGTGTGCCCGTGATCAACCACCGAAAGGCTGCCATCTTCGGGATGGGATCGCTGAAGCCGTAGCCCGTGGTCGTCGATGACGCGATCGTCGTCCGCCCGCAGGGACACTGACGTGCGCCTTCGACCACCGAATCGCAAACGGTGCGAAGGTGGCACAGTTGCTCGGTAGCTCCGCCAACTCGTCGAGTCACCGGAGGCACCGATCAACTTACTTACGGGAGGGCCGCCGCCGACCACGAACGCCGACACGCGTGGCGACCACCAGAACCACCGTCCGAGCAGGACCACTATCGAGGGCACGACAAACGCCCGCACGACGAGGGTGTCGATGAGGAGCCCGACGCCGATGGTCGATCCCACCTGCGCGATGCTGAGCACATTGCCACCGAGCATCGCGAACATGCTGATGCCGAAAACGATTCCGGCGGTGGTGACCACGCCGCCGGTCCCGCCGAATGCCCGGATGACGGCCGTCTTAAGTCCGGCGTGTGCCTCTTCCTTCAGCCGCATGACCAGCAGCAGGTTGTAGTCGGCACCGACGGCCACCAACGCGATGAAAGCGAACGCGGGAACCGCCCAATGCAGCTCGCGTCCGAGCAGGTCTTGCCAGACGAGCACGCTGGCACCGAGGGCGGAGGCGTACGAGAGGACCACCGTTGTCACGACCACTACCCCGGCGACTAGGCTGCGCAGCATCAGCACGGTAATGAGGAAGATCAGCGTCAGCGCCACGATCGCGAGCAGCCGGTCACCATGCTCGACGAATGTCCGCAGATTGGCGGTGGCCGAACCCACCCCAGTGATGTGAACCGCCGGTTTTACCAGGGTGCCGTCCTTGGTCGCCTCGCCCACCGCCTGTTCGATTTCGGCGGAGCGGCGCGCGCCGTCGGAACCCCAGACATCGCCGTCACCGTAAACCAGCAACCGGGTCGCGTGGCCGTCAGGTGAGAACAGCATCTGCGCGACCTGGCGGAACCGCGGGTCGGAAAGTGCGCTCCGCGGCAGGTAAAACCCGCCGGACCCGGTTCCCTGGAAGTCGGTGCTGAGCTCGGTCAGGCGGTGGGTCATCTGCCGCAACTGGGGCTCGATCGAGTCCACAAGCCGGCCGAGTTCGGTCAGCGACGCCCGTATCGTCGGGACCGCCTCTGCTGCGCTGGCGAGCGCCGCGGTGGCGTCCGCGGATCCGTCGGTGAGTTGGGTTGCACTGTTGGATAAGGCATTGGTACTGCGCATGACGCCGTCGACCGGGTCGACCAGCCGAAGCATCGGCGCACACAGAAGATTATCGGGGCAGTTGGGAATCGTGTCGATGAAGTGTCGCAGCGGGTCCAGGTAGCCGGACACCGTGTCGATATCGTCGTGCAGTTGCTGCATCCCCGACCGCATGGTTTTGGTGCCCGTGCCAACTTCCCGCAGCCCCTCCGCCCCGCCGGTCAACCCGCGCTCGAGCTGGTCGACAGCGCCAGTGAGGCCAGCCAGTGTCGAACGCACCGTCTTGATCGACTCCAAGCTCGGGGAATCGGCGCTGGGGTCAAGTTGGTCGCCGATGACGCCAGCCTGGTGGGTCAGGGTCGCCTCGGATATGGGAGTCCCCGCCGGGCGGCTGACGGACTGGACCGACCGCACCCCCGGGATGGCCAAGATCTGCCGGGTCACCCCGTCGATGGCGATCAAGCCGGCGGGGCTGCGCAGATCGTGATCTGACTCGATGAGCACGATTTCGGGCAGCAGCTGATTCCGCGGAAAGTGGCGATCCATCGCCTGATAGCCCCGACTGGATTCGGTCGAGCCGGGTTGCGCGGTCAATTCTTTGAAACCCGCCCGCATGCCCAGCAGCGGCAACGTGCAGACCACTAGCGCTGCCGTGGCGGTCACCAGCATCAGCGCCGGCCACCGCGCAACGGCGGTACCCACTCGCCGCCAGCGTCGAATGTTGCGCGATCGGCGCGGCTCCGCCCCGCCGAACTGGGCGGCCAGCGCGATCAGTGCCGGCATCACCGTCAGGGAAGCCAGCATCGCAAGTAGGATCCCGATGGCACAGGGGATCC
The DNA here is from genome assembly GCF_052143115.1 of Mycobacterium sp. Taxonomy (GTDB): domain Bacteria; phylum Actinomycetota; class Actinomycetes; order Mycobacteriales; family Mycobacteriaceae; genus Mycobacterium. Next base: position 3,146 of record NZ_JBKQTQ010000098.1, read on the forward strand.
CAGCGCTGTGCAGCGTGCCGACCTTGGTGAGGGTCAGGCAGGACAACGCCGCGGCGATCGTCGTGGCGGAGGCTATGATCACCGGCGCGACCTTGCGGTGGGCGCCAGCCAGCGCAGGCGCGACATCGACACCGCTGCGGCGATTCTCGTGATAGCGCCCCAGCAGGAAAATCGCGTAGTCGGTTCCCGCGCCCAGAACCATTGCTGCCATCAGCGCTGACGAGAAGATCGAAACCTCGATGATGCCGCTTGCACCTAACGCGGCGACTACCGGTCTGGCGACTGCCAGCGATAAGCACACCGTGATCAGGGGCAGGGCGGCGGTGACAGCCGTTCGATACACCGCGAACAGCAGCAGCGTTATCAGCGCCACGGTGGCGACGGTGATCTTGATCAGCTGTGAATCCAGAGTGCGGAATTCGTCGACAAGGGATCCGCCAGGACCGCTGACATAGAGTCGCAGACCTTCGGGAGGCGGCCGCTGGACGACCGCCAAGCGCACGGCGGCGACGGAAGCGTCGGCCGTGGCGCTGCCCAATTGCCCCGACAACCTAAGCAACAGATACACCGCACGACCGTCGGCGCTTTGGCTTATCGGAGCGGTCAATGGATTGGACCACAGGTCCAGCATCGATTCGACATGGGCGCGATCCGATCGCAGCGCCGACATCATGCCCCGGTAGTAGCTGCGGTCGGCCTCGCGTAATGGGTGGTCGCTCTCGAACACCACGTACGTCAGGTTATCGCTGGTGGAATCGCCGAATAGCTGGCCTATTCGGACGGCAGCGACGTCGGCCTCGGCGTCGGTTGGGAGGAAGGACTGTGCATGCTCATGGATGACGCGCTCCAACTGAGGAATAGTGAGATTACCCGCGGCTGCCAACAGAACCCAGAGCCCAATCACCACAACTGGATAGCGGCTGCAGAGACCAAAGAAGCGGCCGCGGATACCGGCGAACCCCGGCGTCTGCTGCGTGCTATGCGCCTCTCCGAACTGACAATTCCAGCGAGCGCTTATGGAACGGAAAAGCTCAATCGCAGGGCTCATGGCGCACTCCTTAATCGTGCGACGCCCCGGGGCCGTGACGGTTGCCCGCCTATCGCGGCTGACGACTGACCACGGTCTGCTTTTCATTCATAACAAAGGCGATACACTCTGTCAGCGGGCTGATGCCAAACCATAGGGATTTTTGTGAAAGACCATAGGGCCTTCTTATGACAACTGCCGATATCTCCCGAAAACCATTCCGGCGACCGGCGACATCAGTGACAGCAGACAAACAACGAGACAAGATCTGATCGACTCCATATCTCTAGATACGAGATGACCGGACCGCTTCGCTGACTTGCGCAACTCCTGCGATCGATTAGGCGTAAACGAGGTGACCTTGTTTCCTGACCTCGATGGCCTGAGTCAACATCTGAACTGGTACCACACCTTGTTGTCAGACGAGAGGTGAAAGTCCACCAACCGCGTCGCGGTAACTCTCATTTCTGTGAGTACTGTCGCGGTCAGTGGCTGAATCCGACGCGATCCCGGCCGTCGATCTCGGTGTCGATTAGCTCGCCCTCAGCGGCGAGCATTTCGCGAGGTGATTTCACGCCGACGCTGCCCATCGGGTTTGGCGCAGGCCCGGGTCACGCCCGCTCAGCCAGTAACTCCTGAGCGCGCGCCAGTTCCGGCGCACCACCCTCGGCGGGCATCCGGCGGGCGACATCAACGAGCGCGTCGCGCGCGGATTGTCCACGCAGCTCGAAATCGTCCAGCGCTGCTCGCAACTCCAGCAGCGTGAAACCCTGGCGTCGGGCAAGTTCCCGCGCCGCAACGAGCTCCTCCTGGCGTTGATCCGCATCGGTTGCCGTGTGGGCGCGGAGGCGCATAATTTCGGCATCGTAGGAGAGCTGACCAATTCTGGCGGTGACCTCGAGCGAGGTGTCCAGCCAGGCGCGCGCGCTGTCGGGGTCATCGGCAATCCAGAAGCAGGCGTGCGGCTACCCCGTCGAAGAGAGATCGATACACCTCCAGCCCAATACGCCGCCACATGTCGAGCAGTTTGGTAAGCCGTGCGATCCGTCCCAGTAACTCATCGCGGTCACTGTTGGCACCGTGCGCGACCAACAACGCATCGGCCGCAGCGCGCGCGGTAGCGCCGTTCAGCCTGATCGTGTCGATGCCGTGTGATGCGGCCAGATCGTGGACCTGTCGCGCTAGCGTCGCAGCACCCTGGATATCGCCCCGCTCGAGCAGGGCCCAGAACCTAAGCGAATCTACATGGCAGGTGTTCATCACTCGACGGTCCGGACTGGTTCGCTCAACACGACGTTCCGCCCATGCCAGCATGGCGTCAGCGCCGACGAAGTCGCCGATGAGGACGCTGTCGAGCGTCCGCACGCTACCTAGATCGATGAACCCGTCGAGCCCGACAAATTCGATTGTCTGGGCGAATTGAGCGCCGTCGCCCGTCAGTATCTCTTCCCACGCGGCCAGGTGCTGGAAAGCGGATTCACGGTCGCCGCGAGCCAAGGCTACCCAGGCCGCTGTCGACTCGATGATGTATCGCAGCCAGGGACGCTGCTCATCGGTGCTTGCGCGCAGCATCTCGACGCCCTCAGCCATCGCGTTCATATCCGAACGCACACTGTGATAGCTGATGATCGCGGTAAGGGCCCCCAGCAGCTCGTTGTCTTTGGGGTGCGCTCCGAGTAGCTGTAAGCACGGTTCGAAATCTCCTGCGGCAGATGGCCTTTGGTAGCCGTCGACTATGCCGGCGAGATGTCCGCGCTCCAGCCTCAGACCGCATTCCAATCGGTCACGCTCGGAACCGGCAGCTATGCCGCGCAGCTGGTCGAGCGCCTTGGTGAGGTGTACCCGGGCCTCGGCGAGTGCGCCGCGCCGACGTGTTTGGGCGGCCGCGGTTCGGTAGGCCGACACAGCGTCGGCGAACCGCTCACCCTGCTCGTAGTGCGCGCCGACCAACGGCCAATCCGCCTCATCGCCGCCCCGGTCGACCATCGCGTCGGCGACGCGAGCATGCAGGGCGCAGGCAACACTGGGCGGCGCAAACTCCGCGGCGACCTCCCGCAATAGCTCGTGGCGGAAGCGCCAACTGTCAACGCCCCACGGCTCGAAGACCTGCGCGTCTTCCAGTTCGTCGATCGCGTCGTCGATAGCGGCCTCGGTGAGGTCCAGCACCGCTTGGAGCTCGCTGCGGTCTCCCTGCCTCCCGATGATCGCCGCCGCGCGAACCACAGGAACGGCGTGCGCGCTGGCCCGAAGCCTGGCGAACAGCGGCTCGTACAAGGCCTCCGGGACACCGGCTTCGCCCTGCTCCCCGGCGGCTCGCAACTCGGCGGTGATCTGTTCGATGTAGAACGGGATCCCGTCGCAGCGCGCGCGCACCGCGGCACGCTGCTCGGCCGTCAAACCGGGGCCGAGTGCTTCGGTCAGCGCGTCGGTCTGCTCATCGGTCAACGGCGCCAGATCGAACACCTTCGCGGGCCAGTCGGTCGGCAGCCATCCTCCGGCACGGCCGGTCGCCACCACCATCAGGCGGCCGGTCCCGCCGCGGAGCACTGTGCCGAGTACCTCCAGGCTCGACGGGTCGAACCAATGGACATCCTCAGCCACCAGCAGTGCCGCCTCGTCGCCGACACATGCCGCTAGGTAGTCGCCGACGGCCGAAACGATCATCTCCTGCAGTCCTTGGCCTTCGGCGATGACTGGCCGATAATCGCCGTCGGCCGGAACACCCACCACGCGCGCCAGGAACGGGACCATGTCCGCGGGATCGGATCCCACTGAACGTATTTCGGCTGCGAGCATTCTGAGCCGGTCGTCGGCGTCGGTGGACTGCTCGATGCCGCAGCGACTTTCGATCAAGGCGCGAAATGGATGCAGGCCGACGTCGGTGTGAAACGGCGACCCGTTGAGCTCCAGCACCGCACCGCTGTTGCGTTCGGCCAGCTCCGTCGCCGCACCGACGAGTCGGCTCTTACCGATGCCGGCCTCGCCGCGGAAGACCACGCCTGGCGTGGTCAGGTTGCCGGACTGCGCTCGCGCCCAAGTCTTCTCGAGGCGCGCGAGTTCACGGTCGCGGCCGATCAGTGGGCCTCGCTTGATCCTTGACGCCTCTGCTCGTTCCCTGATCACCCGCCAGTGGGCGACCAGCTCCGCGATCCCCTTGACCGAGGCCGGTTCGCGGCGCTCCATGTCGAACGCGTCGCCGATGAGCGACGCCACGACATCCGACACCACCACCGCCCCGGGCGGCGCCAATGAGCAAACGCGAGCGGCGAGATTGGCGCCAAGCCCGTAAACGTCGTCCTGGGCGACGTCGAGGTACACCAGCCCGCGGTGCACGCCCACCCTGACGTCGATACCCACACCGAACCGGCGCTGGGCCTG
>NZ_JBKQTQ010000099.1:0-2827 GCF_052143115.1 Mycobacterium sp.
CGCGATAGGTGCCGCTGATCGTGCTGTTACCGGGCAAGAACCACTCGGTGTCGTCGTCCAAGATGCTCAGGACCGTTTCGAGGTCGCCCGCAGAGAACGCGGCATACGCCTTCTTGGTTGCCTCGACGTTAGGCATGATGACTCCTTTGTGATTTCTCTGCCTCCGTTTTTCCGTCAGCCGGGATTGATCGTCCCCCCTCAGGGAAATCGTGAGTAGGGGCCAAAGTCCTAATGGCCAGGAGCCGAACGATAGCGAGGTTGCCGACCGCTGTCGGGTCCTGTGCGGCCCCAGCTGACCAGAGCATCTCTGTTGGGGTGCCCGCTAACCATTCAAGGCTGCCCGCGCGGCGGCATCCATCGCGGCGGTCTGGTTGTTGACCGTTTGCGATATGCGTGTCGGCCTCACTTGCGGTGGTGTCGGCACAAGTCTGGCACGCGCTAGCGTGTCGAGCCAACAAGGGGCCGGGGAACTGCGTTAGCCCGTCGAGGCGGTATGTGTAACCGGGCCTCTGCCCACATATTGCCCACAATTTGCCCACAGTTACAGATATCTCCAGTGATCTGCGGTGATGAACTTCCGCTGCTAGGACGGCTTTTCGGCCTCGTCTGCTGGGGCGTCAGAACAGTTCAATCCTGACAGGGGGCTCATACCTTCGACCGTAATCGTTTCTCGCAAACGAATTTGGCCCGGGTCGTCCGCCTGGTCCGGGTGTTGGCGCCGCCAACATCTCCGGCGGAAGCCCCAGGAATCTCGCGTAACCAACGGGAACCACATGTAGCTTATGTGCAGGTCAAACCGCATTTCCGCAAGTCAAGAACGGGTTCGATTCCCGGCAGCTCCACCAAAAACGGTAGGTCAGAGTGCTGGGTGAACAGCGCCCGTTTCATGTTCCTGACCCACCTGGCCGGTGCTTACGCACGTCAACATCCGCATCAGCAATGCGGTGAAGTGTCGGTCCCGTGGCATTGCTTGGCACAATGCCAACCCACAACGGCCGCCGTCAGGACTGACGCGCCACGATCACAGGGATCCTAGCCCTGTTGACCACCGCCGCCCCGACCGAGCCCAGCAACATGCCAGCGAACCCGCCGCGGCCGTGGCTGCCGACCACAATCAGTTGCGCCCGTTTGGACGCCTCGATCAGCGGACTCGCCGCATCACCAACTTCGATTTTGCGATGGATCCGCACGTCGGGATAGCGTTCCTGCCAACCCGCTAGCCGTTCAGCAAGCGTCTCCTCCTCGTCGGATAGCTGAGCGTCCCAATTAAAGTTCGGGAAGTCGGAAACCCGCAGATCAGTCCAGGCGTGCAGGGCCATTAAACCGACACCTCGTCGTGACGCTTCGTCGAATGCAATCGCAGTCGCTGCTTCCGACGCCGGCGAGCCGTCGATGCACACCAGCACCGGCGCCCGTGCGACATTGGCGACCAGCGGTTCCTCGTCGTGGATCACGGCGACCGGGCAATGCGCATGGTAGACCAATCCCGAACTCACCGAGCCAAGGAAGTTGCGGACCAACACGCCGCCATGCCCCCGATAGCCCACCACGACCATCTCCGCCTCTTTGGAAAGGCCGACGAGCGTCGAGACGGTGGCCGAATAAAACACCTTGCTATCGATTTGCACTGGACCGCGCTCACCAGTGCTCTCTTCGCCGACCTTGATCGCTGACTTGATGAATTCGCGTGCCCGCTTCTCCTGCCCTTGCCTGAAGCCGGCCGGCGCGGGGACCTGGGACCACCCCGGTACGGGGGCGTTGACGACATGGACCAGGGTCAGCGGCACATTCCGCAGGGCGGCATCATGGGCCGCCCACCGTACGGCACCCAGTGCCGCTGCTGAGCCGTCAACGCCCACCAAGATCGCGCGACGTGGTGGTTGCAACATTTCAGTTCGCTTCCGATCGGCTATGTACCCACCGTCAGGATCACTCAGGGGGGCCGTGATTGTTAGGGCTGAAGAGATGCAATCCGAAGGACCAAAGGCACCGATGAAGCGCCTAACGCCTTCTGGCCCACGCCTACATCGGTCAATAGCGTGACTTCCGTTTGGATTGGAAAAGTCGGAACCCGGCCGACGCGGCGGAGCTTGACGCACGGAGGACATGTAGTGAACGCCGCTGCGACGCAAACACCGGACCGCAGGCGCGCGACAATTTTTCACAGCAACCCCGCAGACTCCTTCACAGTCCGCACGATCGTTGTATACGTTCCCGCTTTACTGCCGGACCCGTGTTGACGGCGTCAACACCTTTCGATGTATCCGCAGTTCGCCTCACGTCTTTCGCGTCGTTTGGCGTAGTCAAATTCCCTGTTTTCACAGGTCACGCCACTTTTTGTAGCGGGTTCGATTCCCGGCAGCTCCACCGAGAAATGCAGGTCAGGGTTACAAACTCTGACCTGCTTTCCTTCCCACCAAATCGGCTACACGTCAAGCGTCATAGCTGTCGCTCGCATGTGCCAGCATGCAGTCGCCGAGACGTTCGCCGAACTACCCGACAGTCTGACCGCTCACAGGCTCCGAATGCTGGCTTGCTCGCATGCTTGGACTTCCGGCTGATAGGCACTGACCTGGTACTTGTCCTGTCGACCGTGGCGAACGCCGCCAACTCCGGTACCGCTGATGGGCACTGAGGCGCACATTCTCGGGTCAAACGGCCCGATTGGGGGATGACGGTGAGGCGGAACCTGATGCTTCAGCCCAGCCCACGAGCCCGAAGCCAGGTGGCTGCTTCGACGAGGAAGGAGTCATGACCACTACGATTCCCCAACCAAGTTGCGGGGCCCGGATGGGTTTGGCGCACCACATCGGTGGGACTAACGGCA